>JAFEFZ010000012.1 GCA_018240325.1 Pseudomonadota bacterium
AGAAGGCGGCGGTGCTCATCACGGCCAGCTTCTCGGCCACGGCCGTGGCGACGAACTGGTTCATGCTGATGCCTTCTTCGCGGGCCAGCTTCTCGACCGCTGCCTTGACCGAGCGGGGCAGGCGCAGCGGATAGGTGGACGATTCGCTCATTTCGGCAGGCTCCTCAACGCATCGCGCGGCAGCAAGACCGGGATGCCGAAGCGCGCCGGCGTCGCGCCAAAGCCCCGCTGGTTGAAACCGACGATGGCGCCTGCGCCGCCGTTGACAGCGGCTTCCAGCACCATCTCGTCGCTGGCATCTCGCAACTGGGGCCGCCAGATGAAGTGTGACTCCACCGGCTCCATCAAGGCGATCACGGCATCGACGAAGACCCCCAGTTGGCGTGGGCTCAGGCCCGCTGCGCGCAGATGCTCGGCCCGGGAGCAAACGGCTTCGTACTCGAGCGCCAGGGCCACGTTGCCCAGCAGCGTGATCCGGCCGCCGACAGCGGCTTCCAGCAATGCCGAAGAAGCACCCGATGGGCTGCGCATCGCCGCCACCACGACGTCGGTATCGAGCACAACGCGCATTTGGATAGTCTGACATCGCGGGCGATATTATGCAAGTGTCCACATCCTGCAGCAGCGCCGGCCGCTTGACCGCGTCGATGAAGTAGGGGTTGACCATGCTGCCGGCCATCACCAGATCCACCTTGCGGGCGAACAGCGCGGCCAGGGCCTCGTTCAACCCGAAGCAGCGATTGAACAGATCGGGTTGCGCGCCGGGGCCGAAGTCGACGACGAAGTCGATATCGCTGCGCTGCGGGTCGAAGGCGTCGCCGGTGGCCGAGCCGAATACATCCAGGCTCTGCACGCCGAACCGGCGGCAGAGCCGGCGGACTTCATCGCGGTGCGACTCGATGATGCTGTGCATGGCCGCCTCGCCGGCAAACTATGCAGCCCGCGTTCCAATCGCGGGCGGCGTGAGGCGGTTGCACGGCCCGATGGCGCGGCATGGCTTCGCGCTCGATCAATGTGCGGCCGGTGCCCACACGCGAGCCTCCTCTTCGCAGGCGACCGGCCCGCGGCGGCCTGCGCTGCGAGCTGCAGCTTGGCTGACGCCGGCGGCGTGCACGGCGGTGTGCAACGCCGCCTTGGCCGCGCAACGCAACCGCAAGGGATACCCGAGCCGTCCAAGACCGCGAAGCGATCCATGACTGCATCCAGGCCGACGATCCGATCGCCGCCCTGGCCCTCGATGAGCTCTTCGAGAAAATGGCCGGCCGCTTGGTTGATGACCCCGGTCTCGGCCGGCCGGGCCGCGTCGCCGGCACCCTCGGGCTGGATGCCCTGCCGCGCACGCTGGTGGTCGTGTGTACCGAGCGCGCCGGCGATCGCATCCGCATCATTTCGGCGCGCAAGGCCAGTCGCGGCGAAGGGCGCCACTACCCCAGAGATTGAGCACCATGCGAGACGAGTACGACTTCAGCCAAGCCCAGCCGGCCGCGCAGGTGCCGGCGCTCGCGCGCCTGCAGAAAGAGAACGAAGGCAAGGAGCGCATCACCATCCGCATCGACGCGGACGTGCTGGCCTGGTTCCGCGCCCAGGTGGCGGGCGGCGGAAACTACCAGACGCTGATCAACGACACCTTGCGCGCGGCCATGCTGGCCGAAGACGCGCCACTGACCGTGCGCAAGCTGCGCGAAGTGCTGCGCCAGGAACTGCACACGGCGTGATCCCGCTGCCGGGTGCAGGAGGACTGGCCCTGCCGATCTCTCAATTGGGAAGGCCGATGCGCTCGTCGCGGATGTCCTCGAGCAGCCTTGGTGAGCGCGCTGAGGCGCCACTGGTGGATGCACCGCTGCTTCGCATCACGTTGCAGCCCGACGCCGGAAACAACCTGCACATCCGGCGCTTCAGGGTCGGCTGCCCACGACCAAATGCACCCTGCAGCGGCGTCGGGCGGGCGATCGCAGATCCTGCCGGACAAGGCCATGACGATCCGGCGCATCAGGCGGGGTGCGGCCTTCGGTGCCGCGAGCGGCCGCCTTGGCCACCGTCTCGGCCGGCAATGTGCTACTCTGTACTTGTGATGTAACACATGAGGGCAATGCCATGAGCGAAGCAACCTTCACCTTTCGGGTCGATGAGGCCCTGAAGATCGAGTTCGCCACGGCCGCGAAGGCCCGCGACCGCACTGGCGCTCAGCTCCTGCGCGACTTCATGCGTGAGTTCGTGCAGCAACAGCAGGACGCGACCGAGCATGACGCCTGGTTCCGTCGGCAGGTGCAAGCCGGCCTGGACTCGGCCAACGCCGGTCGCCTGGTGCCGGCCGCCGAGGTCGAAGCCAAGTTTGCAGCCCGTCGCGCCGCCACGCGCCGCCGGCTTGAAGCGTCCGAATGATGCAACTGCACTGGACGCCCGAAGCCATCCAAGACCGTGAAGCGATCTATGACTACATCCAGGCCGACAACCCGATCGCCGCTCTGGCCCTCGATGAGCTCTTTGAGGAGAAGGCCGGCCGTTTGGTCGACTACCCCGGTCTTGGCCGGCCGGGTCGTGTCGTCGGCACCCGCGAGCTGGTCGCGCACCAGAACTACATCCTGGTCTACGACGTGACCAGCGATCTGGTGCGCATGCTGCGTGTGCTGCATGCAGCCAGGCAATGGCCGTCACTGGATCGATGACGGTCTCGAGTCTGAGCTGCAACACTTGGCCGGGCGCCGGAGCCGAAGTCGATCGATATCGAATCACTTCGACGCGGCCCACGCTCGAGCCCTTCGTGGCCGACGAGGCCGCCTTCGACGCGGTGCTCTTCAACCTGCAGGTGGTCGGCGACGCCATCAAGAAGCTGCCGGCCGATGCGCGCGCATTGCTGCCCGCGGCGGATCGGTCGGGGCCGGCCCGCTTGCGCGATCGGATTGCGCACCACTATTTCGTAGTCGATCCGGACATCATCTGGGAAGTCGCGAACCGGCATGTGGCGGCCTTGCTGAAGCATGCGTCGGCATTGCGCGGCGAGGGCGAACAGCCGGACGTGCAGCCGTAGCTGCCTGGGCGACACTCGCTCGCAGGCCACTGGCGCTGACCGGCGCGCAGCACGCCCGCCGCGCGGCCTGCGCCGCGAGATCGACGTACCCGGCCCGGCTCGTGGGCCCGGGGATCGCGAGCCCGTCCGCGCGCATGCCCGGGCGGTGCAGGGCGATGGCATCGCGGACCTCAGGTCTTCAGGCCGGCTTGCTCGAAGTGGCTCGCCTTCGTGCCGGCGGCAAGGTCATCGCTGGGCTTGCCCGGCACGGGGACCCGGCCGGGCTTGGACGGGTGCTTGAAACGGCGACGGCCTTGTTTCTGCGCTGCCGGTGCCCAACCGACTTGTTG
>JAFEFZ010000130.1 GCA_018240325.1 Pseudomonadota bacterium
CGGCGTACCGCTGGCGCCTGCGTGTCAATGCGCACCCGGCTCGGGCGGCCGATCAACGCCCGCCCGGCCTGCTGTTCTTCGAACAGCTCGGCGAATGCGACCGGCTCGGCAGTCGCGCCGCCGTCGCCCGACACCGGCACCGCTGCGCCGAGCGAACGCGGCGCGGCGCGATCCTCACTGGCCCTGCGCGCCCGGATGGATGCGTTTGACCCGATGCAGCGTGTTGCGATCGGTGTGGTGCAACTCGCCGCCGGTGGCCGCGAGCCTGAGCACCAGATCGGAGGTGTAGCTGAAGCTGCCGTCGCCATTGAAGGTGAAGGTGCTGGAAAACGCCAGCGCCTCGGCGCGCTCGAGCAGGTATTGGTTCTGCGCCAGGCCGTAGGTCTTCGCACCGGGCTCGGCCTTGAACGTGAGCGATTCGTCGCGCGGCCCGGCGCTGCCGCCGGCAAGGATCGCGAGCCCGCGCGGCACCGCGAAGCAGCGCATCACCTGGCCGTTCGCCTTGTCCCACAACAAGTAGCCGACCTCGTCGTGGAACGGCGCCATCGCCTCCTCGCCGTGGCGCCAGGCGGTCATCTGATAGTTCAGCCCCTCCATCGTCTGGTGCCCGTTCTCGACGACCGGGATCGGATGGAACCACGCCTTCTCGAAGTAGCCGGTCTGCGCGGTCTCGTCGTCCTTGTTGTGGTACGACAGATCGACGCCGACATCGCCTTCCCAGTCGCCGACCAACGGCGTCAGCGGGCCGAGCTTTTGCGGACCGTGAATCACT
This sequence comes from Pseudomonadota bacterium, assembly GCA_018240325.1. Classification (GTDB taxonomy): domain Bacteria; phylum Pseudomonadota; class Gammaproteobacteria; order Burkholderiales; family Burkholderiaceae_C; genus Rubrivivax. The sequence continues at coordinate 773 of JAFEFZ010000130.1, forward strand.
TCTGCCATGACTGCTCCCGGTTGTGAGTGGGCGGACGCGACCTCCTGCGACGGCAGCCCGGGGCAGCGCCCGTGCAGGCCATGCTAGGCCCGCCGCGGCGACCCCTCTATCAGCAGTGTCGAACCCAGCGGGCCGCACGATCGCCTGGGAATGCCGCGCCGCGACGCGCCGCGCCGAATCGAAGTGCCGTGCGGCCGCGATCGGCGCCCCTGCGCGCCCGCCGCGCACCGAGCCGGGCAGCTACGCCTTCTTGGACCAGGCGCTGCACCATCCCTGGTCGGACACCAGCTTGCCGCCGTAGACCGGGCAAGGGCCCCAGGCGTCGCCGGGCTTGCCCTGGTACTGCGCGCAATTGCCGCAATGCTGGCCGGCCGCGAAGTTCTTGAACTTCTGCGCATCGGCCTTGGACGCATCGAGCACATAGCCCAGCGACTGCGCCAGCGGGTCCTTCTCGTCGACCCTGGCCTGTGCGCGCGCGAGCGAAGTCAGCGCGGCGCCCGCAGCGGCAGTGGAAAGCAGGAAGACACGGCGGTTGGGCATCATGGCGCGCCTTTGCATGCGCAGCACGAGTGCCGCCTGCCCGCGCGCCGAGGCTGCGCCTGCCCGGTGCGTGCGCGTTCGGATCATGGCGCGCC
>JAFEFZ010000131.1 GCA_018240325.1 Pseudomonadota bacterium
AACCTGGCGCTGCAGTGGCAGCTCGAGCCGGCGCCCGGCGCGCCCGCGCAGACGGTGCGCCAGGATTGGTCGATAGGCGTCGAGCAGGTGTTCAATGCCGCGCGCACCAACGGCCCGGCGCAGAGTTTGCAGCAAGTGAGTCTTCGCTACACCCGCTTCGTCGGCGAACAGGTCTACCTGAGCGGCCAGGTGCAGAGCGCCTACGGCGGCGATGCCGGCGCCTTCTCGGTCGGCCTGTTCGCGGCCGGCGCGCAGTGGCAGCCGGCGCCGCCGCTGGAACTGGGCGCTGAGTTCGCCTTCGGGGCGGCGGGCGGCGGCGGCGTGGCAACCGGCGACGGCTTCGTCGTCAAGCCGATGGCGTTCATCGGCGTCGAGTTGTCGCCGCACTGGTCACTGCGGCTGGGCGGCGGCTGGTTCAAGGCGGTCAACGGCGACCTCGCCAGCGGCGTGGCCGACCTGACGCTGGTGTACCGCTTCGACGTGACCGGGCCGCGCTGACGCGGCGGCGCACCGGCACCGGCTGCGGGCCGCGTGCGCCCCTGCTCCGCAGCCGGCGCGCCCCGCGGCGCCGGGCCCGCGGCGCGCCTTAACCCCGGCTTCATCCGACGCTAACCCAGCGCTAACCCCGGCTGCCTATCGTGCGCAGCGTGCGCCCCTGCGGCGCTTCACTGCCACGAGGACGGATTCCGATGAAGCTCAAGCCCCTGAACGTCGCCCTGGTCACCGCCGGTGTGCTCGCCGTCGGCACTGCCGGGGCTTTCAGCCTGAAACCCGGCTGGCTCGACAAGCCCGCTGACGCCGCCAATCCGCCTGCGGCGGTGGCCGCCGCGCCCAGCGCACAACCCGCAGCCGTGCCGATGATCGCCGCGCAAGGCCAGGTCGCCGACTACCGCGCGATCGTCAAAACCTTCGGCCCGGCGGTGGTCGGCATCACGGTGGCCGGCATGCACAAGGCAGGCGCCGACGAGTCGGGGGGCGCGCCGCAGGGGCTGCCGCCGGGTTTCGAGAACGACCCGTACTTCCAGTTCTTCAAGGGCATCCCGGGATTCGGCCAGCGCATGCCGCGCGGCGGCGTACCCGACCAGCCGTTCCGCGGCCAGGGCTCGGGCTTCATCATCAGCGCCGACGGGCTGATCCTGACCAACGCGCACGTGGTGCGCGAAGCCAAGGAAGTAACGGTCAAGCTCAGCGACCGGCGCGAGTTCTCGGCCAAGGTGCTGGGCGCCGACCCGGTGACCGACGTGGCGGTGCTGCGCATCGACGCCAAGGGCCTGCCGGTGGTGCGCCTGGGCGACTCGAAGAGGCTGGAAGTCGGCGAGCCGGTGCTCGCGATCGGCGCGCCTTTCGGCTTCGAGCAGAGCGCGACCCAGGGCATCGTCAGCGCCAAGGGCCGCTCGCTGCCGGGTGACGCGGTGGTGCCCTTCATCCAGACCGACGCCGCGGTCAACCCCGGCAACTCGGGCGGGCCGCTGTTCAACGCCAGCGGCGAAGTCGTGGGCATCAACGCGCAGATCTACTCGCACACCGGCGGCTACCAGGGCCTGAGCTTCGCGATCCCGATCGACGTGGCGCTGAAGATCCGCGACCAGATCGTCGCCACCGGCAAGGCCGAACACGGCCGCCTGGGCGTGACGGTGCAGGACCTGAACCAGGGCCTGGCCGAGTCCTTCGGCCTGAAGCGCCCCGACGGCGCGCTGGTGTCGCAGGTGGTGCCGGGCAGCGCTGCCGCCGCGGCCGGGCTCAAGGCGGGCGACGTGATCACGCAGGTCAACGGCCAGCCGATCGAACGCTCGGGCATGCTGTCCAGCGTGGTCGGCATGGCGGCGCCGGGCGAGAAGGTGACGCTGAAGGTGTGGCGCGACCAGCGCGAGATCGAAGTCGCCGCCAGGCTCGGCAATGCCAGCGGCGGCGACGAGATGCGTGCCGATGCCGGCGACGCCGCCGCCACGCAGGGCCCGAAGCTGGGGTTGGCGCTGCGGCCGCTGCAGCCGCAGGAGCGCCAGGGCGCAGGGCTGGCGTCGGGGCTGGTCGTCGAGCAGGCGACCGGCGCCGCCGCGCAGGCCGGCGTCGAGCGCGGCGACGTGCTGCTGGCGGTCAACGGCAAGCCGGTCAACTCGATCGAGCAGGTGCGCGAGGTGTTGAAGGGCAAGCCCAAGAGCGTGGCGCTGCTGGTGCAGCGCGACGGCAACCAACTCTTCGTCCCCGTGCCGCTGGGCTGAGCCCGCACCAGCGCGAGCCCCTGCGGGCTCGCGCGCGGCGGGCGCAGCGACCGGGCCTGCAAGCCCGGTCGTGGGGTGCGGTGGCATGCGGCGGACCGCGCGCGGCGGGCGACAACGCGCCGCGGCGCGTTGCGGCGCAGACTCATGTCGCGCAGCGACGTGAGGTCGGAGCCAAACGGCCGGGCCTGCAAGCCCGGCCGTGGGGTGCGGTGGCATGCGGCGGACCGCGCGCGGCGGGCTGCGTGCGGCGGCGTCAGGCGCTGAGCTGGTGCTTGGCCATCAGCCGGTACAGCGTCATGCGCGAGATCCGCAGCTGCTTGGCCGCATGCGTGACGTTCTTGCCGGCCGAGAGCAGCGATTCGGCAATGGCTTCTCGCTCCGCATGCAGCCGTGCCTCGTCCAGCGGCAGCTGCTGCGGCGCAATCTCGGCGGCGGCGGCAAGCCCGAGATCGGCGGGCGTGATCAGCCGCCCATCGGCCAGCACCATCGCGCGGCGGATACGGTTGATCAGCTCGCGCACGTTGCCGGGCCAATCGTGCGCCAGCAGTGCGGCCATCGCGCGCTTGCTGAACCCGCGCAGCCGCCGGCTGCGGTCTCCGCTGAACTTGTGGAAGAAGTGCTCGGCCAGCAACTGGACGTCCCCGCCCCGCTCGCGCAGCGGGGGCACCGACAGCGGCAGCACGTTCAGCCGGTAATACAGGTCCTTGCGGAACGCGCCGCCCGCAACAGCCCCTTCGAGGTCGACGTTCGTGGCAGCGATGACCCGCACGTCCACAGGTGAGCCGCGATTCGCGCCGATGCGATCGATGGTGCCTTCCTGCAGGAATCGCAGCAGATTGGTCTGCATGTCGAGCGGCAGATCGCCGATCTCGTCCAGAAACAGCGTGCCGCCGTTGGCCGCTTCGATCAGGCCGCGACGCTGCCGATCGGCGCCGGTGAACGATCCCTTCTCGTGGCCGAACAGCTCCGACTGGATGAGCGTCGCGGGGATGGCGCCGCAGTTGACGACGACGAAGGGACCGTCGGCGCGCTTCGAGGCCTTGTGGATCGCGTTGGCGATCAATTCCTTCCCGCTGCCGCTCTCGCCGCAGATCAGCGCCGGCGCGTCCACCTTCGCCACCCGCAGGAGCTGACGCAGCAGCTTCTTGATCGAAGCGCTCTGCCCGTAGACCCCGAACTCCACGTCGGTCGCGGGCGCCGCCGCCGATTCAGCCCGCAGCCGGGCACGCCCGTACGCGTGGCCCAGCACCGCGATCAGCCGCTGCGGATCGACCGGCAGCGTCAGGTGATCGAACATCTGGTCGAGGATGACGTCGCGCAGGTCGTGCTCGCCCAGCAGCCCGGGCGCGAAGCCGCCGACCCACTCGACCTGCGGGAACTCACGCAGGAATCCGTCGAGCCCCGCGCCATCCGCTGCGCTGCCGCCGGTACACAGGACCATGCCGACGTGCATGTCCTTCTTCGCCAGGATCTGTCTTGCCGCGGGCAGCGAGTCGGCAACCGCCGGCTCCCAGCCTGCTTCCTTCAGTTCCGTCTTGAGCGTCGCGTCGAGTCCCAGTCGGGAAATGAACAGAACCGGCCTGCTCGACATCAATGGATCCTCCGGAATCGATGCGCTGCTCCAAATGGTTGCGGCGCGCTGGCTGCTCGTGCGCTCGACATCTTCTCGGGCTGGTTGCCTCGGTGCCGTCTGCAAGGGGCTTGCACACTAGCCGATGTTTCACCGCGAAGCCACAGCGCGACCTTCGTTTGTGCCCCCCCAATCGCGGGGGGTCAAGATGCCACCGGCAAGCCAGGCCTCGCAATCGGCACCCTTGCGTCTACAGTTGATGTTGACGGAGGCCTTGGCTGCGCCTGATGTGCGTTGGTGCATGCGGCGCCCTCGGCCCTGCGGCCCGGCCGGTTCCGGCCGTGCAGCAATTCACGCAGCGCCCGTCTTTCCGTTGAGGTGCCGCCGCAGCAGGCGTGGCTGGGTGTTCTCATGCGCGCCGCAGCGACGTGCAACGATGTGCGACTGAACCGAGGGAGAGTTTTTCAGATGAAGCCAAGAGGGTCCAAACACCGCGTGCCGGCCTGTGTTGCGGCTGCGGCAATCCTCGTGTCGCCGTCGTGGGTGCGTGCGCAGCAAGCAGCGACGGCGGACGATGCCGCTGCGCGGCTGCAGGCGCTGAAGCAGCAGGTCGACGAACAGACGCGGCAACTGGACTCGTTGCGCAAGCTCGTCTCGGAGCAGGAAGCGGCATTGAAAGGCCTGCAGCGCGCGGTCGCCACCGAGGTGCTGGCCACGCAGCGCGGCGGGCAGGCGGGAGCCGCCGGATCGGGGCCGCAAACCGCCCAGGCCGCACAAGCCCCGCAAGGGGCGCAGCCTGCTGCGGACGCGAAGCAGGCCGAAGGCCAAGGCATCGCGCCGGTAGGCCAGGCTCCTGCCGAGGGCGAGAACATCGGGCCCTTGAGCGTCGCCCGCGTGCTCGAACTCCCGGGCGTGCTGACCCAGCGCGGCATGTTCGTCGTGGAGCCTTCGATCGCGTATTCGTATTCGTCGAGCCTGCGGGTTTCGCTGGTCGGCTACAGCATCCTTCCCGCGCTACTGATCGGGCTGATCGATGTGCGCGAAGTCAGGCGCAACACCTGGACGGCTGCGCTGCGGGGCAGCTACGGGGTGACGAACCGTTTCGAGATCGAGGGCCGTGTCCCCTATATCTACCGTTCGGATTCAGGTGTCGGACGGGAATTCCTGGAGGGCTCCGCTCAGGACGTTGCCGTATTCAACGGATCAGGTTCGGGCATCGGCGACGTCGAGTTCACGGCCCGCTACCAGTTCAACGACGGCGGCACCAACAAGCCCTTCTACGTCGGCAGCCTGAGGTTCAAGAGCCGGACCGGAACCGACCCGTTCGAGGTGATGACGAGATCCGTTCCCGGCCTGCACGGGGAAGGCATCCAGACCGATCTGCCGACCGGCAGCGGCTTCAACGGCATCCAGCCGGGATTCACCGTGCTGTACCCGACCGACCCGGTAGTGCTCTTCGGGACCGTCAACTACCTGTATTCCTTTGCGCGCAACGACGTGACGATGCGGACCGACCAAGGCGACAGGTACATCGGCAAGGTGGCGCCTGGCGGAATATTCGGGTTCAACTTCGGCATCGGGCTGGGGCTGAACGACAAGCTGTCGCTCAGCTTCGCCTACGATCAGGCCTCGATCGCCAAGACCAAGATCAACGGAGTGGCGGCGCCGGATTCGGTCACGCTGCAGGTCGGCACGCTGTTGATCGGCGGCTCGTATCGCCTGACGCCGACCCAGAACCTGAACGTGACCGTCGGCGTCGGCGTGACCCGGGACGCACCGGACGTGACGCTGTCGCTGCGGTACCCGATGTCGTTCTAGATTTCGCCGCGCATGACCCCGGCATCGCCGCGGGCCAGCGGTGCGCCGCACCGGTGCGCGAGCCGGCGGCGCTGCAGCCGCGGGCTGGGGGCGTGAACGATCGCGAAGGCATACGCCAACCCCCCGCCCAAAGCTGCCGACGATCAGTGCCGGCAGTTGGTGCCGGCGCTCAGCGGCGCAATGCGTCGATCGTGGCGCTCCTGAGTGAGCTCTGCAGGTTCAGCGAGCGCATGATGCTCGCCGAATTCACGGCGGCGTTGATCCGCGTGATCGCCGTGATCTGCTGGTTGTCGAGCCGGTTCTGGATGACGGTGCCGAGCGCGTCCGCGCCGATCGGCCCGGTCGTGAAGGTGTTGCCCGGGCCCGTCTGGATCAACGCCAGCGTGCCGGTCGCGGCCTGCGCAGCTGCATTCGCGGCCGGCGCCGTACCGGTTGCCGCGGTGCGCGACAGGTCGCCCACGTTCAGCGTGGTCGTGGCGACCAGATCGCCGTTGATATAGACAGCGCGCTCGATGCCGAACGAGACCTTGAGGCCGCCATCGGTCACGAACCCACCTCTGACTTCCTCGAGCTTGTCGGTGCGCACGGCCACCAGCTCGTCCCCCAGCGGGCTTCGAGAGTGGCGGTCGCCGTCATGCGGCTGCGCGTCGCCTGCCTGAGCGGCGTCGGCAGACCCGCGCACGAGCGCGAGCGCATCCAGCACCTTGTCTGCCTCCGACGCAGCGGCAGCGGCGGGCACGGCTGAATCGGGTCGAGCGGCCGCACCGGCCTTTCGGCCCGAGCGGCGCGCATCGGCTTCGTCCCGGCTCTGGTCCGACGACGAACGCACGAACGCGAGCGTCTGCAGCACCTTGTCTTCCTCGGTGGCGACGACGGGTTGGGCGCCGAGGCTGCTGGACAGCCCCAGGTCGCCGGGCTTCAGATCGAAGCGAATGCTGCCCAGGTCGATCAGCACGATATCGGCGTGCGATGCGACCTCGATGTCGTGCGCCTGCATCAGGCGCACCAGCCAGTCCCGGTGCGCCGCGGCGTCGCCTTCGGCGATCCGGAAACCGCGTGCGTCAGCGGTGGTCGCGAGGCGATCAGCAGCCGACGCCGACGGCGCGTCGGCAGCGACGGCCGACGCCCGGATCGCGGGTGTCTCGTCGCCGGCCGCCTGGGTGTCGATCGACGCGCCCAGCACCTCGGCCAGGCTGGCGAGCGTGCGGTCCAGATCCGTTGCCGGTGCAGACAGGGTGGCGGCCGGGGCGGCTTCGCCTGCACCTTGGGCGCCCGCCGGATGGCGCGACACCTCGATCGGGGCCGCCACTTCGGCGCGGCCTTCGGCCTTGCGTGACGCCGCGCCGTTCGATTGGACGGCGAGCACCAGGGTGCCCGGAACTGCTGCCGCAGGATGGGCGCGTGCTCCCGCAGCCTGGCCGGTGCGCACCTGGCCGGCCGGTGCCGGCGCAGCAGTACCCGCGAGCACCGTCGACGGATCGGCCATCACGATCATCGCGATCGCGCGTGACACCTTCTCGAAGTCGGGCGAATCGCCGGTGGGAGCAGACAACACCCGTACGGTGATGCCGGCGTCATCGGT
>JAFEFZ010000132.1 GCA_018240325.1 Pseudomonadota bacterium
GATCTTTGCGGCGTACCTGAGAACGCGGTGATCGACCCTCGATGTTCCGGCACAACCAGTTCTTGTGTCTAGGAATCACTCTCATTTAGAATTCATTGAATGGGTCGTTTGAACCACGTTCTCGCCGTCCTGCTCATCGCGCTGACGGGGGCGCTGAGCCTGAGCGCCCGGGCGTCGGAAGCCGACGTGCAGCGCGTATGGCAGATCCTCGACTACCTCGCGGTCGACTACGCCGGCGCGGTGCAGGACGGGCGCATCGTGTCGCCGTCCGAGTTTGCCGAGATGCAGGAGTTCGCGCAGACCGCACGCGCCAAGATCGCGGCGCTCGACGCCGGGCCCGAGCAGCCGTCGCTGCTGCGCGCCGCGGACGAACTGCGGCAAGCGATCGACGCCAAGGCCGATGCGTCGAAGGTGGCCGCGCTGGCCACGCAGCTCGGCAACCGCCTGCTGGCCGCGTACCCGATGCCGCTGGCGCCGGCTGCGGCCCCCGACGTCCAGGCCGGCGCCAGGCTCTACGCGGCCGAATGCGCCGGCTGCCACGGCGCCGCCGGCCGTGGCGACGGGCCGCTGGCGCAGGCGCTCGAGCCCAAGCCGACTGCCTTCACCGACCGCTCGCGCGCGCAGCAGCGCAGCGTGTTCGCGCTGTACCAGGCGGTGACGCAGGGCATCCCCGGCACGGCGATGCAGGCCTTCGCGCAGCTTTCCGATCAGGACCGCTGGGCACTGGCCACCTTCATCGGCAGCTTCGCCCACGACCCGGCGCAGCTGGCCCGCGGCAAGGCCCTGTGGTCGGCGCAGCCCGACGCGCGCGCTGCCGTGGGCGGGCTCGCCGGCTTCGTGCGCATGACCGAAGCCGATCTGGCGGCCGCCGTCGGCCCGGTGCAGGCAGCCGAGCTGATGGCCTACCTGCACACCGAGCCGCAGGCGCTCGCCGAGTCCCGCACTTCAGGCCTGTCGCTGGCCCGCGAGCGCCTGCGGCAAAGCGTCGCCGCCTACCAGGCCGGTGACGCGAAGCGGGCAGCCGATCTGGCGCTGTCGTCGTACCTGGACGGCGTCGAGCCCTACGAGCAGGCGCTCGCCGCGCGCGACGGCGCCTTGAAGACCGAGATCGAGACGGCGATGGGCCGCTATCGCTCGCTGATCGCCGCGCACGCCCCGGCGGCGCAGGTGCAGCAGCAGGCCGGATCGATCGAGCCGCTGTTCGCCGCCGCCGACGAGGCGCTCGCGCCCTCGCGCGCCGACGCCGCGGCGGCCTTCGTCGCCAGCCTGACGATCCTGCTGCGCGAAGGCATCGAAGCGCTGCTGGTGGTGGTGGCGATGATCGCCTTCCTGCGCAAGGCCGAGCGCCCGGAACTCCTGCCCTACGTGCACGCCGGCTGGATCGGCGCGCTGGCGCTGGGCGGCGCGACCTGGGCGGCGGCCACCTGGCTGGTCAGCATCAGCGGCGCCAACCGCGAGGTGACGGAAGGGCTGTCGAGCCTGTTCGCGGCCGCAGTGCTGCTGAGCGTGGGCGTGTGGATGCACCAGAAGAGCCTGGCCGGCCAGTGGCAGGCGTATCTGCGCGACCGGATGTCGGCCGCACTCAGCCGCAAGTCGGCCTTCTTCCTGTTCGGCCTGGCCTTCATCGCGGTGTACCGCGAAGTCTTCGAGACGATCCTGTTCTACGCGGCGCTGTGGGGGCAAGGCACCGACGGCGCGATCGTCGCCGGCCTGGCCGCCGGCGCCGTGTGCCTGGCCGTGATCGCCTTCGTGCTGTTGCGCTTCAGCGCGCGGCTGCCGATCGGCCAGTTCTTCACCTTCAGTGCCTGGCTGGTCGCGGCGCTGGCCGTGGTGCTCACCGGCAAAGGCATCGCCGCGCTGCAGGAGGCCGGCTGGATTGCGCCCACCGCGATCCACGGGCCGCGCATCGAGATGCTCGGGGTCTACCCGTCGGTGGTGGGGTTGCTCGCGCAGGCGGCGGTGCTGGTGGCGGTGCTGGCCTTCTTCCTGCGCAACAGCCACCGCCCGGCGGCCGCGCATTGACGGCCGCTCAACCCGCCGCCGGCCGAGCCACCCGGCGGTGCGCCGCGAACTGGCGCAGCAGCACCGGCAGCGCGAGCAAAGCGCCCGCCACCGTCGGCGCGAGCCCGGGCGCGATCAGCAGCAGCGCGGCGAGCACGCACAGCGCCTGCTCGGCGCGGCTCATCTCGACCAGGAAGAAACGCGACAGCGCCGCCGCGAGCAGCGTGATGCCGAGCACGCAGCCGACGAAGGTGACCGTGAAGTCGTAGAAGCTGAAACCCTTGGCCACGATCAGCAGCGACGGCGAGAACACGAAGACGAACGGCACCAGCACCTTCGCGAGGCCGAGGCGGAACGCCATGTTGCCGGTCTTGAACGGGTCGCTGCCGGCCATGCCCGCCGCGGCGTAGGCGGCGAGCGCCACCGGCGGCGTGATGTCGGCGAGCACGCCGTAGTAGAAGACGAAGAAGTGCGCGACCAGCGGCTCGACGCCGAGCTGCACCAGCGTCGGCGCCGCGACCGTGACCATGATGATGTAGTTGGCCGTGGTCGGGATGCCGCAGCCGAGCAGGATGCACACGAGCCCCGTCATCGCCAGCGCGACCAGCAGCGTCAGCGCCTGCGGATTCGCGATCGCCGCCGGCAACAGCGTGGCGATGCCGCCGGCCGCCGCCTGCGCAGCGCCGGTGATGATCGTGCTCAGCTTGAAGCCGACGCCGGTGAGCGTGACGACGCCGATCACGATGCCGACCGTCGCCGCCGCCGCGCCCACCGCGAGCGCGTACTTCGCGCCGGTCGAGAGCGATTCGATCAGCACCACGCCGCCGATGCGGCCCTGCACGTGCAGCGTCCGCAACAGCAGCGGCGTCGCCGCCGCCGCCGCCAGGAAGAGGCCGACCTTCAGCCCCTCGTGCTCGATACCGCCGAACACCAGCACGAGCAGCACCGCGTGCAGCGCGCCCATCAGCGCCCAGTGGCGCGGCGTGTTGCCGCGCTCCTGCGTGGTCAGGCCGACGATCGCGCAACTGCTGATCCCGGCGAAGGCCGCGAGGTACGGCGTGCGCCCCGTCACCAGGATCGTGATCAGCAGCACGAGCGGGATCAGCGTCGGCCAGCGGCGCGCGAGCGAATCGCGCAGCTTCGGCATCTCGGCCTCGGTCAGCCCGCGCAGGCCGTAGCGCTTGGCCTCGAAGTGCACCTGCATGAACACGCC
>JAFEFZ010000133.1 GCA_018240325.1 Pseudomonadota bacterium
CACCAGGTCGGTGGCGATGTCGCTCAGGCGCTTGCCCGACGCGATCATCACCAGCGTCTGCAGCTCGCGCGTGGACAGCTTCTCGTGCGGGTGCTCGCTGCTGGGCGCGTTCAGCGACTCGACCAGCATCTGCGCGATCTCGGGGGTCACGTACTTGCGGCCCTGCGCCACGGTGCGCACCGCCTGCACCAGCAGCTGCGGGTCGCCGCCCTTGTTGACGTAGCCCTGCGCGCCGGCGCGCAGCGCGCGGATCGCGTACTGGTCCTCGGGGTACATGCTGACGATCAGCACGCGCAGCGCGCTGCCCTCGTCCTTGAGCACCTGCAGCACGTCCAGCCCGCTGCGCCCGGGCAGGTTGATGTCGAGCACCAGCACGTCGCAGGCCGGCGTCTTGGCGCCGTCGCCCAGGCTGCGCAGCAGCGCGCGCAGTTCGCCGTAGTCGCCGGCCTCGCCCACCACCTCGATGTCGGCCGCATCGCACAGCGTGTCGCGGATGCCGCGGCGGATCAGCGCATGGTCGTCGCACAGGATCACGCGGGTCATAGGCTCCCCCAGCCGGATGGATCGTGGCGCTCGTCGCCGGCAACCGGCGGCGCCTGCGGGTGCTGCGGCTCGGGCGCCAGCGGCACGGTCAGCAGCAGCGTGGTGCCCTGCGGCGTGCTCGACACGTCGATCCAGCCGCCGACGGTGGCCGCACGCTCGGCCAGGCCGCGCAGGCCGAAGCTGCCGGCCTTGGCGCGCTCGCGCGCACCGAAGCCGCGGCCGTCGTCGCCGACTTCGAGCGACAGCATCGCGGGCGTGCACAGCAGGTCCAGCCGCACGCGCCGCGCCTGCGCGTGCTTGCTGACGTTGGTCAGCGCCTCCTGCGCGGTGCGGTAGGCGACCAGCGGCACGCCGGCCGGCAGCTGCAGCGCGTCGTGGCTGGTCTGCAGCCGGCACTCGATGCCGGTGCGGCGCTCGTAGCGGCTGGCCATCCACTGCAGCGCGGCCACCAGCCCCTGCTCGAGGATCGCCGGGCGCAGGTTGTGCATGATCCGCTGGCTGGCCTCGATCGCGTGGCTGACCGTGTCCAGCGCCGACTGCGCGCGCACGCGCACCGCATCGCTGCCGGCGTGGCGCGCGATCCAGGCCAGCTCGAACTTGAGCGCGGTCAGCGAGCCGCCGACGTCGTCGTGGATCTCGCGCGCGATCGCGCTGCGCTCCTGCTCGACGCTGGTCTGCAGGTGGCGCGCCAGCTCGGCCAGCCGCTGGCGCGAAGCCTGCAGCTCGGCGGCGGCGCTGTGCCGCGCGCGGCGCGTGTCGGCCGCCGCGATCGCGTGCTCCATCGCCGGCGCCAGCCGCACCAGGTTGCTCTTGAGCAGGTAGTCGCTGGCGCCGTTGCGCATCGCCTCGACCGCGGTGTCCTCGCCGATCTCGCCCGAGACCAGGATGAACGGCAGGTCGCGGCCGCTGGCGCGCAGCAGCTCGAGCGCCTGCAGCCCGGAAAAGCCCGGCAGGTTGTAGTCGGACAGCACCAGGTCCCAGTCGCCGCCGAGCTCGCCCTCGTACTCGGCGCGCGATTCGACCCGCCGCGCCTGCACCGCCAGCCCGGCCCGGCGCAGCTGCGCCAGCATCAGCTCGTGGTCCAGGTCGGAATCTTCCAGGTGCAGCACGCGCAACTGCCGCACCGGGGCGCGTTCGGTCATCGGGCGATTCTGGCCCAGCGCCGCGCGCCGGCCGGGAACGCGCCCGCCGAATCGGTGCGTTCGGTCACCACCGCGGCGCCGTGCCGTTGCCGAAGAGGGCGACCGCCTTCGGCCTTCCCGGCTCGGCCCCGCGCTCGCCCTCGAACCGGATGACGCAACCCTTCCCGAGAAGCGGCCGGCCCTGCCGGATCAGCCCGATCAGGTCGCGCTTGTCGGCGTCGCTCGGGTCGTAGGCCTGCTTGTCGGGGCGGCTCATGTCTCGGGGCTCTTGCGCGATTCGGCTGGGAACCAGTTCTCGACGAGCAGGCCCTCGATGCGATCGAAGTGGCGCACGTTGCGCGTGACGACGATCTTGCCGTGCACCAAGGCGGTGGCCGCGATGAACAGGTCGGCCCAGTCCAGGATGCGGCCATTGCGTCGCAATCCGGCGGTCAGATCCGCCGTGCACATGCACACCGCGGCGTCGATCGGCAACCAGGTGCAGCGCGGAACGATCTCGTCCAGGATGCGCTGCCACATCGGGTTGTCGGGCGGCAGCAAGGCGGCGCCGTAGCGCAGTTCGTAGCGGGTCATCTCCGACGCGAAGCGCAACGCCGGGTCGCACGCCATCAGCTTGCGCACGACGGCCCCGTTCGGCCGCCGGCTGGTGAGTTCGCTCAGGACGTTGGTGTCGAACAGGTACACGCTCAGCCCTTGCCCGGGGCCGGTGGTGCAGCGCCTGACGCGTCTTCGTCGCCGAAGTCAATGCCCTCGAAGGGATTGCGCGGCCGCCAGGCGAGCCGCTCTGCACGGATGGTTTCGAGGATCTCGGCGAAGTTGTCGTCTTCGGGGATCTCGGGGTTGATGTAGCTGCCGTCGGGCTGCTTGTGCAGCTTGGCCTCGAAGGCCTTCCATTCGCTGTCGCGCGACCGCCGCGCGCCCTTGGCCACGGCCAGTGCCGCCAGTTTCTCGGCCAAAGCCTCGGCCACCAGATCGCGCAGCGGGCGCCCCTGGTCGGCGGCGACGGCCTTGGCTTTGCGCAGCAGCGGGTCGGGCAGATCGAAGGTCGTCTTCATGTCGGCAGTATTTACGGTTCGGCGGCTTTCGTCAAGGCGCTTGCGGGTAGTCGCGGAAACTGGTCACCAGCCCCGCGAAGCTCTGCGGCTCTTGCAAATCGAAGCTTTTCTGGCCGGCGTGGACGAAGCCGCAGCGCGGCCCGCCCTCGGCGGTGCCGGCGGCGCCGGCATCGGCGCACGACTGCTTCAAGCGCGCCATCTTCTGCGGCAGGTCGAGTTCCTCGCGGCCCCTGGTCTCGACGATCCAGACGCCGCCTGCGGTGCCGCGCACGATGAAGTCGGGCGTGCAGGTCGACCGTTCGCCGTTGGCGCGCACGCAGTCGATGCGAAAGCCGGCCGCGAGGTAGCTCTTGGCGTGCGCCTGCACCTCGTACGCGGCTTCCAGGAAGCCGGCGAAAGCCGGTTCAAGTCCACCCGCGCCGGCCTCGCCCCCGTGCGGTCGGTGACCGACCTCTTCGCCAAGACCAACCCGCACGGTCGAGCGTGAAAAGAGGGCCGCGTGCCGCGCAGGCGCATGCAGCGTCCGTTCTGGGCGGCACTGCTGTCGCGCACGATCAGCGCGTTGGTGCCGGCCCCGCAGTGGTCGAGCAGCAGCGCACGCAGCCGCCCATGCGCAGACCGGATGCGCTCGGGGCCTACTCCGGCGCAGCACGCAGCGTCTGCACCACCGGCCGCTCGAGCACGCCGCGCAGGCCCCACCAGCCGGCGGCCAGCGCCAGCAGCGCACCGGCCGCCATGCCGGCCAGCGGCACCCAGACGGGGGCCTGCCAGTCGAACTCGAAGGCCCAGCGCGCCAGCGCCCAGCCCACCGCCAGCGCCGCCAGCGACGCCAGCAGCCCGGCCAGCGCGCCCACGCCCAGCAGTTCGGTGCGCTGCACCTTCGCCAGCAGCGAAGCGCTCGCGCCGAGGGCGCGCATCAGCCCGTACTCGCGCGCGCGCGCCTCGCGCGTGGCCGTCACCGCGGCGAACAGCACCACCAGGCCGGTCGCCAGCGTGAAGCCGAACAGGAACTCGACCGCGCGCACCACCTGGTCGAGCACGCGCTGCACCTGGCCGAGCGACGCCGACACGTCGACGTTGGTCACGTTCGGAAACTGGCGCGACAGCGCGTTGTCGAAGCCCTTGACCGGCGGCGCGCGGAACGCGGCGATGTAGGTCACCGGCAAACCGGGCATGTCGGCCACCGGGAACAGCACGAAGAAGTTGACCCGCATCGACGCCCAGTCCACCTTGCGCAGGCTGGTGATGCGGCCTTCGCGCGGCTGGCCGGCGATGTCGAAGCGCAGCCGGTCGCCGAGCTTCAGTCCCAGCGTCTGCGCCAGGCCCTCTTCGACGCTGATGCCGTCGGCCTCGTCGGGCTGCCACCGGCCGCCGGCCAGCAGGTTGTGCGCCGGCAGCGTCGCGCTGTGGCTGAGGTTGAATTCGCGCTCGAGCAGGCGCTTGGCGCGGTCGTCGCTCAGGCCGTCGCCGTTGACCGGCTCGCCGTTCACCGCGACCAGCCGGCCGCGGATCATCGGGTACCAGTCGTAGCGCTCGACGCCGTCGTGCCGCAGCAGCGCGCGGAAGGCATCGGTCTGGTCGGGCTGGATGTTGATCACGAAGCGGTCGGGCGCGTCGGCCGGCGTCGCGCGCCGCCAGCTGTCGATCAGGTCGGTGCGCAGCAGCACCAGCAGCACCAGCGCGAGCAGCCCCAGCGCCAGCGCCGACACCTGCAGCACCGCGAAGGCCGGCCGCGCCGCGATCTGGCGCGTGGCCAGGATCAGCCAGCGCGGCGCGCGCGCCTCGGGCACCGCGCGCCGCAGCAGCACCACCGCCAGCCACGACAGCAGTGCGAACAGCGCCGCCGCCGCCGCGAAGCCGCCCACCGCGATCAGCCCGAGCTTCGGGTCGGCCGACACCGCCAGCAACAGCGCAACGAAGCCGGCCACGCCGGCCGCCAGCACGCCCAGCGACGCCGCC
>JAFEFZ010000134.1 GCA_018240325.1 Pseudomonadota bacterium
GACACCGGCGGGCTGATTGCGCATGTCAGCCCGAAGGTCTTGCCCGACGACGATGAACTGCGCCTGTTCTGGCGCAGCGTGCAGACCAGTGCCGAGGTCTACGCCGAACTGCTGCGGCGCCTGGCGGACGGGGAGCGCTTCGGGCAGAGGCAACTCCACAAGGGGCGGCTGTACCAGGTCAAGCAACGCGGCTTGCGGCACGAGCGCCAGGTGGACCGGCTGCTGCGGCAGGGCCTGCTGCGACAGCTGGATCTGGACGCGCGGGTCACCTGGTTTCCGGCCCAGGCTGCAGTCGAGCCGCGCGCGGCCAGCTTGGCCTGCAGCGCTGCGGTGCCGTGAATCCGGGTCTCGTGATCGGGCTGGTGCTGCTGCTCTGGCTTGCCGCCAACGGGCTGATCGTGCTCGCCTATCGCAGGACGCTCGGGGCGATCTGGCGCGAGCCGGTGCTGCGGCGTCCGGTGCTGGTGCTCGAGAGTGACGACTGGGGCGTCGGCCCGCCGGCGCAGGCCGCCGCGCTGCACGACATCGCCGAAGTCCTCGGGCGCCACCGCGATGCGGACGCACGCGCGCCGGTGATGAGCCTCGCGTTGGTGCTGGCGCTGCCGGACGGACAGGCGATCCGCCGCACCGGGCAGTACCGCCGGCTGCTGCTCGACGACCGCCGCTTCGCCGACGTGCTGGGCGCCCTCCGTTCCGGTATCGCACAAGGCGTGTTCGCGCCGCAGCTGCACGGCCTCGAGCACTTCTGGCCCGACACGTTGATGACCAGCAGTGACCCGGACGTCAAGGCCTGGCTGCGGCAGGATCAACCGGCCGCCACCGAGCAACTGCCGGCACACCTGCAAAGCCGCTGGGTCGACGCATCGGTGTTGCCGTCGCGCCCGCTCGATCCGGCCGCCATCGCCGCAGCGGCAACCGCGGAGGTGCAGACCTATCGACGCATCCTGAGCGTGCCGCCGAAGGTCGTGGTGCCGCCGACCTTCGTGTGGACACTGGAAGTCGAACGGGCCTGGGCGGCATCGGGCGTGGAGTGCGTGGTCACGCCGGGGTGGCGCTTTACGCGGCGTGACGCGCAGGGCCTGCCCGGCGGCGATGAGGGTCCGATCGTCAACGCGGACCGATCGGGCGCGATCGGCTACCTGGCGCGCTGCGACTACTTCGAGCCCGCGCGCGGACGTGACGCCGCTTACGCACTGGCGGCATTGGAGCGTGCCGTCGCGCAAGGCCGGCCTTGCGTGCTGGAGAACCACCGCGACAACTTCATCAACGATGCAGCGGTGCGGCAGCGCAGCCTGGACGAACTGGACCGCCTGTTGCGCGACGCGTCGGCGCGCCATCCCGATCTGCGCTTCATGTCGTCGCTGGAACTGCACCGGCTGTTGCGTGACCGCAGTGCCGACTGGCTGGTGGCTTCCCGGTGGCGGCGCCTCCCGGCGCTGTGGCAGCGTTTCCGGCGGGCGGGCCGGCCGTGCCGGCTCGCATGGCTGACTGGTGCTGCCTTGCTGGGCGCAGCCGTGGCACGACTGGCAAAGGCCGGCGGGCAAGCCCCCGCCTTCGCGGGTTGATCCGCATGCCCGCATCCGACGCTCCAGACAAGGCGGCCGGCGCCGATAACGCCCGTCAGGAGCTGCCGCTGCTGATGATCACCGAGCTGTTCCTGCCGACCAAGGGCGGAACCGCGGTGTCGTTCGACGACGACTTCCGCCGGCTGGGCGGCAAGGCGGTGCACATCGTGACGGCGGCGGTGCCGGGCGACGCGGAATTCGATCGCGACCACCCGAACACCATTCACCGCCTGGTGCTGGAGCGGCGCGAGTGGCTGCGCCCCGAGTCGCTGCTGATGTACCTGCGCCTGTCTGCGCGCTCGCTGCGCCTGGGCTTGCGCAACCGCTTCGCCGCGGTGCTGGCGGGGCGCGCGTTGCCCGAGGGCATCGTCGCCCTCGGGGTCGGACGGCTGCGCGGGTGCAAGGTGATGATCTACGCGCACGGCGAGGAACTCACCGGCTGGGGGCGCGGCCGCAAGTTCCAGGCAATGTGCTTCGCGCTGCGCCATGCCGACCACGTGCTGGCCAACAGCGACTTCACGCGCGACACCCTGGTGTCGTTGATCGGCGTGCGCCCCGAGCGCATCGTGATGACCTATCCGACGGTCGACGCCGAACGCTTCCGCCCGGGTCTGGCCTTCGACGACCTGCGCGCCTCGATCGGGCTGCGGCCCGGCCAGCCGCTCGTGCTGTCGGTCGGCAGGCTGCAGCGGCGCAAGGGCTTCGACCAGGTGGTGCGCGCGCTGCCTGGCCTGGTGCGGCGCGGCCTCGATGTGCACTACGCGATCGTCGGCATCGGCGACGATCACGACTATCTCGAGGGCCTGGCGCGCGAGCATGGCGTGGCCGGGCGGCTGCACCTGCTGGGACACGTCGATCCGGCCGACCTGCCGCGCTGGTACAACGCCTGCAGCCTGTTCGCGATGCCCAACCGCGACATCGAAGGCGACACAGAGGGCTTCGGCCTGGTCTTCATGGAAGCCAACGCCTGCGCCCGCCCGGTGATCGCCGGCCGCGCGGGAGGCACCGGCTCGGCCGTCGAGGACGGGTTGAACGGGCTGCGCGTCGACGGCGAGGACGTGCTCGCGGTCGAAGACGCGATCGCGCGCCTGCTGTCGAACCCGGACGAAGCGCGCCGCATGGGCGACGCGGGACGCCAGCGCACCGCGAGCCGGTTCACGTCGGATCAACGCGCCGCGCTGATCCGGCGGGTCATCGACGGCGGAGCCGAGGGTGAGAGCGCGCTGCCGGATCCTTCCGTGGGCAGGGCCGGCGAGCCGTCGGCGGCCGGCCCGCGCGTGTCGCCACCGGCCAGACGTGGGCTGCGGATCCTGATGTACGCCGCCTACCTGCAGCCCGAGTACAGCGGCGCCGCGCTTCAAGCGCTGACCCTGGCGGCCGAACTGCGCCGCCGCGGCCACCACGTCAGCTTCGTCACCAACCGCTGGCCCGGCCTGTGCGACTCGGCGGTCGTCGACGGCTTCCCGGTGCGGCGTCTCGAGCCCGGGCGGCTGCGCAAGCACCGCGAATTCAGGCTCTGGTACTACCTGGCCCGCCATGTCTGGGCGCATCGCGCCGACATCGACATCATCCACAGCCACGGCGCCTACTACACGCACGCCTTCGTCGGGCCGCTGGCACGCGCACTCGGCCTGCGTTCGCTGGTCAAGGCCAGCCTCGCCCACGACGATCTGGAAGACCTGTCCCGCCCGGTCATCGGCGCCATCCATCGGGCCATGCTGCGCTGGGTCGACGCCTGCGTCGGCACCAGTGCCGATCTGGTCGGTGAGTTCCGCGCCGGTGGGTTGAAGGAAGCGCGGATCCACCACGTGCCCAACGGCGTCGACACCGGGCGCTTTCGCGCGCTGCCGGCGGATCAGAAGCCGGCGCTGCGCCGGGCGCTCGGGCTGCCCGAGGCGCGAAGCATCGTGCTGTATGTCGGCGTGCTCGACCGGCGCAAGAACATCCTGTGGCTGGCCGAGCAGTGGATCGAACACGGTGCCTTCGGCACTGGGGCGCTGCTGCTGGCCGTCGGGCCCCAAGGCCGCGACGACGCCGACGGCAGCCTGCGCGCCAGGCTGGTCGAACTGGCGCGCGCCCATCCCGAGCGCTTCGCGTTGCACGACTTCCGCGCCGATGTCGAAAGCTACTATCGCTGCGCCGACGTGCTGGTGCTGCCGTCGTCCCGGGAAGGACTGCCCAACGTGGTCCTGGAGGCGATGGCCTGCAGCCTGCCCTGCGTCGCCGCGCGCGCCAGCGGCAGCCGCGAACTGATCGTCGACGGCGAAACCGGCTTCACCTACGCACCGGGCGACGTGGATGCGCTGGGCAACGCCCTGCTGCGCTGCCTGGGCCCCGAAGGCCCCGCGATGGGCGCCAACGCACGCCGGCTGGCCGAGCAGCGCTATTCGATCAGCCGCGTCGCCGACGCCTACGAGGCGCTATATGCTCGCGTCCTTTCGTCCGGGCCGGTGCCGGCCCGAAGGCCGGCCGAGCCGAGGGAGACGCCCCGATGATGATCCGCGCACGCGCACCGCTTCGGCTCGGCCTGGGCGGCGGCGGCACCGACGTGTCGCCGTATTGCGACCAGTACGGCGGGCTGGTGCTCAACGCCACGATCGACAAGCACGCCTACGCGATGATCGAGCCGCGCACGGCGGCGCAGCCGCTGGAGTTCGTGGCTGCCGACCAGCAGCAGCGCTGGTCGGGCGAGCCGGCCGCAGCGCTGCCGATGGGCGGCACGCTGGACCTGCACAAGGGCGTGTACAACCGCATCGTGCGCGACTTCAACGACGGCCGGCCGCTGCCGCTGCGGCTGACCACGCACACCGACGCGCCGCCGGGATCGGGGCTGGGCTCGTCGTCGACGCTGGTGGTGGCGATGATCAAGGCCTTCGTCGAGTGGCTGAATCTGCCGCTGGGCGAGTACGACATCGCGCGCCTCGCCTTCGAGATCGAGCGGCACGACGTGGGCTTGTCGGGCGGTCGGCAGGACCAGTACGCGGCCACCTTCGGGGGCTTCAACTTCATGGAGTTCCATCCGCAGGAGCGGGTGGTGGTGAACCCGCTGCGCGTGAAGAACTGGATCGTCTCGGAGCTCGAGGCCTCGCTGGTGCTGTACTTCGGCGGCGTGTCGCGCGATTCGGCGCGGATCATCGACGAGCAGACCCACAACGTGAAGGCGCGCGACAGCAGCGCGATCGACGCGATGCATGCGCTCAAGCAGGAAGCGCTGTCGATGAAGGAGTGCCTGCTC
>JAFEFZ010000135.1 GCA_018240325.1 Pseudomonadota bacterium
CGCGCATCGAACTCCAGCGGCTTGCGGCTGGCGTCGTAGCCGCCGGTGGTGTGCAGGCGCAGCGCCAGCACTTCGTCGGGCGGCGTGCCGCGCAGCTCGGCGCTGTAGCGGTGGGTCAGCTCGTAGCTGCGCTCGCCCAGCGATTCCTGCGTGTGCGTCTCGAAGTGCAGGTTGCGGCCGTCGAACTGCAGCTTCTCGATGCCGCGCGGGTAGCCGAGGTAGCTGGCGGTGCCGGTGAGCTCGCCCGCGTGGCGCCGGAACTCGAAGCGCTCGGTGTAGCGCGCACCCCAGCCGTAGGTCACCTCGGAAGACCAGGCACCGACCAGGCGCTGCTGCGCTTCGGGCGGCGGCGTTGCCGCCGATCCACCAGCCGGGGTGCCGATGGCGGCCCCAGTCGCCGCACCGGCCGCAGTGTCGGATGCTGCCCCGGCGCCGAGGCCGGTGCCCGCGGCGGCGGTGCCTGAATCCGTCCCGGTGGTGCCTGCGGCCGCCCCGGCTGCCGTGCCGCTGGCCGACGGCGCCCACGGGCCGAATGCGCAGATCGCGCCGACCACCGCCGCGGCCAGCGCCGCGCCGCCCAGTGCCCACGGCCAGACCCGGCGGGTGCGGACCAGGCCCAGGCTTTGCACCAGCCGGTCGATGTCGGCGTCCCAGTGGGTGTCGGACAGCGCCATCGCGTTGCGCGCTGCGAGCGGCTTCAGCGCCGCGGGCAGCGCGTCGGCCGCCGGCATCGGCGCGCCCTGCAGCAGCACCGGGATCACGCGCAGGCCGGCGTCGAGCGCAGTGGCGACCTCGAGCCGCACCATGTCCTGCGGGTCGTCGATGCGCTGCTGCCCGGGCACGTCGCCGCCGGCCCAGCGCGGGCCGATCAGCACCAGCACCGCCTGCGCGCCGGCCAGCCGCGCGCGGATCGCGCGCACGAAATCCTCGCCCGGGGCGATGTCCTGCACGTCGCGGAAGGCGCTGCCGCGCCCCAGGCGCCGCTCCAGCGCCTCTTCGAGCCGGCCGGCGTAGCCGGCGGCGTCGTCGCGGCGGTACGACAGGAAGACGCGGTTGGCGGCGTCGGCCATCGTCGGGCGGCTCGTGCAGTGTTGGACGCCGTGCGGCACCAGGGTCGCCGGGCTACGTCAGCGGCCGCGCAGGAACAGAGCGTCCAGCTCCTTCAGCGTCAGCTGGCGCCAGGTCGGCCGGCCGTGGTTGCACTGGTCGGCGCGCTCGGTGGCTTCCATCTGGCGCAGCAGCGCGTCCATCTCGGGCAGGCTCAGGCGGCGGTTGGCGCGCACCGCGCCGTGGCAGGCCATGGTCGCCAGCAGCTCGTCGCGCGCGCGCTGCACCGCGCGGCTCGAATCGGCCTGCGCCAGCTCGGCCAGCACCGCGTGCAGCAGCTCGGCCAGGTCGGCATCGGGCAGCGCGCTCGGCCGGCTGCGTACCGCCACCGACGAGGCGCCCAGCGGCGTCACGTCCAGGCCGAGTTCGAGCAGCGCCTCGCGGCACTGCGCGGCGGTGGCCAGCTCGGCCGGCGTGAGTGCCACCGCCAGCGGGATCAGCAGCGGCTGCGCCTGCAACGCGGCGTCGCCGTGGGTGGCCTTCAGGCGTTCGTAGAGCACGCGCTCGTGCGCCGCGTGCATGTCGACGATCACCAGCCCCTGCGCGTTCTGCGCGAGCACGTAGGTGCCGCCCAGTTGCGCCAGCGCGTGGCCGAGCGGGTGGTCGCCGGTGGCCGCGGCGTCGGCGTGGAGGCCGGGTGCGACGCCGGGTAGCAGTCCGGGCCGAAGGCCGGAGGGCCACTCGGTGGCGGTGCTTGCGGCGGCCGCGGCGGCGCTGTCGGCTGAGGTTGCGGCGGGCGCGCCGGCTGCGGTCGCGCCCGCCAGCCAGCGCGGCGGCGGCTCGGCGGCCCACAAGGCCTGCACGGTCTGCAGGCTGCGCGCCGGCTGCAGCGCCAGCCGGCCCTGTTCCGTCGCCGGCCAGCCGGCCGGGCCACGC
>JAFEFZ010000136.1 GCA_018240325.1 Pseudomonadota bacterium
GCCGCGATTGACTGCAGGCGCGAAGCCGGGCCAGGCGTCGAAGGCCTTCAGCTCCGAAGCGAACAGCATCGCGCCCGGCAGCCGCGCGATGTACAGCGGCTTCTCGCCGAAGCGGTCGCGCGCCAGCGTCAGGCGCTGCTGCTCGCGGTCCCACAGCGCGATCGCAAACATGCCGACCAGCTTGCGTAGCGTGCCCTCGATGCCCCAGCGCTCGAAACCGGCGAGCATCGTCTCGGTATCCGAGTGGCCGCGCCAGGGCCCGCCGCCGAGTTCGGCGCGCAGCAGCGCGTGGTTGTAGATCTCGCCGTTGAGCACGACCTCGTAGCGGCCGGAGCGCGAACGCATCGGCTGGTGGCCGGCAGCACTGAGGTCGACGATCGAGAGGCGCCGGTGACCGAACGCGACTGCACCATCGTCGGTGGTCCACGTGCCGTCGTCGTCCGGGCCGCGGTGGCGCAGACGCTCGGCCATCATGCGTACGGCGGCTGCGGCCGCGTCGGCGCCCGCGGGGCGCTCGGTCCAGAAACCGGTGATGCCGCACATCTCAGCCGTTGTCCTTCTTGTTCAGGCCGCGGTGGCCGATGGCCGAGCCTGGCGCAGGCCATCGACGATGGCGTGTTGCAGGACCGTGAAGCGCTCGGCCGTGCGGGCCAGCGAGAACTCCGCCGCCACCCGTTCGCGCGCGGCATCGCCCAGCGACTGGCGTCGATCGGCCGGCAGCTCCAGCAGGTCACAAACGGCTGCGGCCAGCGCCTGGGGATCGCGCGCCGGCACCACCCGGCCGGTGTCCCCGACCAGCGCCGCTGCGTCCCCGACGTCGGTGACCACGCACGGGCGCGCGGTGGCCATCGCCTCGCCGACGACGTTGGGAAAACCCTCGGAACGCGACGCGAGCACGAAGACGTCCATCGCGTTCAGGCAGGCCACCACATCGTTGCGCTCGCCGGCCAGCACGAAGGCCTTGGCATGGCTGGTGGCGTCGATCCAGCCGCGCAACGCTGCATTGGCCGGATCGACGCCGCGCCCGACCATGAGGAAGCGGCAGTGCGGATGCCGCTGTGCCACGCGGCCTGCCGCAGCCACGAAGTTGGCGTAGTCCTTGGCCGCGTGAAAGCGGCCCACGCAGCCGACTACGGGCCCGTCGGACGACAGCCCCAGTTGCGCGCGCACTGCGGCGCCGGCCGCGGCATCCGGCTGCCACGCGTCCACGTCGAAGCCGTTGGGGATCACGACCATGCGGCGCGCGTCGTAGCCGGCCTGCACGTGGGCTCGCAGCGAGGCCTGGGCCGCGCAGACGATGGTGTGCGGCACGGTGGCCGAAAGGCGCGCGCACAGCCAGCGCACGGCGCGGGTGGCGCGCGGGTTGATCGAGA
>JAFEFZ010000137.1 GCA_018240325.1 Pseudomonadota bacterium
CGGTGGGCGCCGGCGCCTCAACCGCCTGCGCGAAGCGCTGCTTGGTCGCGCGCAGCGCCTGCAGCGGCAACCCGGCCAGGCGCTCGGCCCAGGCCTGCCCTTGCGTCATCAACGCGGCCGCCGGCACCACCCGGTTGACCATGCGCCAGGCCAGCGCCTGCGCGGCGCCGAAGGGCCGGCAGTCGAGCACCAGCTCCAGCGCCACCGCCGGCCCCACCAGCCGCGTCAGCAGGGGCACGCCGCCCCAACCCAGCGGGATGCCCAGCGCCATCTCGGGGATCGAGAAGACAGCGTCGTCGGCCGCCAGCCGCAGGTCGCACACGCCGGCCAGCACGACGCCGCCGCCCACGCAATGGCCCTGCACGCAGGCGATCGTGATCGCCGGGATCGCCGCCCAGGACTGCGCCATGCGCCGGCCGAGGTCGGTGGTGTCGCGGTCGATCCGGGCATCGGCTGCGCGCATCGCGTCGAGGTCGAAGCCGGCGCAGAAAGCGCGGCCGGCGCCGCCGAGCACCACGATGCGCAACTGCGGCTGCGCCGCCAGCCACGTGCTCGCCGCGATCAGCTCATGCAGCAGCGCCGGCGACAGCGCGTTCAGCCGATCGGGCCGGTTCAGCGTGACCCGGGCGATGCGGCTGTCGCCAGCCAGTTGCAGATGCTCGAAGGCGGGCGGCGGCGATGCGTGGGTCTGGGCGGCAGTCATGCCGGGCATGATAGGTGCAGCGGCAACCACGCCGCCCGGCGCCGCGTGGCCCGGCGCGATCGGCAGCAGCCGCTGCCGCGCGCGCCCGCACCGCCGCGGGAGATGCCAGCGCCGCCCGCCGGCATGCGGTCTGCCGCCGCGCAGCTACAGCTCGACCAGCCGGTCGCGCCCGCCGGCCTTGGCCGCGTACAGCGCGCGGTCGGCACGGGCCAGCGCATCGCGCAGCGGCTCGTCCGGCCGCCAGGCGGTCAGCCCGGCGGAGAAGCTCACGCGCAGCTGCGCCTGGCCGCCCCAGGCATCGGCGCTCGCGAGCACGCGGCGCAGCCGCTCGAAGCCTTGCCGCGCCTCTTGCGGCGTGGTCCCGGGCAGCATCGCCAGAAATTCCTCGCCGCCCCAGCGGGCCAGCAGGTCGGTGTCGCGCATCGCCGCGGCCGCGTGCTGCGCGAAGCGGCGCAGCACCTCGTCGCCGGCGGCGTGGCCGTGGCGATCGTTGATGCGCTTGAAATGGTCGATGTCCACCAGGCACAGGCAGGGCCCGCTGCCGCTGCGCAGCGCGCGTCGGTGCTCGGCCAGCGCCAGCTCTTCCATGTGGCGGCGGTTGTGCAGGCCGGTCAGGTCGTCGCGCGTGGCGAGCATGCGGATCCGGGCCAGCGCATCCTGCAGCTCGGCCTTCTGCGCCCGCAGCCGCGTGCGCATCGCCGACAGCTCGCCCGCCAGCAGCGACACCACCGGCAGCACCACCGCGGCGAAGGCGAAGTGGATGCGCTCGATCGTCGGGTCGAAGACCTGCGGCGCGCTGCGCGCGCCGGCGAGCATCGCCCCGCCCAGCACCGCCACCGCGAGCCAGCCGACCGCGCGCGACTGGCGCGCGCTGAGCGTGAACGCGGCAAAGACCAGCATCAGCGCGACCAGCATCAGCACCATGCCGCGCAGCGGCGGGTTGATCAGGTAGGCGGCGGCCAGCACGCCGATCGCGTACACCATCTGCGGCAGCGACAGCGCCGGGTCGGCCGATCCCAGACCGATGCCGCTGCGCACCAACAGATAGAAGCCGAACAGCCCCGGGGCCAGGCACAGGATCAGCCACTCGGCCCCGACCGGGTCGGCCAGGCCGATGTGCGCGGCCCACCACTGGCCGGCCGCCGCCAGCCAGTACACGACCGACGCCACCAGCGTGCGGCGCAGGCCGGCGCGGCGCCGGCAGTCGGCGCCGAACAGCCAGGCTTCGGCTCGGTGCGGCAGGGCGAGTTGCATCGCGACAGGCGGGAGCGGGCCCTTCGAGGGCCACGGGCCAACGGGTTGTCGGCCACTACCGGCCACGCTGAAGGCGCCGGCGGCGGGCATCGGTCACGCCGAGCCGCACCGGGCAAGCTGCCGGGCAGGCCGGCGCTGCCGGCGGCGGCGCCCGTGCCCGCGGCGGCGCGATCGCCGCGGGCGGCGCAACCGTCGTCGGACCGGCTCGGGCGCTAGCGAAACACGGGCGGCACCGGCAGCAGATGCTCGGCCCGGTCGCCCGGTGCCGCGGCGCCGTCGCCATCCATGCCGGCATCGCCCATATCGCCGTTCTCGCCGTTCTCGCCGCTCTCGCCGTCCGCACCGTTGTTGGCGCTGTCGCCGATCTCGCCGTCGTCGCCGAGCAGGAAGCCGCCGCTCTGGTGCTGCCACAGCCGCGCATACAACCCGCCCCGGGCGAGCAGGCTGCGGTGGTCGCCCATCTCGACGATGCGGCCGCGGTCGAGCACCACCAGCCGGTCCATCGCCGCGATCGTCGACAGCCGGTGCGCGATCGCGACCACGGTCTTGCCCTCCATCAGCCGGTACAGGCTGGCCTGGATCGCCGCCTCGACCTCGCTGTCGAGCGCGCTCGTGGCCTCGTCCAGCAGCAGGATCGGCGCGTCCTTGAGCATCACGCGCGCGATCGCGATCCGCTGGCGCTGGCCGCCGGAGAGCTTGACGCCGCGCTCGCCCACGTGCGCGTCGTAGCCGCGCCGGCCCTTCGGATCGGCCAGCCCGGCGATGAAGTCGTGCGCCTCGGCCCGCCGTGCGGCGGCGACCAGCTGCGCCTCGGTCGCGTCGGGCCGGCCGTACAGGATGTTGTCGCGCACCGAGCGGTGCAGCAGCGAGGTGTCCTGCGTGACCATGCCGATCTGCGCGCGCAACGAATCCTGGGTGACGCCGGCGATGTCCTGGCCGTCGATCAGGATGCGGCCCGACTCCAGGTCGTAGAAGCGCAGCAGCAGGTTGACGATCGTGCTCTTGCCTGCGCCCGAGCGGCCGACCAGGCCGATCTTCTCGCCCGGGCGCACCTGCAGCGTCAGGCCGTCCACCACCCGCGGCGCATCGCCGCCGTAGCGGAAACCCACCGCCTCGAAGCGCAGTTCGCCCCGCGCCACCTGCAGCGGCACGGCACCGGCGCGGTCGACCACCGCCTGCGGCCGCGACAGCGTGCCGATGCCGTCCTGTACCGTGCCGACCTGCTCGAACAGGTTGGCCATCTCCCACATCACCCAGTGCGAGATGCCGTTCAGGCGCAGCGCCATCGCGGTGGCCGCCGCGACCGCGCCCACGCCCACCTGGCCGTGCGTCCACAGCCACAGCGTCGCGCCCGCGGTGGCGCCGATCAGCGCGATGCCGAGCGCGTGGTTCACGATCTCGAAGCCGCTGACCAGCCGCATCTGCGCGTACACGGTGGCGAGGAACTCGCGCATCGCGCCGCGCGCGTAGTCCGCCTCGCGCCCGGCGTGCGAGAACAGCTTGACGGTGGCGATGTTGGTGTAGGCGTCGGCGATGCGCCCGGTCATCAGCGAGCGCGCATCGGCCTGCGCCTGCGCGGTGCGCGCCAGCCGCGGCACGAAGAAGCGCAGCGCCGCCAGGTACAGCGCCACCCAGCCGACGAAGGGCAGCAGCAGCCAGGCGTCGAAGCCGCCGACGACCGCGACCATCGTGACGAAGTAGATCGTCACGAACACCAGGATGTCGGCGACGATCATCCACACGTCGCGCACTGCCAGCGCGGTCTGCATCAGCTTGGTCGCGATCCGGCCGGCGAACTCGTCCTGGTAGAAGTGCAGGCTCTGCGCGAGCAGCAGGCGGTGGAAGTTCCAGCGCAGCCGCATCGGGAAGTTGCCGGCCATCGCCTGGTGCTTGAGCATCGTCTGCATCGCCACCAGCGCGACGCTGCCCAGCAGCACCGCGGCCAGCAGCGCCAGCGTGCGGCCGTGCTCGGCCCACAGCCGCGCCGGCTGCACCGGCCCGAGCCAGTCGACGATGCGGCCGAGCATCGCGAACAGCAGCGCCTCGAACACGCCGATCGCCGCAGTGCACAGCGTCATCAGCACGATGAAGCGGCGCGAGCCCCGGCTGCAGGCCCACACGAAAGGCCAGAAGCCGCGCGGCGGCCGCGGCGGCGCCTGCGGCGGAAAGGCCTCGACCCGCGATTCGAACCACGCGAACATGCCGGCGAGCGTAGCCGATCGCGCCGCACGGCCGCCGATCGTGCAAAATCCGCCCCCCGACTGGCGCCGCCCGGGTTGCCCAAGCGGCCGCAGCAGCGGCCAGCGGCAGCGTGGTGGCGCCCGGGCCGTCCGCGCATTAGTTGGCGGGCGGCGCAGCCGCACCGATGGCATGATCGCGTGTGCCTTGGGGATGGCCGCCAACGGAGGAGCCGCTCACCATTCCATGCCACTCGGGCGCAGCAGGGCCGTCGTCGGCCGCGGTGACCGCAGCGCGCGCGTCCGATGGATGCGGCGCCGTCGCGACCTCGGCGGCGGGTTCCGATCGAGCCTGGTGGATGTCTGCACGATGAATCACGTTGTACCGATCAATGCCCGGGCCGCTCGGCCGGGTACCCGCGATCCGGACGAACTCCAGCTGCCGATGCCGGGGCTGTACGCCGATCTCGAACTGGGCGCCGCTTCCATGCACCTGCCCGACGACTTCCACAACCAGCCCGCGCTCGTCCAGCTGAAGCTGCTCGCCGAGTGGCAGCGTGCGCTCGCGCGCTATCGTCACGGGGCCCTGCAGCAGTTCGCGCTGGAGCTGACGCGCGGCGCCGGCGGGATGGGCGAGGCCGAGCGCCTCGCGCTGCTGCGCACGACCTGCGAATCGCTGCGCATCGAGCTGCCGGCCGGCTGCGGCTCGCCACCCGCGCACGCATGACCGACCCGACCGCCGCCGACCGGCAGCCGCCGAAGGCCGGCGGGCTGCGGGCGCGCCTGGGCGAACGGTTGCGCACCGAGGTCGACAGCGGCCTGCTGCCGGCAGTCCGCGACGAACAGCTGAACATGGTGCTCGGCCACACCCGGCTGGGCACGATCGTCGCGACCGTGTTCGCGGTCTACCTCGCGGTCGAGCTGCGCGGCGTCGCGCTGCCGGCCTGGATGATCGACGTCTGGCTGGTCGCCAAACTCGTCGTCGTCGGCGCGCGGATCGGGCTGAGCCTGCGCTACGACCGCCTGGGCCGGCCGGGCGGCGAAACCTGGCGCAACACCACCGATGCCTGGCTGCTGGCCGACGGCGCGGTCTGGGGTGCAGCCGGGGGGCTGCTGATGGCGTCGGCGATACCGCTGGCTTCGCTGGTCGGCGCCGTGATGGCCTGCGTGTCCTGCGTCGCGACCTTCGGCCTGCAGCACAGCAAGCGTTCGACGGCGGCCTACGTGGTGCCGATCCTGGGCCTGACCGCGCTCGGCCTGTTCCTGCGCGGCGACGAGTTCGGCTCCTTCGGCGGCCCCGGCGTGCTGATGCTGCTCGGGCTGCTGCTGGCCACCGCCGCCGCGTCCGAACGCCGGCTGGTCGACGGCCTGCTGCTGCGGCTGCGCGCCGAGGCGCTCACCGCCGAGAAGGACGACGCGCTGAAGCTGGCGATGCGCGAGAGCTCCGCCAAGACGCAGTTCCTCGGCAACATCAGCCATGAATTGCGCACCCCGCTGCACGGCATCCTGGGGGTGGCGCGGCTGCTGCACCTCGAGGCGCGCGACGCCGGGGTCGCGCGCCGCGTCGAGCTGATCGAATCCTCGGGCTCGCACCTGCTCAGGCTGATCAACGACCTGCTCGATGTCGCGCGGCTGGACGCCGGCCGCTTCTCGATTCGCAGCGAGCGTTTCGACCTGGCGGGGCTGACCCGGACCCTGGGGGACGTCTACGCGGTACGCGCCGGCGACAAGGGCCTGGGCTTCAGCGCGCAATTGCACTTCGACGGGCCCTGCTGGGTGCAGGGCGATCCGGCACGCGTGCGCCAGGTGCTGCACAACCTGCTGGGCAACGCCGTCAAGTTCACGCAGCGCGGATCGGTTTCGCTGACGGCGAGCCGCGACGCGACCACCGGAGTCGTCAGCGTCGAAGTCCAGGACACCGGCCCGGGCATCGCACCGGCCGACCTCGCAGGCGTGTTCGACGCCTTCCGGCAATCCGGCGCCCACGAGGGCCGGTCGCTCGAGGGCACGGGGCTGGGCCTGTTCATCGCGCGCGACATCGCGCAGGCGATGGGCGGCGACCTGAGCCTGCGCAGCGCGGTCGGCGTCGGCACGCTGGCGTCGTTCACCGCCCGTCTGCCGGATGCGGTCGACATCGGCTGCGCGGACGCCGACAGCCCCGGCGCCGAGCCCGCCGGCAGCGGGGTGCGGGTGCTGATCGCCGAGGACGACGACGTCAATGCGGTGATCGCCACCGCCTACCTCGAGCACCTGGGCGTGCAGGCCGAGCGGGTGCGCGACGGCGCGCAGGCGGTGCGCCATGCGTTGCGCGACCTGAACCGCCCGGACCTGGTGCTGATGGATTGCCGCATGGCCACCATGGACGGCCTGTCGGCGACGCGCGAGATCCGGGTACAAGAGCACGCACTCGGGCTGCCGCGGCTGCCGGTGATCGCCCTGACCGCGACCAGCAGCGAGGTCAGCCGCGAACAGTGCCACGAAGCCGGCATGGACGACTTCCTCGGCAAGCCCTATACGCAGGAAGAGCTGAGCCGCGTGCTGCACCGCTGGGCGCCGCAGCACGCGCCGCTGGCGGCAGCCTAGCCGGCACCCACCGGATTCAGCGCCAGCGCCGACAGGCCGCGCAACGCCGCCGGCCGCGGCGCCGCCGGTGCCGGCAGCGGCGGCAGCACGCGCAGATCGTCGTGCCGGGTGCCGACCATGAAGGTGTACAGCGGATGGCGCCCTTGCGCCCACATCCGCTCGGCACCCGCCACGTCGAAGCACAGGATCCGGTGCGGCAGCCCTCCGGTGTGGGCCAGCGGCATCAGCGCGCCGCCCTTGAAGACGTCGCCGAATCCGAGCCGGCGGTAGTTGCGGATCAGCGACTCCTTGCGCGCGCCGATCACCATCGCCTGCACGCGGTGGGCCATGCAGAACAGGTAGCTCGCCTTCATCAGGCACAGCTTGGTCAGCGGATCGGCCCCGACCCGCACCGCCAGCCGGGTGACCTCGGCGCGGCGCACGCCGGCAAGCCTGGGCGGCAGCCGCACGCTGTGCTCGATCATCAGCGGGCCGTGCTCGCTGGTCTGGATGCGCATCGTGCCCGTGGCCTGGCCGCTGGCCTTGTCGCGGCACAGGAACACGGTGGTGTCGGCGTGGCGATCGATGTCGTCCGGCGCCGCCAACTGCTCGCCCATCTCAGGCAGGTGGTGCCCGTAGGCCTGGGCGCGCACCGCACAGGCTTCGAGCAGTTCCTGCTGCGACGACACCGGAAAGAGCGAAAACTCCAGCGCACTGCTGTTCATCACGCAGTCCCAACGATCTGGTTCTTGGCCGCCCGGTCGCCTTGCGGTGCCGGATCTTGTTTGCAAGCATATGTCACCGGTGTAAGCGAATGACATCAGCGTAAACCACAGGTACGCCACAGATGCGGGTGCGATCAGCCGGGCCGGCGCGGGCGCCGCGGCCGCCTGGAAGCGGTGCCGGCAAGGCCCGGCCGAGGCGGCAGCCCGGTGTGCTGGGTCAGGATTCGGCCGGGCGCCGCCTGCGGCGATCCGGCACAAGAGGGCCGGCGCGCCGCCGATGCCGGCTGGAAGGCCGGCACCAGATGCTGCCGGCCGCTGCCGATCAGGTCGGCGCGCCCCATCTGCACGAGGGCCTCGCGCAGCAGCGGCCAGTTGGCCGGGTCGTGCCAGCGCAGGAAGGCCTTGTGCAGCCGGCGGCGGCGCTCGCCGCGCACCACGTCCACCGGCTCGGCCCGATCGTCGCGGTGGATGCCGGCCAGCGGGTTCAGCCCGGTGTGGTACATCGCAGTGGCGGTGGCCATCGGGCTCGGGTAGAAAGCCTGCACCTGGTCGGCACGGAAACCGTTGCGCTTGAGCCACAACGCCAGCTGCATCATGTCTTCATCGCTCGTGCCCGGGTGCGCGGCGATGAAGTACGGGATCAGGTACTGCTGCTTGCCCGCGGACGCGCTGGCCTGGTCGAACAGCTGCTTGAAGCGGTCGTAGGTGCCGATGCCCGGCTTCATCATCTTCGACAGCGGGCCGGCTTCGGTGTGCTCGGGCGCGATCTTCAGGTAGCCGCCCACATGGTGTGCGACCAGCTCCTGCACGTACTCGGGCGATCGCACGGCCAGGTCGTAGCGCAGGCCCGAGCCGATCAGCACCTTCTTCACGCCCGGCAGTGCGCGTGCGCGGCGGTACAGCCCGATCAGCGGCGCGTGGTCGGTGTGCAGGTTGCGGCAGATGTCGGGATAGACGCAACTCGGCTTGCGGCACGCGGCCTCGATCTCGCGGCTCTTGCAGCCCAGGCGCCACATGTTGGCGGTGGGGCCGCCGAGGTCGCTGACGACGCCGGTGAAGCCCGCGGTCTTGTCGCGGATCGCCTCGATCTCCTGCAGGATCGACGCCTCGCTGCGGCTCTGGATGATCCGGCCCTCGTGCTCGGTGATCGAGCAGAAGGTGCAGCCGCCGAAGCAGCCGCGCATGATGTTCACGCTGAAGCGGATCACCTCCCAGGCAGGGATCTTGGTCGGGCCGTCGTGGCGCCCTTGCGCATCGGCATAGGCCGGGTGCGGCGAGCGCGCGTAGGGCAGCCCGAAGATCCAGTCCATCTCGGCGGTGGTCAGCGGGACCGGCGGCGGGTTGATCCAGACTTCGCGCGCGCCCGGGCCGCTGCCGTGGCGCTGCACCAGCGCGCGCGCATTGCCCGGGTTGGTCTCGAGGTGCAGCACGCGACTGGCGTGCGCGTACAGCACCGGGTCGGCGCGCACCTGTTCGAAGGCCGGCAGGCGGATCACGGTGCGGTCGCGCGGCGGCAGCATCGGCGCCGCTGCCCGGCGCGAAGGCGGCATCGCGACCACCGCGGCACAGCCGGGCGCCGCGTCGCCGCCGGACGGTGCACCACTGCCGGGTGCCGCCGGCCCCGGATCGCTGCGGTACGGGCTGATGTGCGCGTCGACCCGGCCCGGCCGGTCGACTTCGGTCGAATCGAGCTCGAACCAGCCGGCCGCGGCGGGATCGGCCGCGCGGCGGATGAAGGCGGTGCCGCGCACGTCGGTGATCGAGGCCACCGGCTCGCGCCGGCCCAGGCGGTGGGCGATCTCGACGATCGCGCGCTCGGCGTTGCCGAACAGCAGCAGGTCGGCCTTGGCGTCGACCAGGATCGAGCGCCGCACCTTGTCCTGCCAGTAGTCGTAGTGCGCGATCCGGCGCAGCGACGCCTCGATGCCGCCGATCACCACCGGCGCGTCGGGCCAGGCCTCCTTGCAGCGGTTGGCATAGACTAGGCACGCGCGGTCAGGCCGCCGGCCGCCCTGCCCGCCCGGGGTGTAGGCGTCGTCGCTGCGGATCTTCCGCTCAGCGGTGTAGCGGTTGATCATCGAATCCATGTTGCCGGCGGTCACGCCGAAGAACAGCTTCGGCCGGCCCAGCACCTTGAAGCCTTCGGCGCTGAGCCAGTCGGGCTGGGCGATGATGCCCACCCGGAAGCCCTGCGCCTCGAGCACGCGGCCGATCACCGCCATGCCGAAGCTCGGGTGGTCGATGTAGGCATCGCCGGTGACCAGGATCACGTCGCACGCATCCCAGCCGAGCGCCTCCATCTCGGCACGGCTCATCGGCAGCATCGGCGCGGTGCCGAAACGCTTGGCCCAGTACGGCCGCCAGCTCGTCAGCGGCTTGGCGGCCGGCGGCACGGCGGCATGGGCGGGGGTGTGGATCGCGGACATCGAGGAATGCGGCAAGACGGCAAGGCGGCAACGGCGCGATTGTCGGGCCGGACGTCGGCGGCGCGGCCCTTCAGCGCCGCGCCGCTGCCACGCCGCTGCCTGTGGCGACGGCCCCACACAACGCAGGCCCGGATCCGGGCTTAGGGTTTGGCGCCTAGGGTAAACCCTTAAACTTCAGCGCAATCCTCAAACAGACCTGCATAGGTTGCACTCATGACCACGCTGTTCGCCCTGTTCCGTGCCCTGTTCCAGCGCTCGCCGCACGACCCCTCGACGCGCGAGGAGGCCTATCTCGCGCAGGCCGTCGACATGTGCGATCTCGAGCGCCGCATCCGCGACATCGAGCACGGCCGCTCCGGCCTGGCGTCGACCACGCCGCTCGGCGTGTTCGGCTACTAGGAAGCTCGCCAACCGCGACCCCAGCTTCATGCCCCGGGGTCGGGCGCGCACGATCGCGAACTACTGACCCCGCGCGGCGGCGGCGCCTACAGCCCGCTGCGCGTGACGAAGCCGCTCACCGCGCGCAGCAGCCACTTGGGCGTGGCGCGCGCGGTCAGCACGGCGGCCAGGTTGACCGCGCCGGGCACCACGATCACGTCGCCGCGCAGGCAGGCGCGCACGCCTTCGGCCGCCACCGCGTCGGCGTCGCCGACCAGGAAGCGCGGAATCTGGCCCAGCTTGGCGTTGGCGTCGGTGGCGTGGGCCACCATCGGCGTGGCCGTGATCCCTGGGCACAGCGCGGTCACGGTGACGCCGCTGCCCTTGAGTTCCTCCGACAGCGACTCGGTCAGCGACAGCACGTAGGCCTTGGTCGCCGCATAGGTGGCCAGCATCGGCACCGGCTGGAAGGCAGCGATCGACGCGACGTTCAGCACCCGGCCGAAGCCGCGCTCGCGCATGCCCGGCAGGAACGCGGCGAGCATCGCGGTCAGCGCCGATACGTTCAGGTCGATCAGCTGCTGGTGCCGCTCGGGCGCGATCTCGCAGAACGGCGCCTGCTCCAGCACGCCGGCGTTGTTGACCAGCACCTCGACCGCGACGCGCTTGCGCTTCAGCGCCGCCGCCAGCGCCGCCGCCGCGCCCGGCTGCGTCAGGTCGGCCGGCTGTACCCGCACCGTCACGGCGTGACGCGCCTCGAGCTCGGCTGCCAGCTCGCGCAGCTTGCCGGCGCTGCGCGCCACCAGCACCAGTGCATGCCCGTCGCGTGCGAAGCGACGCGCGATCGCCTCGCCGATGCCCGACGAAGCGCCGGTCACGAGCACGGTGTGCGGGGTCTTGGGCTTGCGGCTGGCCATGGTGCGGGTCTCCTCGATGCGGATCGCGGGATTGTCGGCCCTGGGCTGCGCGGCGCTATGCTCGGCGCGACCCGGCCTCGAGGCCTGCTACGGAGGAAGCCGACGATGACGACCCCCGCCAACCCCGCCGCCGCGATCCAGCAACGGCTGCAGGGCCTGTTCCCCGACTTGATGGGGCTCGAGCTGACCGAGGTCACGCCCGACAAGGTCGTGGCCACGATGACGGTGCGCCCCGACCTGTGCACCGTCGGCGGCATCCTGCACGGCGGCGCGGTGATGGCCTTCGCCGACACGCTCGGCGCGGTCGGCACCGTCGTCAACCTGCCCGAGGGCAAGGGCACGACGACGATCGAGTCGAGCACCAAGTTCATCGGCGCGGCCAAGGCCGGCACCACCGTCACCGGCGAGAGCGTGGCGCTGCACCGCGGCCGGACGACGATGGTCTGGCAGACCTCGATCCGCAGCGCGGAAGGCAGGCTTTGCGCGGTCGTCACCCAGACCCAGCTGGTGCTCGGCTGATGGCGCCGCCGCGCCGTGCCGCGGCCTGCGGCAGCTGGGCCTCGCCGCTGAGTGCCGAGCGCGCGGTGGCCGCGGCGGTCGGCCTGTCCGACCTGAGCTTCGACGGCGAACGCCTGCTGTGGCAGGAGCTGCGTCCGGCCGAGCAGGGCCGCAGCATCGTCGTCGGCTGCACCGCGGGCGCAGCGCCGGCCGACCTGACGCCGCCGCCCTTCAGCGCGCGCACCCGCGTGCACGAATACGGCGGCCGCGCCTACCTGATGCACGGCGGCGTGCTGTTCTTCAGCCACGACGCCGACCAGCGGCTGTACCGCGCCGATCCCGGGGCTGCGCCACGGCCGATCACGCCGGCAGCCGCGCTGCGCTACGGCGACCTGTGCCTCGACGCGCGCCACGCCCGGCTGTACGCGGTGCGCGAGGACCATCGCGCCGGCGGCGAGCCGAAGAACCAGCTGGTGCTGATCGACGCGGGCGGCGACGCCGACGGCGGCCGCGTGGTCGCGGATGGGTCCGACTTCGTCGCCGCGCCGCGGCTGAGCCCCGACGGACGCCGGCTCGCCTGGCTGCAATGGAACCACCCCGACATGCCGTGGGACGCCTGCGAGCTGTGGCTCGCCGAGGTGCAGGGCGACGGCAGCCTGAACGGCGCGCACCGCGTCGCCGGCGGCGACGACGTGTCGGTGCAGCAGCCGCTGTGGTCGCCCGACGGCCATCTGCACTACGTCAGTGACGCCGGCGGCTGGTGGAACCTGTACCGCCAGCACGACGGCCGCGCCGAGGCGCTGTGCCCGATGGCGGCCGAATTCGGCGAAGCCTTCTGGAACCTCGGCCTCGCGACCTACGGCTTCGCGTCGGCCGGCGAGATCGTGTGCGTGGTCACGCGCGACGGCCGTTCGCGGCTGGCACGGCTGCCGAGCGGCGGCGGCACGCCGGCGACCATCGAGCTGCCGTTCAGCAGTTTCGGCAGCGTCGCCGCCGCCGACGGCCAGGTGCTGTTCACTGCCGCGTCGCCGCTGCAGGCGAACGCGGTGGTGCGGCTCGACCTGGCCGACGGCCGCTTCGACGTGCTGCGCCAGGGCAGCGCGATCGACATCGACGCCGACGACACCTCAGTGGCCGAAGCGCTGCGCTTCCCGACCACCGGCGGGGGCGACGCGCACGGCTTCTACTACGCACCGAAGAACCGCGCCTTCGAACCGCTGCCGGGCGAGCGGCCGCCGCTGATCGTGATCGGCCACGGCGGCCCGACCAGCCGCGCGCTCGACGCCTACCGGCCCGCCGTCCAGTACTGGACCAGCCGCGGCTTCGCGGTGCTCGACGTCAATTACCGCGGCTCGACCGGATTCGGCCGCGCCTACCGCAGGCAGCTCGAAGGCCAGTGGGGCATCGCCGACGTCGACGACTGCGTCGCCGGCGCGCAGCACCTGGTCGCGCGCGGCGACGTCGACGGGCAGCGGCTGATCATCCGCGGCAGCAGCGCGGGCGGCTTCACCACGCTGGCCGCCCTCGCCTTTCGCGACACCTTCGCCTGCGGCGCGAGCCTGTACGGCATCGGCGATCTGCAATCGCTGGCCGAGGACACGCACAAGTTCGAATCGCGCTACCTCGACCGCCTGGTCGGCCCGTGGCCGGCGGCGCGCGCGTTGTACGAGGCGCGCTCGCCGATCCGCCACCTCGACGGCCTGCGCTGCCCGTTGATCCTGCTGCAGGGCGCGGACGACAAGGTAGTGCCGCCCGAGCAGTCGCGGCGCATGCACGCCGCGCTGAAGGCCCGCGGCGTGCCGGTCGCCTACCTGGAGTTTGCCGGCGAGCAGCACGGCTTTCGCCAGGCGGCCAACCTCGTGCGCGCGCTCGAAGCCGAAGCC
Organism: Pseudomonadota bacterium; assembly: GCA_018240325.1. Lineage (GTDB taxonomy): Bacteria > Pseudomonadota > Gammaproteobacteria > Burkholderiales > Burkholderiaceae_C > Rubrivivax. Next base: position 13,524 of record JAFEFZ010000137.1, read on the forward strand.
GCCTTCTACGCGCGCGTCTTCGGCTTCACGCTGGCCGACGCGGTCGAGCCGCCGGCCATCGACAACCTGTAGGCCGGCGCCGC
>JAFEFZ010000138.1 GCA_018240325.1 Pseudomonadota bacterium
ACCGCCCGGGCCGACGGCGGGGTGGCCAACGGAGTGAATAAGAATTTGGCTGAACGGAGTTGGCCACCCCGTCGGCGGCCCCGTGCGCCACGTTTTCGCACCCGAACGAGGACTGCTATCGGCGCAGCGGCGAAGGACCGCAACGGACCGCAAGCCGACCGAGAAAGACCGTGCTTCACTTCAGCCTCGTCCGCCCAGGCGTTCGCTGGCGACCAGCGCCATCGTCGCCGATGCGCGCAACACATGCGTGCGCACGCCGCCGTCCTCGGCATAGACATCGGCCTCGGTGAAGCTGACCAGCCGCCCGGGCTTGAGCACGCGCGCCTCGCACACCAGCCGCCGGCCGCGCGCGGCACGCAGCAGCCGCGTCGACAACTCGGCCGTGATGATCACGAAGCCCTCCGGCGCCAGGGTCTGCGCGGCCGCACCCATCGAATGGTCGGCCATGCTGACCATCACGCCGGCATGCACCTGCCCGGTGTGCTGGTAGTGGCGCGGCGCCAGCACCAGCTCGGTGTCGAGGCTGCCGTCACCCACCGCGATCGGCACGACGCCCAGGTCCACCATGAAGGGCGCGCGCCCGAAGAACGCGCGCGCCGAATCCAGCGTGACTTGCATGCGGCCTCCCGCGTCAGTGCCCGATTCAGAGCACCTCGAACACCCCGGCCGCACCCATGCCGCCGCCGACGCACATCGTCACCAACACCTTCTTCGCACCGCGGCGCTTGCCTTCGATCAGCGCGTGGCCGGTCAGGCGCTGCCCGCTCAGCCCGTAGGGGTGGCCGACGGCGATCGCACCGCCGTTGACGTTGAGCCGGTCCATCGGGATGCCGAGCTTGTCGGCGCAGTACAGCACCTGCACCGCGAAGGCCTCGTTCAGCTCCCACAGGTCGATGTCTTCCACCTTCAGACCCAGTCGCTTCAGCACCTTGGGCACCGCGTACACCGGGCCGATGCCCATCTCGTCGGGCTCGCAGCCGCCCACCGCGAAGCCGAGGAAACGGCCCAGCGGCTTCAGATTCCTCTGCTGCGCATAGCTGTCGCTGACCAGCACGCAGGCACCAGCGCCGTCGCTGAACTGGCTGGCGTTGCCGGCCGTGACCACACCGCCGGGCAGCGCCGGGCGGATGCCGCGGATGGCATCCACCGTGGTGCCGGGGCGCAGGCCTTCGTCGGCGCTGATCGTCACTTCCTTGGTGCGCAGGCCCAGCTGTGCATCGGCGACGCCTGC
>JAFEFZ010000139.1 GCA_018240325.1 Pseudomonadota bacterium
GCGGGCAGGCCCAGGCGCAGGCGCCGGCCGTCCACCTCGATGAAGCTGCGCACCAGCGTCACGTCATCGCCCTCTTCGGGGCGCGGCGCGGCCTCGAAGCGCGCCTGCAATTCGGTTTCGATCCAGCGCGTGTGCACGCGCAAGCCCTGCTCGGCGGTGAAGGCCGGGTCGTCCACCACCGCACGATGGAACGGCAGCACCGAGGCCACGCCCTCGATCTCGAACTCGGCCAGCGCCCGCCGCGCGCGCGCCAGCGCCTGCGCGCGCGTGCCGGCGGTGACGATCAGCTTGGCCAGCAGCGAGTCGTAGCTGCCGGGCACGGTGCTGCCGGCGGCCACGCCGGCATCGACACGCACGCCGGGGCCGCCGGGCGCGTCGAAGCGCGTGATGCGCCCGGGTGTGGGCAGGTAGCCGCGGCCCGGGTCCTCGGCGTTGATGCGGAACTCGAGGCTGTGGCCGCGCACCGGCGGCGTCTCGGTGAACGACAGCGGCAGGCCGTCGGCCACGCGCAACTGCTCGATCACGAGGTCGACGCCGCTGGTCTCCTCCGTCACCGGGTGCTCGACCTGCAGCCGGGTGTTCACTTCGAGGAACGAGATCTGCCCGCCTTGCCCGAGCAGGAACTCCACCGTGCCGGCGCTTTCGTAGCCGGCCGCCGCGCAGATGTCGCGCGCGGCCCGGTGCACCTGCGCGCGCTGGGCGTCGGTCAGGAAGGGCGCCGGGGCTTCCTCCACCAGCTTCTGGTTGCGCCGCTGCAGCGAGCAGTCGCGCGTGCCGACCACCACCACGTGGCCGTGCCGGTCGGCGATGACCTGGGCTTCGATGTGGCGCGGGCGATCGAGGAACTGCTCGACGAAGCATTCGCCGCGCCCGAATGCGGCCGTGGCCTCGCGCACCGCGGATTCGTAGAGCTCGGCCACCTCTTCGATCTGCCAGGCGACCTTCAAGCCGCGCCCGCCGCCGCCGTGGGCGGCCTTGATCGCCACCGGCAGGCCGTGCTGCTCGGCAAAGGCGAGCACCTCGGCGGCGCGGGTCACCGGCTCGGCGGTGCCCGCCACCAGCGGCGCGCCGACCTGCAGCGCGATCCTGCGCGCCGCGACCTTGTCGCCCAGCGCCTCGATCGTCTCGGGGCGCGGGCCGATCCAGGCCAGGCCCGCCGCCAGCACGGCGCGCGCGAATTCGGCGCGCTCGGACAGGAAGCCGTAGCCCGGGTGCACGGCGTCGGCGCCCGCCTGGCGAGCCGCCGCCAGCAGCTTGTCGATGCACAGGTAGGTGTCGGCCGGGCGCGTGCCCGGCAGCGCCCAGGCTTCGTCGGCGGCGCGCACGTGCAGCGCGTCGGCGTCGGGGTCTGCATACACCGCCGCCGAGCGCACGCCGTAGTCGCGGCAGGCGCGCGCGATCCGGATGGCGATCTCGCCGCGATTGGCGATCAGGACCTTGGTGATCATGCTGGGTTCTCCTTCGCGGGTGCGGCCGCTGCGCCCAGGTCGGCAAACGGCGCGACGATGCGAAAGCGCAGGGTGCAGCCGACCGGCAGCTGGGCCGCCAGCGGCAGGTGGTGGCTGGCCACGGCGGCGATCACCGGGTAGCCGCCGGTCAGCGGGTGATCGGCCAGGAACAGCACCGGCTGGCCGCCGGCCGGCACCTGGATGGCGCCGGTGACGGTGCCCTCGCTCGGCAGCTCATCGTGGCGCGCGCGCGCCAGCGGCTGCTCGCCGTGCAGGCGCAGGCCGATGCGGTTGGACTGGGGCGTGACCCGCCACGCCTGCTGCGTGAGCAGCGCCAGCGCGTCGGGGGTGAACCAGTCGGTGCGCGGGCCGGCCAGCACATCGAGCGTGACCACGTCGCCAGGGCGCGGCAGTTGCGGCAGCCCGGCTTCGGCAGGCTGGCTGGCACGCAGCATGGGCGCGGGGACGGCCTGGCCGAGGGCGATGCGCTGGCCGGCCTGCAGCGCGGGCGGGCCTACGTGCGCCAGCGTGTCGGTGGCGCAACTGCCCAGCACCGGCGCCACCTGCCAGCCGCCGCGCACCGCGACACAGCAGCGCACACCGGCGCTCGGCGCGCCGAATGCGAGCACATCGCCATCGTCCAGTGCCAGCGCCGCATGGCTTTCGACCGGCCATTGGCGGCCGTCGGGCGCGTGCAAGGTGAGCGCCGTCTCGGCACCGGTGACGGCCAGCGTGGCGCGGCCGTGGCAGCGCAGGCGCAGGCCACCCGGCACGCTCTCGAGCACCGGGGTGTGCACCGGGTTGCCGACGAGCCGGTTGGCCTGCCGCATCGCGGGCTGGTCGAGCGCGCCGGACGGCGAAATGCCCAGCCCCGCCATGCCGTGGCGGCCCGCGTCCTGCACCAGGGTCTGCAGGCCGGTGCTCTCGAATTCGATCGCATCGCGCGCCCGATCCGCGGCCGCGGGCGCCGCGCATGACGCGGCTTCACGCTGCGCCGGCAGGCTGACCCGCGGGGCGGGCGCGCCGGCGTCGATGAACTGCACCTGGAAGCCCGGCTGCACGAAGGCCGGCTCGGCGCGCCGCAGGTCCCACATCGGCACTTCGGTGACGCCGATCAGCTGCCATCCGCCGGGCGATGCGGCGGGATAGACGGCGCTGAAGTCGCCCGCCAGCGCCACCGATCCGGCCGGCACGCGGGTGCGCGGGCTCGCGCGGCGCGCAATGCCGCGCAAGCCGGGGTGGCCGCCGGCCAGGTAGACGAAGCCGGGCGCGAAGCCGGCGAACGCCGCCTGCCAGGGCTGGCCCGCGTGGCGGGCGATCAGCTCGGCCACTGAAATGCCCAGCATCTCGGCGACTTCGGCGAGATCCTCGCCGTCATAGCGCACGGCGATCTCGACCCGGCGCGCCGCAGCGGCATCGGCCGGCGCCAGGTCCGCAGCGGCCGCGCGTTCGCGCAGGGCGGCGACGAGGGCGGCGGGCGTCACCGCCTCGGGCCGGTAGTGCACGAGCAGGGTGCGCGCGGCAGGCACCAGCTCCTGCACGCCGGCGATCGGCTGCGCCTGCGCGATGCGATACAGCGCCAGCGCGTGATCCAGGTCTGCCAGTTCGACCAGCAGCGCGGTGTCGCCCGCGGGCAGAAAGCGCATGGCTCAGACGAGCGCGACGAACGGCGCGAGCGGCACGCCGGCCGCCGCCAGCCGCGTGCGGATGCGGCGCGCCATCTCCACGGCGCCCGGGCTGTCGCCGTGCACGCAGATCGAGTCGGCCTCGATGCGCACCGGCCTGCCGGAGATCGACGGCAGTTCGCCCCGCTCGACCCATTGCAGCATGCGTTCGGCCACCTGGTCGGGGTCGTGCAGTACGGCGCCCGGCAGGCGCCGCGACACCAGCGTGCCGTCGTCGTTGTAGGCGCGGTCGGCAAAGGCCTCGGCCACCACGGCGAGGCCGCGCGCGCGGGCACGCTCGACGAGCGGCGAGCCGGCCAGCGCCAGCAAGGTCAGCTGCGGGTCTGCGGCCTGCATGGCGGCGATCACGTCGCTCGCCTGGCGTTCGTCGTGCGCGATCGTGTTGTAGAGCGCGCCATGCGGCTTGACGTAGCGCACGCGCGTGCCGGCGGCGCGCGCCAGGCCCTGCAAGGCGCCGATCTGGTAGATCACGTCGGCCACCAGCTCCGCGCTGGTGGGGTCCATGTTGCGCCGGCCGAAGCCGACCAGGTCGGGGTAGGCCACGTGCGCACCGACGGCAACGCCGTGCGCGGCGGCGGCCTTCAGGGTCTGCAGGATGCCGGCCGGATCGCCGGCATGAAAGCCGCAGGCGACGTTGGCGCTGGTGACGATCGCAAGCATCGCGTCGTCGTCGCCCATCCGCCAGGCGCCGTAGCTTTCGCCGAGGTCGCTGTTGATGTCCATGAGGTATCCTGATTTCGATTGACGATCCGGGTCGATTGTTCAACGATCAACGCCGCCGATGCCAGATTCGAAGCGCACCGCCATGCCCCCGCGCCATTCCTCCAGTCGGTCTCGAGGAAACGCCGGGCCGCCCCAAGTTTCCTCGACCCCCTCGGGGGGCGGGCTGGGCGCAGCCCA
>JAFEFZ010000013.1 GCA_018240325.1 Pseudomonadota bacterium
GACGAAGCGGAAGGCGCCGGTCAGGTGGCGGCGCGCCATGCCGTACAGCCGGTTCACGTATTCGGGGCCGTACTTGGTGCCCCACTTCATGCACAGCACGATCCGGGCCGGCAGCATCACAGCGCCTCCAGCCGCCGCGGCGGCAACGTGTCCCATCCCTGGCAGCCGGGGCATTGCCAGAAGTAGTGCTGCGGCTCGAAGCCGCAGCCGGCGCAGCGGTAGCGCAGCAGCGGCTGCGCAGCGGCGGCAACAGCGTCGCGCACTTGCGCTGCGGCCTGCTCGCCCCAGGCCGTGCAGGGCAGCTCGAGCACCCGCGCCGCGGCCACCAGGCCGGGGCGGCGCTGCAGGTGCTCGATCACCAGGCGTTGGCGCGCCGCCTCGTCGTCCTGCACCAGCAGCAGCGCCTGCAGCAGATCGATGCCGGGGTCGTCGGCATAGGCGCGGCCGATCGCTTCGCGCGCCGCGGCCTGCCGGCCCAGCGCGACCGCACAGCGCGCATAGCCGGCTGCCGCCAGCGGCCATGCCGCCGGATGCGGCAGCAGCAGCGCGTCGTAGGCCTGCAGCGCCTCGGCGGGGCGGCCGAGGCTTGCCATGCGCTCGGCGGCCAGCAGCCGCGGCCGCACCGCCTGCGGCGCGGCGTCCAGCGCCTCGCGCAGCGCCGTGTCGGCGCCGGCGGCATCGCCGCGTGCCTCGGCTTCGAGCGCGCGCTCGCAGGCATGGTGCGCGATGCGCAGCCCGAAGGCGCCGTGGCCGCGGCGCTCGAGCTCGCGCGCCTCGGCGCTGGCGGCGGCCCAGTCGCGCGCGCGCTCGTGCAGCGCGAGCAATGCCAGGCGCGCTTCCTGGTCGAAAGGCGTGTCGAGCAGCGCGTGAAACGCGGATTCGGCCCGGTCGAACAGCCCGGCCTTGACGAAATCCTGCGCCAGCGCGTATTGCGCGCGCTGGCGCTCGGCCGCCTTCAGATCGCCGCGTTCGAGCAGGTGCTGGTGCACGCGCACCGCACGCTCGAACTCGCCGCGCCGGCGGAACAGGTTGCCCAGGCCGAACTGCAGCTCGGCGGTGTCGGCGTCGCGCTGCACCGTCTCGATGAAGGCGTCGATCGCCTTGTCGTGCTGCTCGTTCAGCAGCAGCGTCAGGCCCTTGAAGTAGGCACGCGCGCCTTCGCGGCCGTCGCGGCGCAGCTGGCGCAGGTCGAAGCGCGACGCCAGCCAGCCCAGCGCGAAGGCCAGCGGCAGGCCGATCAGCAGCCACTGCAGGTCGAAGTCCATGCGCGCTACAGGCCTTCGCGCGGCGGATGCTCGGGCACCGGCTCCACGGCCGGCGGCCGCGACACCGGCGGCGGCGCCGTTGCGGCGGCTTCGGGCGCCAGGCGGCGCGCCTCGCGCCGGTGGCGCCACCAGGCCGGCACCATCGCCAGCACGCCCAGCGCGCAGCCGCCGGCAAAGGCGGCGAGCACCACGATCACCATCGGCGCATGCCATTCGGCACCGAAGAACCAGCGCACCGTGACCGGCTGCTGGTTGTTCAGCGCAAAGGCGAACAGCGTGAAGAAGACGAGGCCGCGTAGGACCCACACCAGGATGCGCATGGCCGCCGGATTCTAGGAGGCCGCCGGGTCCTCCATCCGAAGCCGGACCTGCGCTGGGGCGGGCTGGCGCAGCCCGGCCCAGGGGCGCAGTCAGCCCGCCGGCTCCTGGGCCGCCGGTGCGGCTGCGGCCGGGGCCTTGACGTCCACCGCCTCGCGCAGCGCCTTGCCCGGCTTGAAGTGCGGCACCAGCTTCTCGGGGATCGTCACCTGCTCGCCGCTGCGCGGGTTGCGGCCCAGGCGCGGCGGCCGGCGGCTGACCGAGAAGCTGCCGAAGCCGCGGATCTCGATGCGGTGGCCGCGCGCGAGCGCGTCGGACATCGCGTCGAGGATCGTCTTCACCGCGAATTCGGTGTCGCGCTGCGTGAGCTGCGGGAAGCGTTCGGCCAGCTTGGCGACGAGGTCGGAGCGGGTCATGGCATCGAGGGCGGATGAAGCGCCGCTGCCCGCGGCGCCGTGACGGATGACGGCGGCAAGACCGGCGGCCGGGCCCGCGGGCCCGGCCGGTCATGCATCGGCCGTCACTTGTCGTCGCGCGTGTCGAGCTTGGCGCGCAGCAGCGCACCCAGGCTGGTCGTGCCCGCGGTCTCGCGCTCGTTGCTCTGGCTCAGGCGCTGCATCGCCTCTTGCTGGTCGGCGTTGTCCTTGGCCTTGATGCTCAGCTGGATCGAGCGCGTCTTGCGGTCGATGTTGATGATCATCGCCGAGACCTCGTCGCCTTCCTTCAGCACGTTGCGCGCGTCCTCGACGCGGTCGCGGCTGATTTCGCTGGCGCGCAGGTAGCCGGTGACGTCGGCGTTGAGCTGGATCTCGGCGCCGCGCGGGTCGACCGACCTGACCTTGCCGCTGACGAGCGCGCCGCGGTCGTTGACGGTGACGAAGCTGGTGAACGGATCGACGTCGAGCTGCTTGATGCCCAGCGAGATGCGCTCGCGCTCCACGTCCACCGCCAGCACGATCGCCTCGACCTCCTGGCCCTTCTTGTAGTTGCGCACCGCGCTCTCGCCGGGCTCGTTCCAGCTCAGGTCGGACAGGTGCACCAGGCCGTCGATGCCGGCGGCCAGGCCGATGAAGATGCCGAAGTCGGTGATCGACTTGACCGGGCCCTTGACGCGGTCGCCGCGGTTGACGGTGGCCGAGAACTCTTCCCACGGGTTGGCCTTGCACTGCTTCATGCCCAGGCTGATGCGGCGCTTGTCCTCGTCGATCTCGAGGACCATGACCTCGACCTCTTCGCCCAGCGACACGATCTTGCTCGGCGACACGTTCTTGTTGGTCCAGTCCATCTCGGACACGTGCACCAGGCCTTCGATGCCCGGCTCGATCTCGACGAAGGCGCCGTAGTCGGCGATGTTGGTGACCTTGCCGAACAGGCGCGTGCCGTTCGGGTAGCGGCGGCTCACGCCCATCCACGGGTCGTCGCCGAGCTGCTTGATGCCCAAGCTGACGCGGTTCTTCTCGGCGTCGAACTTCAGCACCTTGGCCGACAGCTCCTGGCCGACCTGCACCACCTCGGTCGGGTGGCGCACGCGGCGCCAGGCCATGTCGGTGATGTGCAGCAGGCCGTCGATGCCGCCCAGGTCGACGAAGGCGCCGTACTCGGTGATGTTCTTGACCACGCCGTGCACGATCGCGCCTTCGGTCAGGGTCTCGAGCAGCTTGGCGCGCTCTTCGCCCATGCTGGCTTCGACCACCGCGCGGCGCGAGAGCACCACGTTGTTGCGCTTGCGGTCGAGCTTGATGACCTTGAACTCGAGCGTCTTGCCCTCGTAGGGCGTCAGGTCCTTGACCGGGCGGGTGTCGATCAGGCTGCCGGGCAGGAACGCGCGGATGCCGTTGACCAGCACCGTCAGCCCGCCCTTGACCTTGCCGCTGACCGTGCCGTTGACGAAGTCGCCGCCCTCGAGCGCGTTCTCCAGCGCCATCCACGACGCCAGGCGCTTGGCCTTGTCGCGCGACAGGATGGTGTCGCCGTAGCCGTTCTCGACGGCGTCGATCGCCACCGCGACGAAGTCGCCGACCTGGACTTCGACTTCGCCCTGGTCGTTCTTGAACTCGTCGATCGGGATGTAGCTCTCGCTCTTGAGGCCGGCGTTGACGACGACGTGGTTGTAGTCGATGCGCACGACTTCGGCGGAGATGACCTCGCCGGGGCGCATGTCGCTGTGCTTGATCGATTCCTCGAACAGGGCGGCGAAGGATTCGCCGCCGGCGCCGGCGGTCTGGGTTTGCAGCATGTGTCTTCCTGGGTGGCCGCGGCTGCGGCCGGGGGGTTGTGCCTGCGACCGGAGCGGTTGCAGGGGTTGCGAAGCCACCGTCCTCGAAGGGCCTGCCGGCCGCTGCGGGTTGAGGGCGGTGGGCCCTGGGTGGCCCTCGAGCGGCGGCGCTGACGCGTCAGCCGAAGGGCCGGCGCTGCGCCCACCAGCCCAGCACCACCTCGACCGATTCGTCGACCGTGAGTGCCGAGTTGTCGAGGCTCAGCGCATCCTCGGCCGCCCTCAGCGGCGCGACCGCGCGGTTGCGGTCGCGCGCGTCGCGTGCCTCGAGGTCGGCGCGAAGACTGTCGATGTTAGCGTCAATGCCCTTTGAAATCAATTGCTTATGGCGGCGCATCGCACGCTGTTCGGCGCCCGCCGTCAAGAACACCTTGAGCGCCGCATCGGGGAACACCACCGTGCCCATGTCGCGCCCGTCGGCCACCAGCCCGGGCACGCTGCGAAAGCCCAGTTGCAGGCCGTGCAGCGCCGCACGCACCGCCGGCAGTGCCGAGATGCGCGAAGCCAGCAGGCCCACGTCCTCGCTGCGCAGCGCGTCGCCGACCTCGTCGCCGCCGAGCGTGACCGAGGCGCCGTCGAAGCGCAGCGCCAGACCGGCGGCCAGCCGCGCCAGCGCCGCCTCGTCGTCGGCGGCCACGCCGTCGCGCAGCGCCGCCAGCGCGGTGGCGCGGTACAGCGCGCCCGAGTCGAGCAGCCGGTAGCCCAGCCGCGCCGCCAGCGCGGCGGCGAGCGTGCCCTTGCCCGACGCGGTGGGGCCATCGACGGTGATCACCGGCACGTCGCCGGCGTCGGCGCCGGCCACGCCGAACAGCGTCTCGAAATAGTCGGGGAAGGTCTTGGCGACGCAGCGCGGGTCGAGGATGCGCACCGGCACGCCCGGCTGCGCGCCGCCGCTGCCGCGTCGTGCGAGCGGGTTCAATGCGGCCAGCGATGCGCACATCGCCATGCGGTGGTCGTCGTAGGTGGCGATCGCCGCCGCGCGCCAGGCCGCGGGCGGCTCGACTTCGATGAAATCGGCTCCGGCCTGGACGGTGGCGCCGAGCTTGCGCAGCTCAGTGGCCATCGCGTCGATGCGGTCGGTCTCCTTCACGCGCCAGCTGCCGATGTTGGCGAGCCGGGTCGGGGCGTCGGCATAGAGCGCCATCATCGCCAGCGTCATCGCCGCGTCGGGGATGGCGTTGCAGTCGAGCTGCAGTGCGCGCAGCGGCCACGCGCCGCGCGCCACCTCGAGCCAGTTGGGTCCGCTGCGCACCGCGGCGCCCATCGCCCGCGCCGCATCGACGAAGGCGATGTCGCCCTGGATCGAATCGTGGCCGACGCCTTCGATGCGCAGCGGCGCATCCGGCTGCGCGGCGATCGCACCGAGCGCGACGAAGTACGACGCCGACGATGCGTCGCCCTCGACGTGCAGCGTGCCCGGCGAGCGATAGCGGCTGCCCGCCGGCAGCGTGAAGCGCCGCCAGCCGTCGTCGCGCGCCACCGCGATGCCGAAGCGCGCGAGCAGCTTCAGCGTGATCGCCACGTAGGGCTTGGAGATCAGCTCGCCGGTGACCTCGACGTGCAGGTCGTGCGCGGCATCGGCCAGCGGCAGCGCCAGCAGCAGCGCGCTCAGGAACTGGCTCGACACGTCGCCGCGCACGCGCACCGGCTGGTCCAGCCGCAGCCGGCCGCCGGCCTCGCCGCGCACGCGCAGCGGCGGAAAGCCGCTGCAGCCCAGGTCGTCGACGGCGCAGCCCAGGCCGCGCAGCGCGTCGACCAGATCGCCGATCGGGCGCTCGTGCATGCGCGCCACGCCGCGCAGCGTGAAGCTCCCGCCCTGGGTCGCGGCCAGCAGCGCCAGCGCGGCCGCGAGCGGGCGCATCGCGGTGCCGGCGTTACCGAGGAAGAGCTCCGCCTCGTGCACCGCGAGCCGCCCGCCGATGCCGCCGATGCGCCAGGCGCAGTCGCCGAGCGGCTCGGCCGTGCAGCCGAGCCGCCGCAGCGCGTCGAGCATCACCGCGGTGTCGTCGGAGTCCAGCAGGTCGTGCAGCGTGGTCGAGCCCTCGGCCAGCCCGGCCAGCAGCAGCACGCGGTTGGAGATGCTCTTCGAACCCGGCAACCGCACCGTGCCCGCAGCGCGCCGCAGCGGCGGCAGATCGAGGAAGGGGATGTCGTACATGCGTGGTCTGCGGCGCCGGCGCGGGCGGCGTCAGCGCGCCGGCGCCGGCCGCGGCGCGCCCATCTGCCACTGCGCGCGCGCGTCGGACGCGGCGCGCAGCAGCTCCTGCAGCGCGGCGCCGTTGCCGGCGGCGATCACCTGCTCGAACGCGTCCAGCGAGCGGCGAAAGCGCAGCGTCTGGCGCAGCACCTCTTCGCGGTTGGCCAGCAGGATGTCGCGCCACATCGTCGGGTCGCTGGCGGCGATGCGCGTGAAGTCGCGGAACCCCGGGCCGGCCAGCGACAGCAGGTCGGCCGCCGCCGGCTGCGTGAGCACGCTGCGGAAATAGGCGTAGGCCAGCAGGTGCGGCAGGTGGCTGACCGCGGCGAAGGCCTGGTCGTGGTTCTCCGCGGTCATCAGCAGCACCTGCGTGCCGAGCGCGGCCCACAGGTCGGTGGTCTTCTGCACCAGCGCCGGCGGGTTCTGCGGCAGCGGCGTCAGGATCACCTGCCGGCCGCTGTACAGGCCGGCGTCGGCCTGGTCGATGCCGGCGGCTTCCTTGCCCGCGATCGGGTGCGCCGGCACGAAGGCGGCGACGCGCTCGTGCAGCGCGCGGCGCGCGGCGTCGACCACGTCACGCTTGGTGCTGCCCACGTCCATCACCAGCATGCCCGGCTCGACCAGGTGGCGGATCGCCTTGAGCGTGGCCTCGGTGGCCGCCACCGGCACGGCGAGCAACACCAGATCGGATCCGGCCACCGCCTGCAGCGCCGATTCGGCGACGACGTCGATCACGCCCAGCCGCAGCGCGCGCTCGGTGGTCGATGGCGACTTGCTGTAGCCGACCACGCGCCGCACCACCGCGGCGCGGCGCGCCGCCAGCGCGAACGAGCCGCCCATCAGCCCGCAACCGATCACGCCGAGCTGCTGGAACATCAGTGCTGATCGACCGGGTAGGTGCCGAGTACCTTGAAGAACGCGCAGGCGGCGCGCAGCTCGCGCAGCGCGTCGGCCACATGCGGCTCGTCCGGGTGGCCTTGCAGGTCGATGTAGAAGTAGTACTCCCACTGGCCGGAGCGCGCCGGCCGCGATTCGAATCGGGTCATCGACACGCCGTGCGTCTTGAGCGGCACGAGCATGTCGTGCACGGCGCCCGGCCGGTTGACCACCGACACGACCAGGCTGGTGCAGTCGTGGCCGCTGGCCTTGGGCGCTGCGTGCAGCGCCGGGTCGGCGACGATCGCGAAGCGGGTGCGGTTGTGCGCGTCGTCCTGGATCGCCGGGGCCACCAGGTGCAGCCCGTATTCGTTGGCCGCGCGCCGGCCGGCGATCGCGGCCAGCGATGCGTCGAGCCCGGCCAGGCGTGCGCCTTCGGCGTTGCTCAGCGCCGGCCGGCGCTCGGCCTGCGGCAGGTGGGCGCTGAGCCAGGCATTGCACTGCGCCAGCGCCTGCGGGTGCGCGAGCACCGCCCGCACGCCGCCCAGGCCGGGTTCGCGCCGCAGCAGGTTGTGGCGCACGAACAGGCTCGTCTCGCCGACGACGGTCAGCGGCGTGTGCAGGAACAGGTCGAGCGAGCGCGCGACCACGCCTTCGGTGGAGTTCTCGACCGGCACCACGCCGTAGTCGGCAGCGCCGGCCGCGGTGCTGCGGAACACCTCGTCGATGCTGGCGCACAGCACCCGCTCGATCGACGAGCCGAAGTAGCCGAGTGCGGCCTCTTCGCTGAAAGTGCCGGCCGGCCCCAGGCAGGCGATGCGCAGCGTGCGTTCGAGCGCGCGGCAGGCCGACATCACCTCGCGCCAGATCGGCGCGACGGCAGCCGCCGGCAGCGGCCCGGGGTTGGCGGCCTTCAGCCCTTCGATCACCTGGGCTTCGCGCTCGGGGCGGAACACCGGCGTGCCGGCCGCCTTCTTCAATTCGCCGACCTCCTGCGCGAGCCCGGCGCGCCGGTTGAGCAGCGCCAGCAGTTCGCGGTCGACGGCGTCGATGCGCGTGCGCAGCGACGCCAGCGCCGCGTCCTCCGCGATGGCCGGTGCCGGGTCGCGGCTCACGGGAGTCCCTTCGGGCTGCGTGCTGCGGTATTCGCCCTTGGGGCGGCCCGTCGGGCTCATCGGGCTGCGGGCCGCTGCATCAGCGGCTGGCCGCACGTGCCGGCGGCTTGGCGGCGGCCTTGGCGTCGGCCTTCGCGGCCGGCGCGGCGGCTGCGCCCTCCGCTGCCGTGGCCGGCAGACCGAGCGAGGTGCGCACCTTGCGTTCGAGCGCCTGGAACTTCGGCTCCACCAGCGGCCGCACTTCGGCCACCAGCTGCTGCATGTAGGCGCTCTGGATCTCCGGGAACACCTGCTGGAATTTCTTGTTCACCGGCGAGTCGAACCACGCGATCAGCTGCTTGAGTTCGTCCTCGGTGAACTTCTCCTCCATCCCCGCGCCGATCGTGCCCGGGGCGAGCTTGATGGCGCGCTCGCGCACCAGCGGCGTGGTCTCGTCGATGTACTTCTTGATGTCGGCTTCGATGGCCTTGCCGACGGCTTCGCGCTTGTCGGCGGGCACTTGCGTCTGCAGCACCATGCCGGCCTGCTGCATCAGCTGAGCCGCGGAGTTGTTGACCAGGCCGCGCGCGGCGCCTTCGAACGCCGGCTGCTGCTGCTGCAGCATCTTGGCCACCAGCTCCTTCTTCGCCGGCGCAGCGGTGCCGCCCTGCGCGTGGGCGAGTGTTGCGGCGCCGAGCATCAGCGCAGCGCAAAGGAATCGTCGGGACATCAGGGGTTCTCCTCGCCGGCGGTGCCGGCATCGTGTTCGGGGTCTGCGGGGGCGTCGTTCGCGTCGTTCTCGACGATGCGCTGCAGGCCGGACAGCCGTGCGCCTTCGTCCAGCCCGATCAGCGTCACGCCCTGCGTGGCGCGTCCCATCTCGCGGATCTCGACCACACGGGTGCGCACCAGCACGCCGGTGTCGGTGATCAGCATGATCTCGTCGGCCGGCCGCACCAGCGTGGCCGCGACGACGCGGCCGTTGCGCTCGCTCTGCTGGATCGCGATCATGCCCTTGGTGCCGCGGCCGTGGCGCGTGTATTCGGCGATCGCGGTGCGCTTGCCGTAGCCGTTCTCGGTGGCGCACAGCACGCTCACGCGTGCGGCGTCGTCTTCCGCGCCCTGCGCCTCGTCCTGGTCGGCCACCAGCATCGCGATCACGTTCTGCCCCGGCTCCAGCGCCATGCCGCGCACGCCGCGCGCGTTGCGGCCCATCGGGCGCACGTCGTCCTCGTCGAAGCGCACCGCCTTGCCGCCGTCGGAGAACAGCATCACGTCGTGGCGGCCGTCGGTGAGGGCCGCACCGATCAGGTGGTCGCCGTCGTCGAGGTCGACGGCGATGATGCCGGCCTTGCGCGGGTTGCGGAACTCGTCCAGCGCGGTCTTCTTGACCGTGCCGAGCGCGGTGGCCATGAACACGTAGTGGTCGGCCGGGAAGCTGCGCGTGTCGCCGGTCAACGGCAGCACGACCGTGATCTTCTCGCCGCCGTGCAGCGGGAACATGTTGACGATCGGCTTGCCGCGGCTCGCGCGCGAGCCTTGCGGCACTTCCCAGACCTTGAGCCAGTACACCCGGCCGCGGTCGCCGAAGCACAGGATCCAGTCGTGCGTGTTCGCGATGAACAGCTGGTCGATCCAGTCGTCTTCCTTGGTCGCCGCGGCCTGCTTGCCGCGGCCGCCGCGCTTTTGCGAGCGGTACTCGGCCAGCGGCTGGCTCTTGACGTAGCCCGCATGGCTGAGCGTGACGACCATGTCGGTGGGCGTGATCAGATCCTCGGTGCCGAGCTCCTGCGCGTTGTGCTCGATGCGGCTGCGGCGCGCGCCGATCTTGGTCTGGCCGAACTCCTGCTTCAGTGCCGCCAGCTCGGCGGCGATGATCGCGGTCACGCGCTCGGGCCGAGCGAGGATGTCGAGCAGGTCGGCGATCTGCGCCATCACGTCCTTGTACTCGCCGATGATCTTGTCCTGCTCCAGGCCGGTCAGGCGCTGCAGGCGCATCTGCAGGATCTCGGAAGCCTGCTCGTCCGACAGGCGGTACAGGCCGTCGGGCTGCAGCCCGTAGTGGTCGGGCAGGCCGTCGGGGCGGTACGCGGCGCGGCCGCCCGGGGTGCCGCTTTCGGCGCGCGCGAGCATCTCGCGCACCAGCGACGAATCCCAGCTCCGCGCCATCAGCGCCGCCTTGGCGACGGGCGGCGTCGGGCTGGTCTTGATCGTCTCGATGAACTCGTCGATGTTGGCCAGCGCGACCGCCAGGCCTTCGAGCAGGTGGCCGCGCTCGCGCGCCTTGCGCAGCTCGAACACGGTGCGCCGCGTGACCACCTCGCGCCGGTGCTCGAGGAAGATTTCGATCAACTGCTTCAGGTTGCACAGCCGCGGCTGGCCGTCGATCAGCGCCACCATGTTGATGCCGAAGGTGTCCTGCAGCTGCGTCTGCTTGTACAGGTTGTTCAGCACCACCTCGGGCACTTCGCCGCGTTTGAGCTCGATCACCACGCGCATCCCGGACTTGTCGCTCTCGTCCTGGATGTGGCTGATGCCTTCGAGCTTCTTGTCGTGCACCAGCTCGGCGATGCGCTCGAGCAGCGTCTTCTTGTTGACCTGGTACGGGATCTCGTCGACGACGATCGCCTGGCGCGTGCCGCGGTCGATGTCCTCGAAGTGGCACGCGGCGCGCATCACCGCCTTGCCGCGGCCGGTGCGATAGCCTTCGCGCACCCCGTTCAGGCCGTAGATGATGCCGGCGGTGGGGAAGTCCGGTGCCGGCACGATCTCCATCAACTCGTCGATCGTCGCGTCGGGCCGGTGCAGCAGGTGCAGGCAGGCGTCGATCACCTCGTTCAGGTTGTGCGGCGGGATGTTGGTCGCCATGCCCACGGCGATGCCGGCCGAGCCGTTGACCAGCAGGTTCGGCAGCCGCGCCGGCAGCACCGTCGGCTCCTTCTCGGAGCCGTCGTAGTTCGGCGCGAAATCGACCGTGTCCTTGTCGATGTCGGCCAGCATCTCGTGCGCGATCTTGGCCAGCCGGATCTCGGTGTAGCGCATCGCCGCGGCGTTGTCGCCGTCGACGCTGCCGAAGTTGCCCTGGCCGTCGACCAGCATGTGGCGCAGGCTGAAGTCCTGCGCCATGCGCACGATCGTGTCGTAGACCGCGGTGTCGCCGTGCGGGTGGTACTTGCCGATCACGTCGCCGACGATGCGCGCGCTCTTCTTGTACGGGCGGTTCCAGTCGTTGTTCAGCTCGTGCATCGCGTACAGCACGCGCCGGTGCACGGGCTTCAGCCCGTCGCGCGCGTCGGGCAATGCGCGGCCGACGATCACGCTCATCGCGTAGTCGAGATAGGACCGCCGCATCTCCTCTTCGAGGCTGATCGGCAGGGTTTCCTTGGCAAAAGAGGTCATGCGCAGGCCGGAGTCGCGTGGGCCCGGCTCGGTTCCGGCGGGGTGCCGGCATGGGCGGGACGCGGGATTCTAAGTGCCGCCGGATGTCGCGCCGGCGCAACAACCGGCCCGGCAAGCCGCGGCGCAGGCGTCAAAATGCAGTGCGGGCGACACCATGTGGCACAATGGTTTTCGTCGGTGGCGGGGTACCGCCCTATAGAGTTCAAACGATTCTTTTCGTTCACGTTTTGGACATTTCGCAGGCAACTGCGGCTTTCCTCGAGAGGACAACCATGAAGAAACTGAGCAAGGTGGCGGTGCTTCTGGCATCGGTCGCGCTGGCGGCGCCGCTGGCGTCGTTCGCGCAGACCGGGCAGCCCACTGCCGAACAATTCAAGTACGCCGACGGTTCGCACCAGTGGCGCGATTCCAGCGGCGAGCCGTGGCGCGACGGCCCCGGCACCGAGTGCTGGCGCGACTCCAACTGGACGCCAGCCACGGCGCATCCGTTCTGCGACGGTGCGGCCAAGCCGCCGCCGCCCACCCCTGCCGCGGCTCCCGCCCCGGCACCTGCTCCGGCACCTGCTCCGGCGCCCGCTCCGGCTGCGAAGCCGGCAGCGCAGAAGGTGACCTACGCGGCTGACACCTTCTTCGACTTCGACAAGTACAACCTGAAGCCCGAAGGCAAGGCCAAGCTCGACGATCTGGTCGACAAGATCAAGGGCCTGAACCTCGAAGTGATCATCGCTGTCGGCCACACCGACAACATCGGCACCTTCCAGTACAACCAGAAGCTGTCCGAGCGCCGTGCCAACACGGTCAAGGAATACCTGGTGAGCAAGGGCATCGAGAAGAGCCGCATCTACACCGAGGGCCGCTCGTACAAGGAGCCGATCGCGTCGAACAAGACGGCTGAAGGCCGTGCGAAGAACCGTCGCACGGAGATCGAGGTCGTCGGCACCCGCGCGAACTGAGTCGGTCATCGGCGGCCGAAAGGCTGCCTTCGACCCGGCCAAGACCCCGCTTCGGCGGGGTCTTCTCGTTCAGGGATCCGTTCGGGCCAGAATCCGCTGCGCGGCGACAGCGCTGCCGCCCGGCGTTCCGGGATCAAGACTGCTGACGATGAGCAACGTCGACACGCGCGAACTGGCGAAATTCAGTGAAATGGCCCACCGATGGTGGGATCCGAGCAGCGAGTTCGGGCCGCTGCACGCGATCAACCCGCTGCGGCTCGAGTGGGTCGAATCGCTGGCGCCGCTGGACGGCCGACAGGTGCTGGACGTGGGCTGCGGCGGCGGCATCCTCGCCGAGTCGATGGCGCGCCGTGCGGCGCATGTCACCGGCATCGACCTGGCGAGCAAGCCGCTGGGCGTCGCCCGGCTGCATGCGCTGGAAAGCGGAGTCGACAACCTCGACTACATCGAAATCGCCGCCGAGACGCTGGCCGCGCAGCGGCCGGCTGGCTTCGATGTCGTCACCTGCATGGAAATGCTCGAGCATGTGCCCGATCCGGCATCCGTGGTCGGCGCCTGCGCGACGCTGGTCGTGCCGGGCGGGATGGTGTTCTTCTCGACCCTGAACCGCAACCCGAAGAGTTGGCTGTTCGGCATCGTCGGCGCCGAGTACGTGCTGAAGCTGCTGCCGCAGGGCACGCACGACTACACGCGCTTCATCCGCCCGAGCGAGCTCGCGCAGTGGTGCCGTGCGGCCGGGCTGACGGTCGAGGCCACCCGCGGGCTCGAGTACAACCCGCTGACGCGGCGCTATCGCTCGAGCGCCGATACCAGCGTCAACTATCTGCTCGCCGCGCGGAAAGCCGTCACATGAGCCTGCCGGGCCGCTCCCGAGCGCTCATCCCGCAGCGCGCAGCGCGAAGGGTAAGCCCGTGAGCCTGGCAGCCTCGGCGCCCGCGGAAACCGGTCGCGCGGCACCGGCTGCGGTGCTGTTCGATCTGGACGGCACGCTGGTTGACAGTGCGCCGGATCTGGCCGGCGCCGTCAACGAGTTGCGAGGCGTGCATGGCCTGGAGCCGTTGCCGTTTACTCAGTTGCGGCCGGTGGTCGGCAGCGGCGCGCGCGGCATGCTCGCCGCGGGCTTCGGCATCGGCCCGGAGGATCCGCGCTTCGCGGCCCTGCGCGAGGACTTCCTCGCGCGCTACGAAGGCCGCCTGCTGCGCGAGACGCGCGTATTCGCGCGCATGGAACCGGTGCTGCAGGTGCTGCAGACGCGGGGTGTGCCGTGGGGCATCGTCACCAACAAGGTCGCGCGTTTCGCCGCGCCGCTGGTGGCCGGCCTGGGCCTGCGCGAGCGCTGCGCGGTACTGGTCAGCGGCGACACCACGCCCCACGCCAAACCGCATCCCGCGCCGCTGCTCGCGGCAGCGGCAGCGCTGCATCTGCAACCCGTGCACTGCGTGTACATCGGTGACGACCGGCGCGATGTTCAGGCGGGCCGCGGTGCCGGAATGCGCACGCTCGCCGCGGCCTGGGGCTACCTCGGTGCCGGCGAGTCGGTGCACGACTGGGCGGCCGACGCGGTACTCGACCAGCCGGAAGCCCTCTTGAACTGGCTGGGATTGGCCTAAAATCTGCTTTCAGGGGCCGACCAGGTTTCGACGTGGGTACGGATCCGAAGCAGGGCATGCCGAGCACCAGTTCGCTCGTAAATCCACTGGAAACGAAGTAACTGCGAACGACGAACGTTTCGCCCTTGCCGCTTAACACCGGTGAGCCTCGCAACAGTTGGCCCATGGGCTGGGCCTGAGGTCGCAAGACCAAGGGCTGCGAGGTCATTCACATGGGCTGCGCCCCGAGCCGGGTCACTCGGCATGAGGCAAGATCAAGTGACTGGCGCTAGGGGCAGCGTGCTGCTGCGCGGCCTTCGGCGCGAGATTCAAATCAGCCAGCTACGCATGTAGAACTGCCCGGTGATGGCTTGCGGACGCGGGTTCGATTCCCGCCGGCTCCACCACTATAGAAGCCCCAACCCGGAACGGTTGGGGCCTTCTTTCGCTGGATGATGACGATTCCTGAGTGATTGCGCGGGTTCCTGCGCAAGCCTGCGGGCTTTCGGCGCTCCGCCCCATCTGCCCCCTTCTCGGCGACCTTCCACCGCCTTCAGGCCAACGTTCCGGCCGGGTAAGCCTTTCGGTCTCGATGTCGTCGTCGAACTCACGGTAGGCCCCGCGTCCGCGGCCGGACCCGCGCTGCGGCTTGGCCTGCCCCCGGCTGAATGGGCACGAGATTCTTGCATAGTTGTACGACGACTGATAACATCGGACGCCTGTACCAACCCGTGGAGAACTGGATTGAAAAAGCTGCTCGCCGCGCTCGCGCTCGTCCTTTCCGCCTCGTCCGTCGTTGCCCAAAGCTGGCCGAGCAAGACCGTGACCCTGGTCGTGCCGTTCCCGCCGGGCGGCTCGACCGACACACTGGCCCGGGCGCTTGCGCCCGGCCTTCAGAGCAAGCTCGGCCAGAGCTTCATCGTCGACAACAAGGCCGGCGCCACCGGAACGATCGGTGCTGCGCAGGTCAAGCGGTCGCCGCCCGACGGCTATACCTTCATGGTCACCTCGCTCGGGCCATTGGTGATCGCGCCGCATCTGTTGAAGAACGTGACCTACGACCCGATCAAGGACTTCGACCCCCTGACCGTCGCGGTGCAGGCGCCGAACGTGCTTGTCGTGCCTGCGAACTCGCCGCACAACACGGTCGCCGACGTGATTGCGTTCGAGAAGGCCAATCCGGGCAAGATGACGTTTGCGTCGTCGGGCAACGGCTCGTCGGATCACCTGACGGTCGAACTGTTCTGGGCGCAGACCGGCACCGGTGGCGTGCATGTGCCGTACAAGGGCGGTGCGCCGGCGATCTCCGATCTGCTCGGCGGGCAGGTGGACGCGTCGTTCCAGAACGTCAACGCGGTGCTGCAGCACATCCGCTCGGGCAAGCTGAAGGCGCTGGCGGTCACCGGCGACAAGCGGTCGGACGTGTTGCCGAACGTGCCGACGCTCGGCGAAGCCGGCGTCAAGGGCGTCGATGTCTATTCGTGGCAGGCGGTGGTCGGCCCGAAAGGGCTGCCGGCGGACGTGAAGGCGAAGATGCACGACGCGCTGGTGGCCGCGCTCAACGATCCGAAGCTGAAGCAGCAGTTCGTCGCGCTCGGCTTCGAGATCGTCGCCAACACGCCCGAGCAGTTCGCCGCCTTCGAGCAGCGCGAAAGCGCGCGCTGGAAGCAGCTGATCGACGCGCGCAAGATCACCGCCGACTGAATACGCGCCCGCTGCGGCCTTCGGCCGCCCCCTCGAGGGGGCGCGCCGCGCAGGCCGGCACAGCCGGATCCGCGGCCGGCGCCGGATGGCGCCGAGCTTTGTCCCGATCACCGCGAAGCCCACGATGAACGCCTCCACCCCCCGCATCACCGCGCTGCGTGCTGTTCCCGTCGCCGGCCGCGACAGCATGCTGATGAACCTGAGCGGCGCGCACGGCCCGTTCTTCACCCGCAACCTGCTCGTCCTGACCGACAGCGCCGGCCGCACCGGCGTCGGCGAAGTGCCCGGCGGCGAGAAGATCCGCGCCACCCTCGAAGACGCCGCGCCGCTGCTGATCGGCCAGCCGATCGGCAAGCACCTGGCGCTGCTGGAAAGCGTGCGCAAGACCTTCGCCGACCGCGACGCCGGCGGCCGCGGGCTGCAGACCTTCGACCTGCGCACGACGATCCACGCCGTCACCGCGGTCGAATCGGCGCTGCTCGACCTGCTCGGCCAGCACCTGGGCGTGCCGGTGGCCGCGCTGCTCGGCGAGGGCATCCAGCGCGACCGCGTCGAGATGCTCGGCTACCTGTTCTTCGTCGGCGACCGCCGCAAGACCGACCTGCCGTACGCGAGCGAGGCGGACGCCGACAACGCCTGGTTCCGCCTGCGCCACGAAGCGGCGATGACGCCCGAAGGCGTCGTCCGCCTGGCCGAAGCGGCGTACGAGCGCTACGGTTTCAACGACTTCAAGCTCAAGGGCGGCGTGCTCGCCGGCGACGTCGAGGTCGATGCGGTGACCGCGTTGCACGAACGCTTCCCGCAAGCACGCGTCACGTTGGACCCGAATGGCGGCTGGCTGCTGCGCGACGCGATCCGGCTCGGCCAGCGCATGCGCGGCGTCGTCGCCTACGCCGAGGATCCGTGCGGTGCCGAAGAGGGCTTCAGCGGCCGCGAAGTGATGGCCGAGTTCCGCCGCGCCACCGGCTTGCCCACGGCCACCAACATGATCGCCACCGACTGGCGCCAGATGGTGCACGCGCTCGCGCTGCAGTCGGTCGACATCCCGCTGGCCGACCCGCACTTCTGGACGATGGCCGGCAGCGTGCGCGTCGCCCAGACCTGCCGCGACTGGGGCCTGACCTGGGGCTCGCATTCGAACAACCACTTCGACGTGAGCC
>JAFEFZ010000140.1 GCA_018240325.1 Pseudomonadota bacterium
CAACATCTGGGACATGCACAAGAAGCGCTGGTCGACGCCCAAGCAGATCGAATGGGCGGTGAAGCAGAGCGAGCAGTTCGGCCGCAAGGTGGCGACGGCCGAAGAGGCGCGCCAAATCATGAAGGTCGGCGTCTGGTACGACAGCGTCGAAGAGACGCTCTTCAAGCTGGGCCTGCCGCCGAACCGCGCCGAGGGCTACAAGGGCTTCCTCGCCCACGACACCGACGGCAAGCTGCCCAGGTCGACGGGTGCGGCCACGAGCCCGGTCAGCATCTTGTAGCGGCGGCGCGCCGCGCATCTCGACTGCCCACGAGGCCTGCCGATGGTCGCCTTCGTCGGTGTCGCCTGGCTCGAGGACTTGCCGCCGGGCCGGGCGATGACGGTGACCATCGGCGACCAGAAGCTCGCCCTGGTCAAC
Organism: Pseudomonadota bacterium; assembly: GCA_018240325.1. Lineage (GTDB taxonomy): Bacteria > Pseudomonadota > Gammaproteobacteria > Burkholderiales > Burkholderiaceae_C > Rubrivivax. The sequence continues at coordinate 419 of JAFEFZ010000140.1, forward strand.
GTCGGCGGCACCGTGCACGCGATCGACGACGCCTGCCTGCACGCCGGGTTGTCGCTCGGCGAGGGCGCGCTCGACGGCGAGACACTCTGTTGCGGCGGCCACGGCTGGCGCTACGACGTGACGACCGGCTGCCTGCTCGGCGTCCCGGGGCTGTGCGTGCGCACGCACGCGGTGCAGGTGGTTGACGGCCGGATCAAGGTGGCGGTCGATTGATCGATCGGCCTGGCCAGGCGAAAGGAAAGCCCATGACCACCGAATCAGGCCCCTGGGAGGATGCATTCGAGCAACTGCGCGCGTGGGACCCTGCCTGGGCCGACACCTGCGCGCGCATGGCGAACGACCCCTGGCGCACGGGCGTGCTGCCGAGGAAGCTGGTCGAGCTGATCGGCCTGGCCGTGAACGCCGCCTGCACCAACCTGAACCCGCAAGGCACGCGCCGCCACATCCGCGCCGCGCTCGATGCCGGCGCGTCGCGCGACGAGGCGCTGATGGTGCTGAAGATGGCGTCGGTGATGGCGATCCACAGCTGCAGCCTGGGCGCGCCGATCCTGCTCGAAGAAGCCAAGGCCGTCGGCGTGCAGCCGCAGCCGAAGGCAGCGGTGCCGACGCCGGCCTGCGACCAGATGCGCGCGATCGGCCAGTGGAACACCGCGTGGGATCCGTTCCATGCGCTGGCTCCCGGCTGGACCGATGCCTTCATGGCCACCGGCGCCGGCATCTATGCGAGCGGCCTGTTGACGGCCAAGGAGGTCGAGCTGCTGAGCATCGCCTTCGATGCGTCGTATACCCACATGTACGCGCCGGGCACGCGCCGGCACATCAAGGGTGCGCTGGCGGCGGGCGCCACGATGGAAGAGATCATGGAAGTGCTGAAGCTGTGCGTGGTGCAGGGCGTGCAGGCCTGCAACCTGGGCGTGCCGATGCTGGCCGAAGAGCTGGCACGGCGCGCGCCGGCTTGAACAACAAGGAAGCCCCGGCATGGACGGCAACGGTCACGGCGATGGCAGGAGCCTGAAGGAGCGCGCGCTCGAGGAGTTGAAGGCCTACTGGGTGATCACGCTGTACCTGTGGCTCTTCCTGGGCAGCTTCACCGTCTACCGGCGGCTGATCCTGGACGAGACCGGGGTGGCGTACCTGCACTACGGCATCGCGCTCGTCGAGGCGATGATCATCGCCAAGGTGGTGCTGATCGGCCGCATCTTCGGTTTCACCCGGCGCTTCGACCGCCTGCCGCTGATCGTGCCGGTGATCTACAAGTCGCTGCTGTTCGCGCTGCTGGTGCTGGCCTTCGGCGTGCTCGAGAAGACCGTCGACGGGCTCTTTCACCGCGAGGGCATCCTGTCCGGCCTGCAGAAGGTCGCCGAGGTCGGCCGCTACGAGATCGGCGCGCGCACGCTGATGCTGACGGTGGCGCTGGTGCCCTTCTGCGCCTTCTCGGAGCTGGGCCGGGTGCTGGGCATGAGCCGCCTGATCAGCCTGTTCTTCGGCAAGCGCGAAGCCGCGGCCGGCGGCCCACCCTGAGCATCGACACCGGCAAGCAGGAGGCCTGCCGCATGGCCCCAGTGAAGATGAACGGCCCGCAGCGCGCGTGGCGGCGGTCGTCGCCCCGGCCGGTACGCCGACGGCAACCCGCTGCACGCCATCCGGTACCTGGAAAGCAAGCTGAACCTCGAGACCTGCGAATCGGGGTCGCCGGCGTCGAAGGCAACCCGCTGGGCCGGAAGTGCGCACGCCTGACGAGCGTGCCGCAAGGCGCCCCGATGGTGCGCAACGCACGCGCGTTGCATCGCGAGCACGCTGTCGGCGCACAGGCCCAGGTCGTCTGCCGGATCGGCGGGCACGGCGACTCCGCTGCCCATTCGCTGGACAAACCCGGCCATGCACCGAAGTGCAGGCCGGTCGGGCGCGGCGCGCCGCTGCGCCCGGCGGACCAAAGAGCCTTGGAGTACCGCCGGCGCCGGGCTGCGCCCATCCCGCCCCCCGCGCAGGTCAGCGAAACCTGGGGCGGCCCGGCGTTTGCTCGAGGCCGGATTGCGCGACGATCAGGGCAGGGAGACGACGATGCGCTGGAAGCAGAACCCTCACGCGATGCTGATCGCGCTGCTGGTGGTCCACGTGATCGCCCACATCGACCGCAACATGCTGCTCGGCTTCTCGCCGCAGATCACCCGGGATCTGGCGATCAGCAACGCGCAGTACGGCTTTCTCGCCGGCGCGGTGTGGGTGCTGAGCTTCGGCTTCATGGCGGTGTTCCTCGGCAGCCTGGCCGACCGCTTCAGCCGCACGCGGGTGATCGCCGCCGGCATCCTGATCTGGAGCGCATGCACCGCGGCCTCCGGTGCGGCCCGGAACTTCGAGCAGATGGCCGCCGCACGCTTCTTCGTCGCCTCGGGCGAGGCCGCGCTGGTGCCGGCCGCGGTGTCGCTGCTGATGGAGCTGTTCAGCCAACGCCGCGCCGGCACCGCGGTCGGGGTGTTCTTCATGGGCATTCCGGTCGGCCTCGGGCTGGCCTTCGTGCTGGCCGGCGTGCTGGGCACGAGCCTCGGCTGGCGCGGCAGCTTCCACGCGCTGGGCGTGATCGGCGGCGTCATCGGCCTGGCCGCGCTGCTGCTGAAGGACGACCGCAGCCGGCTGGGCGATGCCGAACGCGGGGCGCCGTTCAGGCAGCAGCTGCGCAACGTCATCGGCCTGATGCGCACCGATTCGACGGTGGCGAACACGGTGATCGGCTTCGTGCTCGTGCACCTGGCCTTCGTCGGCATCGCCTTCGCCCAGCTGTGGCTGGTGCGCGAACGCGGCCTCGACGCTGCGGCGATGGCGCAGAGAATCGGCCTGATCGGCATCGTCTTCGGCGTGCTCGGTTCGGCGGTCGGCGGCGTGCTCAGCGACCGCCTGGCCCGGCGCCTGCCGGGCGGCCATGCCGGCTTCGTCGTGCTGCTGATCCTGGTCTGCGGCCCGCTGATGGTGGCCTACCGCTTTGCCGATGCGGGCTCGGCGCTGTTCTACGCCGGCATGTGCGCGGGCTTCTTCCTGCCGCTGGCGACCTACGGCCCGTCGCTCGCGCTGATCCAGGGGCTGACGCCCGACGCGATGCGCTCGACCATCACCGGCATCGCGATGCTGCTGATCAACGTGTTCGCGATCGCCATCGGCAATCTGGTGGTGGGGGCCATCAGCGACCGCATGCACGCGGCCGGCGCGGGCCATGCGCTGACCTACGTGCTGCTGGGCACCGACATCCTGGTCATCGCGGCGGCGCTGTTCTACGCATCGGCCGGGCGCGGGCCGCGCGTCGCCGCCGCCCCCGGCGGCGTCCCGGCCCATTGACGCGCGGATGCCGCGGCGCCGATCCGCAAGCCGGCCGGCGCAAGCGCCCCGCGGCGCCGGGCCCCCGAGGCCGCTGCCGGTCGGCCGGCTGCCGCAGCGGCCTGCGCCGGCTCATTCGGGCAGCGGCAGCGCGATGCTGAACTTGACTTCGTCCAGGCAGATGCTCGAGCGCACGCTGTTGACGCCCGGCAACCGGATCAGCTGCTCCATCAGGAACTGCGACAGCGACTTCAGGTCGCGTGCGACCACCTTGATCACGTAGTCGAAGTCGCCGGTGACCGAATAGCACTCCAGGATCTGGGGGATGCCGACGACCACGTCGGTGAACTTCTTCAGGTCGCGCAGGTGCCCCTTTTCCATCGTGACCTCGATGAACGCGGTCACGCCCAGGTTCAGCTTCGCGGCATTCAGCCGCGTCGCGTAGCCGCTGATGAAGCCCTGTTCCTCCAGGCGGCGGTGGCGCCGGTGGCACTGCGCCGGCGACAGCCCTACCGCTTCGGCCAGCTCCAGGTTTGATGCACGTCCATTGGCCTGCAGAAAGCCCAGGATCTTGCGGTCGATTCGATCCAGATCAAGGTCATACAAGATCGTCTCCTGAAGTGCGCTGTTTGCGGAAGGTCGTTTCGTGTTTCAGGGTTTGCCCTGGCCCGCGACGAAAACCCATTCCGTGGTCCGGCGCCCAGAATTCTGCCTGCGGACAGCGGCGCCGTGCGTGGGTTCAAGAGGCCCACGCGGCCCAGCATGTCCCCATCTGCGCCCTACAAGGCCCCATCGTTCCAGGAGACATTCGTGCAACATCCTTTCCTTCGTGCCCGCCGTACCGTGCTCGCGCTTGCGCTGGCCGCCTGCGTGCCGCTGGCCCATGCCGCCCAGAAGTCGGTGGCCGTCACCGCCATCGTCGAACACCAGGCCCTCGACGCGGTGCGCGACGGCGTGCGCGACGAGCTGAAGGCCGCCGGCTACGAGCCCGGCAAGAACCTGCAGTACGAGTACCAGAGCGCCCAGGGCAACACCGGCACCGCCGCGCAGATCGCGCGCAAGTACGTCGGCGCCAGGCCCGACGCCATCGTTGCCATCGCGACGCCGTCGGCGCAGGCCGTGGTCGCCGCCACCAAGGACATCCCGGTGGTCTACAGCGCCGTCACCGACCCGGTCGCGGCCAAGCTGGTGAAGACCTGGGACGCGTCGGGCACCAACGTCACCGGCGTGTCCGACATGTCGCCGTTGCCGAAGCACCTGGAACTGATCAGGAAGGTGGTGCCGGGCGCCAAGCGCGTCGGCGTCATCTACAGCCCCGGCGAAGCCAATTCGGTGGCCATCGTCGAGGCGCTGAAGAAGGCCGCGCCCGAAGCCGGCCTGGTGCTGGTCGAAGCCCCGGCCGCGCGCAGCGTCGACGTCGCCAGCGCCGCACAGAGCCTGGTCGGCAAGGTCGACGTGATCTACGCGCCCACCGACAACAACGTGATGTCGGCCTTCGAAGGCATCGTCAAGGTGGCGCAGGCGTCGAAGATCCCGGTCGTCGCCGCCGACACCGACGCCGTCAAGCGCGGCGCAGTCGCGGCGCTGGGCCTGAACTACTACGACATCGGCCGCCAGACCGGCAAGGTCGTGGTGCGCATCCTCAACGGCGAAGCGCCGGGCAAGATCGCGTCGCAGACCAGCCCGAGCTTCGAGCTGTTCGTCAACCCCGCGGCCGCGCAGAAGCAGGGCATCGCGCTGTCGGACGAACTGCTCAAGACGGCCAAGGTGGTGGTGCGCTGACGCCCTGAGCCCACGGCCGGTGCCCGGCGGGCGCCGCCGCTCATCGCCCCGAAGTGCCTGGCGCGCCGCGCGCGCCGGGCCACGCTCACCCCAAAGGATTGCCCCATGTCCCTCATCGCATCGATGGGCGCGATCGAGATCGGCCTGATCTTCGGCCTGGTCGCGCTCGGCGTCCACCTCTCGTTCCGCGTCATCAACTTCCCCGACCTCACGGTCGACGGCAGCTTCCCGCTCGGCGGCGCGGTCGCCGCGGCGCTGATCGTCGCCGGCATCGACCCCTTCGCCGCTACAGCGGCGGCGGTCGTCGCCGGCTCGGCCGCCGGCGCGCTCACTGCCTGGCTGAACGTGCGCCTGCGCATCATGCAGCTGCTGGCCAGCATCCTGGTGATGATCGCGCTGTACTCGATCAACCTGCGCATCATGGGCAAGCCCAACGTCGCGCTGATCAACGACCCGACCGTCTTCAGCCGCTTCGAGTTCGTCGGCCTGCCCGAGTACGTGCTCAAGCCGCTGGTGCTGCTGGTCATCGTCATCGCCGCCAAGATCCTGATCGACCTGTTCTTCGCGTCCGAAACCGGGCTGGCGATGCGTGCCACCGGCGGCAACCCGCGCATGGCGCGCGCCCAGGGCATCAGCACCGACCGCCAGACCATCGTCGGCTTGGGCCTGTCGAACGCGCTGGTCGCACTGGCCGGCGCGTTGTTCGTGCAATCCCAGGGCGGCGCCGACATCTCGATGGGCATCGGCACCATCGTCATCGGCCTGGCCGCGGTGATCATCGGCGAGACCATCCTGCCGGCGCGCAGCCTGGTGGTCACCACGGCGGCGTGCATCGTCGGTGCGCTGCTGTACCGCTTCTTCATCGCGCTGGCGCTGAACAGCGACTTCATCGGATTGCAGGCGCAGGACCTGAACCTGGTCACCGCCGTGCTCGTCGCCTTCGCGCTGCTGGTGCCCGCCTACAAGCGCAAGCTCGCCCGGCTGCTGCCGGGCAGGGCCAAGGCGGCGACCACCACCATCGTCAAGGAGGCCTGATCATGCTGCAAGCCCAAGGACTCGAAATCACCTTCAACCCCGGCACGCCGATCGAGAACCACGTGCTGCGCGGCCTGGACCTGACCATTCCCACCGGCCAGTTCGTCACCGTCATCGGCAGCAACGGCGCCGGCAAGTCCACCTTCCTCAACGCCGTCAGCGGCGACCTGAAGGTCGACCATGGCTCGATCAAGATCGACGGCGAGGAGGTCACCGCCAAGAGCGCGTGGCAGCGCGCCGACATGGTGGCGCGCGTGTTCCAGGATCCGATGGCCGGCACCAGCGAGGCGCTGACGATCGAGGAGAACATGGCGCTGGCGTGGAGGCGCGGCGCGAAGCGCGGCCTGCGCTTCGCGCTGAACAAGACGCTGCGCGAGCTGTTCCGCGAGAAGCTGTCGATCCTGAAGCTGGGGCTGGAGAACCGGCTGGCCGACCGCATCGGCCTGCTGTCCGGCGGCCAGCGCCAGGCGGTGAGCCTGCTGATGGCGTCGCTGCAGCCCAGCCGCATCCTGCTGCTCGACGAGCACACCGCGGCGCTGGACCCGAAGACCGCCGCCTTCGTGCTGGAGCTGACGGCCAAGATCGTCGAGTCGTCGCAACTGACGGCGATGATGGTCACGCACAGCATGCGCCAGGCGCTGGACTACGGCAGCCGCACGGTGATGCTGCACCAGGGCCGCGTGATCCTCGATGTCGAGGGTGAGCAGCGCAAGGGCATGGACGTGGCGGACCTGCTGCACATGTTCGAGAAGACGCGCGGCGAACGCCTGGACGAAGACAGGCTCCTGCTCGCCGCATAGCGCGCGGCGCCCGCCGCGATGCGGCGTTCCATGCCGCTTCCCCTCGCCCGCTCGGGCAGGGGGCTCCAGCTTGAATGACGGCGCGGCCTTGCGGCCGCGCGCAGACCCTCACGAGATCGCAATGAAAGACCTGCTGACCCGTTTCGAAACCAAGGCCCCGGAGATCGTCTTCGAGTGGCACGACGACCAGACCGAGGCCCGCGGCTGGGTGGTGATCAATTCGCTGCGCGGCGGCGCCGCCGGCGGCGGCACGCGCATGCGCAAGGGCCTGGACCGGCGCGAAGTCGAGTCGCTGGCCAAGACGATGGAAGTCAAGTTCAGCGTCTCCGGCCCGGCCATCGGCGGCGCCAAGTCGGGCATCGACTTCGACCCGGCCGACCCGCGCAAGGACGGCGTGCTGCGCCGCTGGTACAAGGCGGTGACGCCGCTGCTCAAGACCTACTACGGCACCGGCGGCGACCTCAACGTCGATGAGGTGCACGAGGTGATCCCCATCACCGAGGGCTACGGCCTGTGGCATCCGCAGGAAGGCGTGGTCAACGGCCACTTCCGGCCCAGCGACAGCGAGCGCATCCAGAAGGTCGGCCAGCTGCGCCTGGGCGTGAAGAAGGTGGTCGAGGACAGCCGCTGCACGCCCAGCGTGGAGCGCAAGTACGTCGTCGCCGACCTGATCACCGGCTGGGGCGTGGCCGAATCGGTGCTGCACTACTACCGCATCTACGGCGGCCAGGCCGCCGGCAAGCGCGTCATCGTGCAGGGCTGGGGCAACGTCGGCTCGGCGGCGGCCTACTACCTGGCGCAGGCCGGGGCCAAGGTGGTCGGCATCATCGACCGCAACGGCGGGCTGCTGAAGCCCGAAGGCTTTGGCTTCGACGAAGTGCGCGCGCTCTTCCTGAACAAGGACGGCAACCAGCTGAAGGCCGAGGGCATGCTGCGCTTCGACGAGGTCAACGCGCACATCTGGAGCCTGGGCGCCGAAGTCTTCCTGCCCTGCGCCGGCTCGCGCCTGGTGACCAAGGCGCAGGTGGAGGCGATGGCCGCCGCCGGGCTGGAGGTGGTGTCCAGTGGCGCCAACGTGCCTTTCGCCGACCCGGAAATCTTCTACGGCCCGATCTACGAGCAGGCCGACGCCGCGGTCGCGGTGATCCCCGATTTCATCGCCAACTGCGGCATGGCGCGCGCCTTCGCCTTCCTGATGCAGGGCAACGCCGAGATCTCCGACGAGGCCATCTTCGGCGACGTGTCGGCGACCATTGCAGGGGCATTGCAACGCTGCCATGATCGCTCGCAGGGCCGGCACGGCATCGCCAGCACGGCCTTCGAGATCGCGCTGGATCAGCTGGTTTGAAGAGTTTGAAAAGTTTGCAAAGGAAGGAGCATGAACATGGCTGATCTGTTCGACAACCCGATGGGCCTGATGGGCTTCGAATTCGTCGAGTTCGCGTCGCCGGTGGCCGGCGTACTGGAACCGCTGTTCGAGAAGATGGGCTTCAGCCTGGTGGCCAAGCATCGCAGCAAGGACGTGCTGCTGTACCGCCAGGGCGACATCAACTTCATCGTCAACCGCGAACCCAAGAGCCTGGCCGGCTTCTTCGCCGCCGAGCACGGGCCCAGCGCCTGCGCGCTGGCCTTCCGCGTGCGCGATTCGCACAAGGCCTATCACCTGGCGCTGGAACTCGGCGCGCAGCCGGTGGACGTGCCCACCGGCCCGATGGAGCTGAAGCTGCCGGCGATCAAGGGCATCGGCGGCGCGCCGCTGTACCTGATCGACCGCTTCGATGACAGCCCTCTAACCCCCCAAGGGGGCGAGCCGGCTTCGGGCGGCCGCGCGCCGGCTCGGGACGGCAAGAGCATCTACGACATCGACTTCGAGTTCCTGCCGGGCGTGGACCGGCACCCCAAGGGCCACGGCTTCAGACTCATCGACCACCTGACGCACAACGTCTACCGCGGCCGCATGGCGTACTGGGGCTCGTTCTACGAGCGGCTGTTCAACTTCCGCGAAATCCGCTACTTCGACATCCAGGGCGAATACACGGGGCTGACCAGCCGCGCGATGACCGCGCCCGACGGGCTGATCCGCATCCCGCTGAACGAGGAAGCCAAGCAGGGCGGCGGGCAGATCGAAGAGTTCCTGATGCAGTTCAACGGCGAGGGCATCCAGCACATCGCGTTGCTCACCGATGACCTGTACGCCAGCATCGATGCGCTGCAGATGGCCGGCGTGCCGCTGCTGACCGCGCCCAACGACGTGTACTACGAGATGCTGGAGCAGCGTCTGCCGGGCCACGGCGAGCCGGTGAAGGAGCTGCAGACGCGCGGCATCTTGCTCGACGGCAGCACGCAGGGCGGGGCCAAGCGGCTGCTGCTGCAGATCTTCAGCGAGACGCTGCTGGGGCCCGTGTTCTTCGAGTTCATCCAGCGCAAGGGCGACGAAGGCTTCGGCGAAGGCAACTTCAAGGCGCTGTTCGAGAGCCTGGAGCGCGACCAGCTGCGCCGCGGCGCCATCGCCACCGAGGCCGAGGCATGAGGGGGGCGAAGCGGCGCGGCGTGCGCCGGGCCGCTCCCGGGCCGGGCCGCGTCCCCTCGGGGGGGGTGGCCCGGCAGCCCGCCGGACGAGGGGTCCGCATGAGAATCGAGAAGATCCACCACGTCGCCTACCGCTGCCACGACGCGAAGCAGACCGGGCAGTGGTACGGCCGGATGCCGAACATGGGCGTCGTGCCCGCCGTCGCCGGGGACGCCGTGCCCTCGACCCAGGCGCCCGACCGCTGCCTGCACGTGTTCCTCGATGCCGGCGGCGGCAACGTGCCCGCCTTCTTCGAGCTGCCGACCCAGGCGCCGATGGGCCGCGACCCGAACACGCCCGATCGGGTGCAGCACATCGCCTTCAAGGCCAAGGACCGCGCGACGCTGCCCGAGTACCAGGCGCACCTCGAGGCCGAGGGCGTGCCGGTGCCGGGCGGCACCGACCACGGCGCCTTCCACTCGATCTATCTGCTCGACCCCAACGGCCACCGTGTCGAACTTGCCTGCCCGGACCCCGACGAGGCCGCGATCCATCCCAGGCTCGACGCGGTCAAGTGGGACATGCTCGAAGAGTGGCCCAAGACCAGGCGCGCACCCAGGCACGCCGCCTTCCTGCACCAACCCGAGCTCCAGTCATGAAACCGATCGTCGATGCCACCCACGACCCGGCGCGGCGCAGCTGGGTCGAGTCGGCCAACGCGGCCGACAGCGAC
>JAFEFZ010000141.1 GCA_018240325.1 Pseudomonadota bacterium
CAACGCCCCGCCGCCCCAACCCCGCCGCCCCACGCCGCCGCCCCACCCCATCGCCCCGCCCCATCGCCCCACCCCATCGCCACACATAGCCGCCATGTCCACCGCGCCGACCCATGCCCGTGTCCTGATCCTCGGCTCCGGCCCGGCCGGCTACACCGCCGCGATCTACGCGGCGCGCGCCAACCTGCAGCCGCTGCTGGTCACGGGCATCGCGCAGGGCGGCCAGCTGATGACCACCACCGATGTCGACAACTGGCCGGCCGACGCCGCCGGCGTGCAGGGCCCCGACCTGATGCAGCGCTTCCTGCAGCACGCGGAGCGCTTCGAGACGAAGATCGTGTTCGACCACATCAACCAGGCCGACCTGTCGGCGCGGCCCTTCCGGCTGGCCGGCGACGCCGGCACCTACAGCTGCGACGCGCTGGTCGTGGCCACCGGCGCTTCGGCCAAGTACCTGGGCCTGCCGAGCGAGCAGGCCTTCATGGGCAAGGGCGTCAGCGGTTGCGCCACCTGCGACGGCTTCTTCTACCGCAACCAGGCGGTGTGCGTGGTCGGCGGCGGCAACACCGCGGTCGAGGAGGCGCTGTACCTGTCGAACATCGCGTCCAAGGTGCACCTGATCCACCGCCGCGACAAGTTCCGCGCCGAGCCGATCATGGTCGACAAGCTGATGGCCAAGGCGGCCACCGGCAAGCTCGAGCTGCACCTGTGGCACACGCTCGACGAGGTGCTGGGCGACGAGCGCGGCGTCAGCGGCGTGCGGCTGCGGTCGGCCCAGGACGGCAGTACGGCCGAGTTGGCGGTGCAGGGCTGCTTCATCGCGATCGGCCACCAGCCCAACACCGAGCTGTTCCAGGGCCAGCTCGCGATGAAGGACGGCTACCTGCTGACCCGCGGCGGCGCCGACGGCATGGCGACGATGACCAGCGTCGAGGGCGTGTTCGCCGCCGGCGACGTGCAGGACCACGTGTACCGCCAGGCGATCACCTCGGCCGGCACCGGCTGCATGGCGGCGCTGGATGCGCAGCGCTTCCTGGAGCAGAGCGACGGCTGAACCGGGGGCACGCGCCCGGCGCAAGGCCGGCAGCGCAGCGCCGGCCCGGCCTGCCGCTATAATCCGCCGTTTTGTCGGCCCATTGCGGCCGGCCTTGTTTCAGTCATTCGGAGAAGCGTCGATGGCACGCGTCTGTCAGGTCACGGGCAAGGGCCCGATGGTGGGCAACCATGTTTCCCACGCCAACAACAAGACCAAGCGCCGCTGGTTGCCGAACCTGCAGTACCGCAGGTTCTGGCTGGAGAGCGAGAACCGCTGGGTGCGGCTGCGCATCAGCAACGCCGGCCTGCGGCTGATCGACAAGGTCGGCATCGAGCAGGTCGTCGCCGACCTGCGCCAGCGCGGCGAACTCTGAGCACGAAAGGGCAGCCATCATGGCCACCAAAGGCGGACGCGAAAAGATCAAGCTCGAATCCTCGGCCGGCACCGGGCACTTCTACACGACCGAGAAGAACAAGAAGACCACGCCGGGCAAGCTCGAATTCATGAAGTTCGATCCGAAGGCACGCAAGCACGTGCTCTACAAGGAAACGAAGCTCAAGTAGTCAATCTGCCGGGGTGCCGCGGCAGTCTCGCCGGCACCATGCAAACGGCCCGCATCTGCGGGCCATGTCGTTTCCGGGTACGGGAGCCGTTCAGGCGCGCGCGGCGCGCAGCTTCAGCGAGAACTCCTGCAGCGCGGCGATGCCGCTGTCTTCGGCCCTGCGGCACCAGGCCTGCAGGTCGGCCACCAGTTGTTCGGCCGACACGTTGGTGCGCGTCCACAACTGGCGCAGTTCCTCGCGCATCGCCACCAGCTTGGTCAGCGCCGGGCTGTCGCCCACCGCCTGCGCCACCAGCGCGCGGTCGCCCGCAGGGATGCGGTCGGCATCGCGATGCAACCAGCGCTTCGCGGCAAGCATCTGCTTCCAGCGCGCGGTGTTCTGCGCGCCCTGCGACTTCAGCCGGGCCAGTTCGCTGCCGCAGGCGCGCCTGAGCTCCTGCGCATACTTGGCCATCACTTCGTAGCGGTTGGCGATGATCGCGTCGAGCGTCTTGCCGTCGGCCACCGGGCGAACCGCGCCCAGCTCGAGCCGCGGCGGCGTCTTGCGCACCTTGGCCAGCCCCAACAGCTCCAGTCCGCGGATGTAGGCCCAGCCGATGTCGAACTCGTAGCGCTTGACCGACAGCTTGGCCGAGGTCGGGTAGGTGTGGTGGTTGTTGTGCAGTTCCTCGCCGCCGATGATCACGCCCCACGGCGAGATGTTGGTCGAAGCATCGGGCGCCTCGAAGTTGCGGTAGCCCCACCAGTGCCCCAGGCCGTTGATGATGCCGGCCGCGGTGATCGGGATCCACAGCATCTGCACCGCCCACACGGTCAGGCCGATCGCGCCGAACAGCAGCAGGTCGATCACCAGCATCACGCCGACGCCCTGCCACGTGTAGCGGCTGTACAGGTTGCGCTCGATCCAGTCGTTGGGCGTGTTATGACCGTACTTGTCGATCGTTTCCTGCACCTTGGCCTCAGCACGGTACAGCTCGCTGCCGGTCAGCAGCACCGTCTTGATGCCCTTGGCGACCGGGCTGTGCGGGTCGTCGGCCGTTTCGCACTTGGCATGGTGCTTGCGGTGGATCGCCACCCATTCCTTGGTCACCATGCCGGTGGTCAACCACAGCCAGAAGCGGAAGAAGTGGGCGGCGATCGGGTGCAGCTCCAGCGCGCGGTGCGCCTGGGCGCGGTGCAGGAAGATCGTCACGCTGGCGATCGTGATGTGGGTGAGCACCAACGTCACGAGTACGATCTGCCACCACGCCAGGCCGAGCAGACCGCCGCTGAGCAAGCCCACCGCGCCGTCGTGCAGCGTCGTCAATACGTTCATGGAGTCCTTTTCGGGCGTTCGCCCATAAATCGGGCGGAATGCACGATTCTACCGGCGCACCGCGCTTGCGGGTGGTGCACGGCACCTAGCCACCTGCGCGCGATAATGGCAAATCCAGCGCGCGTTCGATGCAGATCGCCGCGCGTTGGCGCGCGATCAGCGCCGCACCCAGGCGGCCGCAAAAAAACCGTCGGTCTTGTGGCGATGCGGCCACAGCCGCAGCCGGCCCAGGTGGTCCAGCGCAGCGGCCGCCTCGACGCCGGCGGCACGCAGCGCGTCGGCCGTCGCCAGCGGCTCGAAGCGCCCGGCCTGCGCCGCGGTGAAGGCGTCGGCCACCACCTCGTTCTCGGCGCGCAGCAGGCTGCAGGTGGCATAGACCAGCCGCCCGCCGGGCTTCAGCAGCCGCGCCGCGCTGTCGAGGATCGCCTGCTGCTTGGCCTGGAGCTCGGCCACGGCCGCGGGCGACTGCCGCCACTTCAGGTCGGGGTTGCGGCGCAGCGTGCCCAGGCCCGAGCAGGGCGCGTCGATCAGCACCCGGTCCGCCTTGCCCGCCAGGCGCTTGACGCGTTCGTCGCGTTCGTGCGCGAGCTGCGCCGGGTGCACGTTGGACAGGCCGCTGCGCGCCAGCCGCGGCTTCATCGCGTCGAGCCGGTGGCCGGAGGTGTCCCACGCGTACAGCCGGCCGGTGTTGCGCATCGCCGCACCCAGCGCCAGCGTCTTGCCGCCGGCGCCGGCGCAGAAGTCGACGACCATCTCGCCGCGCTTCGGGTCGGTGAGCAACGCCAGCAGCTGGCTGCCTTCGTCCTGCACCTCGAACTCGCCGCGCGTGAAGGCGTCGAGCCGGTTCAGCGCCGGCTTGCCCGCCACGCGCAGCCCCCACGGCGAATAGGGCGTCGGCTCGGCGTCGATGCCGGCGGCGGCGAGCGCTGCACGCAACGCGTCGCGCTTAGTTTTCAGGGTGTTGGCGCGCAGGTCCAGCGGCGCCGGCTGCAGCAGCGCGTCGGCCAGGTCTTGGAATTCCTCCACGCCGAGTTCGTCGCGCAGTGCACCGGCCAGCCAGTCGGGCAGGTTGTGGCGCAGCTTGTCGGGCAGCGTGGCCGGGTCGATGGCGCGGCAATGGTCGAGCCAGGCGGCCTCGCCCGGCTCGAGCGCGGCACGCAGGAAGGCGTCGTCACCCTGCCAGCCCAGCAGCACCAGCCGCCGCTCGACAGGCCCGCGCCCCGACTGCGCCAGGTGCTGGTACAGCAGCCGGCGGCGCAGCACCGCATACGCAGTCTCGGCCAGCGTGTGGCGCTCGCGCGGGCCGAGCGTGCGCTGCGCGCGGAAGAAGGCCGAGACCACGCCGTCGGCGGGCGCGTCGAAGCGCAGCACGCGCTGCACCAGCTCGGCCGTGCGATCGACCAGCGCGCCCGGGCGCATCAGGCCGCCCCGCCGAGCGCCGCGTGCAGCTGCGCCGCGCCGTCGCGCTGCCGCACCACGCCGTGCTCGATGCGCAGCGCGCCCTCGACGAACCAGCGCACCGCGCGCGGATAGATCTGGTGCTCGGTGGCGAGCACGCGCGCGGCCAGTGCATCGGCGTCGTCGCCGGGCAGTACCGGCACCACCGACTGGATCACGATCGGGCCGTGGTCCAGCGCCGGCGTCACGAAGTGCACGGTGGCGCCGGCGAGTTTGCAGCCGGCGTCGAGCGCGCGCTGATGGGTGTGCAGCCCCGGAAACAGCGGCAGCAGCGACGGGTGGATGTTCAACAGCCGCCCCGCATGGCGCTGCACGAAGCGCTCGCCGAGGATGCGCATGAAGCCGGCCAGCACCACCAGATCCGGCGCATGGGCGTCGATCGCGGCGGCGAGCGCGTCGTCGAAGGCTTCGCGGGTGGCGAAGGCGCGGTGCTCGACCACCGCGGTCGCGATGCCGCGCGCGGCCGCGAAGGTCAGCCCCGGCGCGTCGGCGCGGTTGGCGATCACCGCCGCCACCCGTGCCGGCCAGCCTTCGGCCGCGCAGCGCTCGACGATCGCCTCCATGTTGGAGCCGCGGCCGGAAATCAGGATCACGATGGCCTGCATCGACCGAGTGTAGCCACGCGCCGGCGCGCGACCCGGCTCGTAGAATCGGCGCCCCTGCCCTGCCGCCCCACCCCACGATGCAAGCCCGCGTTCTTTCCGGCATGCGCCCCACCGGCGCGATGCACCTTGGCCACTACCACGGCGCGCTGAAGAACTGGGTGCGGTTGCAGCACGAGTACGACTGCTTCTACTTCGTCGCCGACTGGCACGCGCTGACCACGCACTACGAGGAGCGCGAGGTCATGGGCCAGTACGTGTACGAGATGGTCACCGACTGGCTGGCCGCGGGGCTGGACCCCGACCGCTGCACCATCTTCCTGCAAAGCCGCCTGCCCGAGCATGCCGAGCTGTTCACGCTGCTGGCGATGGGCACGCCGCTGGGCTGGCTCGAGCGCGTGCCGACCTACAAGGACCAGATCGACAAGCTCGCCGACCGCGACCTGGCGACCTACGGCTTCCTCGGCTACCCGCTGCTGCAGGCGGCCGACATCCTGATCTACAAGGCCGCCTACGTGCCGGTGGGCGAGGACCAGGCCTCGCACGTGGAGCTGACGCGCGAAGTGGCGCGCCGCTTCAACCACCTGTACGGCCGCAGCACCGACTTCGACCAGAAGGTAGCGGCCGCGCTGGCGCGCATGCCCAAGGAAGACCAGCGCTACTTCGCGAAGCAGAAGCGCGACTTCGGCGAGACCGGCCGCGCCGAGCCGCTGGCCAAGGGCGAGGCGCTGGTCCACCGCACGGCCGCGTCGATCGAGGGCTGGACGACGCAGGACACCGAACTGCTGCTCGGCCACCTGCGCGGCGCTGGCCGCACCGTGCTGCCCGAGCCGCAGGCGCTGCACACCGAAGTCACCAAGCTGCCGGGGCTGGACGGCGCGAAGATGAGCAAGAGCTACGGCAACTCGATCGCGATGCGCGAGGAGCCGGCCGAAGTCGAGCGCAAGGTGCGCCGCATGCCCACCGACCCGGCGCGCGTGCACCGCAGCGACCCGGGCAACCCCGAGCGTTGCCCGGTGTGGGAATTCCACAAGGTCTACAGCGACGAGGCGACCCGCAAGTGGGTGTGGGAAGGCTGCACCACCGCCGGCATCGGCTGCCTGGAGTGCAAGCAGCCGATCATCGACGCGATCCTGAAGGAACAGCAGCCCTGGCGCGAACGTGCCGAGAAGTACCTGGGCAACCCGAAGCAGGTGCACTGGATCGTCGAGAACGGCACCGAACGCGCGCGCACCGTCGCCCGGCAGACGATGCGCGACGTGCGCGAGGCGATGGGGCTGCAATACTGAGCGGGACATGGCTGAGCGAGGCATGGATCACAAGCCGCTGCACCCCGACACCCTCGCCGCCCAGGCGCTGGGCTGGATCGACGAGACCACGCGTGCGGTCGTGCCGCCGATTCACGCCTCGTCGACCTACCTGCGCGACCCCGACAACCAGTTCCGCTCCGGCCGCGCGTACATGCGCGCCGACAACCCGGCCTTCGACCAGGCCCAGGCGCTGATCGCCGCGCTCGAAGGCGGCACGCAGGCGATGCTGTTCGCCAGCGGCATGGCCGCGGCGACCGCGGTGTTCCAGTCGCTCGCCCCCGGCGACCATGTGCTCGCGCCGAAGGTGATGTACTGGTCGCTGCGCAACTGGCTGCTGGGTTTCGCCAGCCACTGGGGCTTGCAGGTCGAGCTGGTGGACATGGGCGAGCCCGACGCGCTGCGCGCCGCGCTGCAACCGGGCAAGACGAAGCTGGTGTGGGTCGAAACCCCCGCCAACCCGCTGTGGACGGTTACCGACATCGCCGCGACGGCGCAGCTCGCGCACGCGGCTGGCGCGCGCCTGGCGGTCGACTCGACCACCGCGTCGCCGCTGCTGACGCGCCCGCTCGCGCTCGGCGCGGATCTCGTGATGCACTCGGCCACCAAGTACCTGAACGGCCACAGCGACCTGACCGCGGGCGTGCTGGTCACGCGTGCCGACGACGACGCCTGGCGGCGCCTGAAGTCGATCCGCGTCGATCTCGGCGGCACGCTCGGCAGCTTCGAGGCCTGGCTGCTGACGCGCGGGCTGCGCACGCTGCACCTGCGCGTGCAGCGCGCCTGCGAGTCGGCGCTGGCGATCGCCGAATACTTCGAGCACCACCCGCTGGTCGAGCAGGTGCTGTACCCGGGCCTGGCAGCCTTCCCCGGGCACGAGATCGCCAAGCGCCAGATGCAAGGCGGCTTCGGCGGCATGCTGTCGATCCGCGTGAAGGCGAACGCGCGGGGCGGCGAGGCCGCGGCCGTCGCCGCCGCCGCCGCGGTGCAACTGTGGAAGCGCGCCACATCGCTCGGCGGCACCGAGAGCCTGATCGAGCACCGCGCCAGCGTCGAAGGCGCCGGCTCGCCGGTGCCGCCGGACCTGCTGCGCCTGAGCGTGGGCATCGAGCACGCGGCCGACCTGATCGCCGATCTGGAGCAGGCGCTGCGCCGCGCGCACGCCTGAGCGCAGTGCGTGCACAGTGCGCCGCACGCGCCTGCGGCCGGGGCGCCGTCGCGGCAGACGTGACCCGAGGCGCCGGCGCGATGGCGGCGGGCGGCGCTCAGCCGATGGTCATCAGGCTGGCGTTGCCGCCTGCGGCCGCGGTGTTGACGCTCAACGCGCGCTCCACCAGCAGCCGCTCCAGCGGCACGGCGGTTTCGCCGTGCTGCAAGCCGACCACGCCGACGATGGCGCCATCGCGCCCGGCCACTTCGCGACACACCTCGCGCAGATGGTCGCCGTCGCCATGGTGCAGCACCGCGGCGAACGAGGCCTGCGCGTCGCGCCAGTCGCCGACGCGGCCGATGCGCCTGCGCAGCGTCTGCGGCAGGCGGTCGTACAAGGCGTCGCCCGCTTCGCCGGCCGGCCACAGGGCCTGGCTGCCGACGGCCAGGACCGCCGCCAGCTGGGTCAGCAGGTCGCCTTCGTCGGCAGCCAGGCACAGCACGACATCGCGCGGCATCAGGCTGTAGGTGTCGACCTCGCCGGTCGGGCCGCGCAGGGTCCAGGTCTTGCCGCTGGGCGAGCGTGCCTCGAGATCCCGGCAGCGCGCACTCAGGCCGGCGTGCGGCTGCGCTTCGGCCCAGGCGCCCAGTTCGGCCAGATCCTGGCGGATGCGCTCGCGCAGGCTCTCGTCCACGCCGGCCTGCTGCGCGCCCATCGCACTCAGCGCGTCGTCCACGGCCGGCGCCGGCCGCTGGGCCAGCAGGCGCAGCAGGTACAGCGGGCCGCCGGCCTTCGGGCCGGTGCCCGACAGGCCGTGCCCGCCGAAAGGCTGCACGCCGACCACCGCGCCGACCATGTTGCGGTTGACGTAGAGGTTGCCGGCATGCGCGGCGTCGACCACCTGGGCGATGGTTTCGTCGATGCGCGTGTGCAGGCCCATCGTCAGCCCGTAGCCGGTGGCGTTGATCTGCGCCACCAGGCGGCCCAGATCGGGGCGCTGGTAACGCAGCAGGTGCAGCACGGGCCCGAACACTTCGCGCTTCAGCTCTTCCAGGCTGTCGATCTCGACCAGGGTCGGGGGCACGAACTCGCCGTGCGCCAGTTCGCCGCCGTCGCTGCGCGCGCACTGCCAGACGCTGCGGCCGTTGTCGCGCATCGTCTGCAGGTGCCGCTCGATGTTGGCGCGCGCTTCGGCGTCGATGACCGGCCCGATATCGACATCCAGACGCTCGGGGTTGCCCAGGCAGGCTTCGGCCATCGCGCCGCGCAGCATCTCGACGATGCGCGGCGCGGCCTCCTGCTGCACGCACAGCACGCGCAATGCCGAGCAGCGCTGGCCGGCGCTGTCGAAGGCCGAGGTCATCACGTCGGCCACCACCTGTTCGGCCAGCGCCGACGAGTCCACGATCATCGCGTTCTGGCCGCCGGTTTCGGCCACCAGCGGGATGGCGCGGCCGTTGGCGCCCAGGCGTCCCGCCAGGGTGCGCTGCAGGATGCGCGCGACCTCGGTCGAGCCGGTGAACAGCACCCCCGCGACGCGGTGGTCGCCGACGAGCTGCGCCCCCACCGTCTCGCCCGGTCCCGGCAGCAACTGCAGCACGTCGCCGGGCACGCCCGCGGCGTGCAGGATCCGCACCGCCTGCGCGGCGATCAGCGGCGTCTGTTCGGCCGGCTTGGCGAGCACCGCGTTGCCGGCGGCCAGTGCCGCCGCGACCTGGCCGGTGAAGATGGCCAGCGGGAAGTTCCACGGGCTGATGCACACCACCGGCCCCAGCGGCCGGTAGGTGCCGTTGTCGAAGCAGCTGCGCACCTGGTGCGCGTAATAGCGCAGGAAGTCGGTCGCCTCGCGCACCTCGGAGACGGCGTTGGCGAAGCTCTTGCCCGCTTCGCGCACCAGCAGGCCGATCAACAGTTGGCCTTCGCTCTCGAGCAGCTCGGCAGCGCGGTCGAGCACGGCGGCGCGCTCGGCCGGCGGCGTGCCCTGCCACACCAGCGCCGCCGCGCTGGCGGCCTGCAGCGCCGCGGCGACGTCGCGCTCGCCGGCCTCGCGCACCAGGCCCACGCGGTCGCGCCGGTCGGCGGGATTGGGCACCGGCCGCCATTCGCCGCCGCTGCCGGCGCCGCCCGGCTCGGCGTGCCACTCGGTCTGCCCGCTGCGCAGCAGTGCGCCCGACAGCGATCCCAGCCGATGCTCGTTGCTCAGGTCGATGCCGGCCGAGTTGCTGCGCATGCTGCCGTACAGGTCGCGCGGCAGCGCGATCCGCGGATGCGGCTCACCGACGCGCCCCTCCTCGGCGGCGAGGGCCTCGACCTGGCCGATCGGATCCTGCACCAGATCTTCCAGCGGCAGCGCGGGGTCGGCGATGCGGTTGACGAAGGAGGTGTTGGCGCCGTTCTCCAGCAGCCGGCGCACGAGGTAGGCCAGCAGCGTTTCGTGCACGCCCACCGGCGCGTAGATGCGGCACGGCCGCGCCAGCTTGCCTTCGTTCACCGGGCCGACCACCTGCTCGTACAGCGGCTCGCCCATGCCGTGCAGGCACTGGAACTCGTACTGCCCGGCGTAGTAGTTGTTGCCGGCAAGGTGGTAGATGGCGGCCAGCGTCTGCGCGTTGTGCGTGGCGAACTGCGGATAGATGACCTCGGGCACCGCCAGCAGCTTGCGCGCGCAGGCCAGGTACGACACGTCGGTGTACGCCTTGCGCGTGAACACCGGATAGCCTTCGAGCCCGTCGAGCTGCGCGCGCTTGATCTCCGAATCCCAGTACGCGCCCTTGACCAGGCGGATCATCAGCCGGCGCCGGCTGCGCCGGCCGAGATCGACCAGGCAGTCGATGACCTGCGGGCAGCGCTTCTGGTAGGCCTGGATGACGAAGCCGATGCCGTTCCAGCCGGCCAGGCCGGGTTCGAAGCACAGCCGCTCGAGCAGGTCGAGCGAGATCTCAAGCCGGTCGGCCTCTTCGGCGTCGATGTTCAGCCCGATGTCGTAGCGCCGGGCGAGCTGGCTCAGCGCCAGCAGCCGCGGGTACAGCTCGGCCATCACGCGCTCGTGCTGCGCGCGGCTGTAGCGCGGGTGCAGCGCCGACAGCTTGATCGAGATGCCCGGGCCCTCGTAGATGCCGCGACCGTGCGAGGCCTTGCCGATGGCGTGGATCGCCTGCTGGTACGACGCCAGATAGCGTTGCGCGTCGGCATCGGTCAGCGCCGCCTCGCCGAGCATGTCGTACGAATAGCGGAAGCCCTTGGCTTCGAGCGGCCGGGCGTTGGCCAGCGCCGCGGCGATGGTCTCGCCGGTGACGAACTGTTCGCCCATCAGGCGCATCGCCATGTCCACGCCCTTGCGCACCAGCGGCTCGCCGCCCTTGCCGAGGATGCGCGCGAGCGCGCCCGACAGCCGCGCCTCGTTGTGCGTGGCCACCAGCTTGCCGGTGAACATCAGCCCCCAGGTCGCGGCGTTGACGAACAGCGACGGGCTCTGCCCCAAGTGCGGCTGCCAGTCGCCGCGGCTGATCTTGTCGCGGATCAGCGCGTCGCGCGTGGCCTTGTCCGGGATGCGCAGCAACGCCTCGGCCAGGCACATCAGCGCCACGCCTTCCTGCGACGACAGCGAGAACTCCTGCAGCAGCCCCTGCACGATGCCGGCACGGCCGCCGGGCCCCTTGCTGTTTCGCAACTGCTCGGCCAGCCGCAGCGCCAGTTGCTGGGTGGCCTGCGCCGTCTGCGGCGGCAGCTTCGCCTGCTCGAGCAGCAGCGGCAGCAGTTCGGGCTCGGGCCTGCGCGTGGCGGCGGTGATCGCCGAGCGCAGCACCGACTGCGGCAGCACGCTCTGGGCGAAATCCAGGAACGGCTGCGGCGGCCCTGCAGGCGGCTCGGTAGGCGCCGCCGCGTCGTCGGCGGCTTCGCCCGCGGGCGGCAGTTCCGGCGGCGCGCCCTGGGTCTCGAGGCGCTCCAGGTACGAAAAGATCGCCTGCTTGATCAGCCAATGGGGTGTGCGGTCGATCGAGCTGGCGGCCCGGCGCAGGCGCTCGCGCGTTGCGTCGTCGAGTTTGACGCCGAGGGTTGTAGCGGCCATGAGGAGAGTCTCGAGGTTGAGGTTGCACGCCCTTGCCGGCCATCAGCCCAGCACCGGACGCGAGTGGCGAAAAGTGCAACCACGAATGATCACCCCATTAGGGTTGCGCAAGTCCGCTGCCGCTGAAATCAGGGTTTTCCGCAGTATTCGGTTGAACCGGGCGTCACTAGCATCCGCGCATTCGAGGTGCAACCCAGTAGCACTTTCTGCGGACACCATCAGCCGTCTGCTTGGGCCGCGACGACCCCCTGGAGAACTTCATGACCGCAGCCAATTCCGTCCCACTGTTGAATGCGTCGCTGCGCGTGGGCGTGCTGGCGTTGGCCGCGATCTGCGCGCCGGCCCTGGCGGCCGAGCCGCTGTATGTCGGCGTGCAGGCGCCGATCACCGGCCAGTACGCCAACGAAGGCCAGGGCATCGCCGATGCCGTGAAGCTGCTGGTGAAGCAGCAGAACGCCAAGGGCGGCCTGCTCGGCCGGCCGCTCGAAGTGAAGATCTGCGACGACCAGGGGCAGGCTGCGCCGGCGGCGATCTGTGCCCGGCAACTCGTGAACGACAAGGTCTTCGCGGTGATCGGCTCGTACACCAGCGGCGCGGCGCTGGCGGCGCAATCGCAGTATGCGCGCGCCAACGTCATCCAGACCTCGGACGGCACCAGCGACGAACTCACCGCCAAGGGCGTCAAGACCTTCTTCCGCAACGCCCCGCCGAACAGCGCCGAAGCCATCTTCACCGCCAAGTACTTCAAGGACAAGGGCTACAAGAGGGTGGCCATCATCACCGACCACTCGAGCTTCGCGACCGGCCTGGCCGACGCCGTGGCGGCCGAGGTCAAGAAGAGCGGCGGCGAGGTGATCGAGAAGGTGTTTATCGACGCCGGCTCGCAGAACTACACGCCGGTGCTGACCAAGCTGAAGGGCTTGAACCCGCAGGTCATCTACTTCTCGGGCTACTACAACGACGGCGGCCTGATCAAGGCGCAGATGGCGCAACTGGGCATCGAGGCGCCGTTCGTCGGCGGCGATGCAAACCAGAACGTCGCCTTCGCCAAGATTGCCGGCAAGGCCGCCACGGGCGCCACGATCATCAACGTGCCGGCGCCGGCCGACCTGCCGTATCCGGCGGCCAAGCAGTTCCTGGCCGACTACCAGAAGGAATTCGGCCACGAGCCGCCGAGCATCTTCACGCTGACCAATGCCGACGGCCTGCGCGCCATCATCGCCACCGCCGAGAAGGTCAAGAGCGTCAAGCCCGAGGTGCTGATCCCGGCGCTGCACCAGTTGAAGGACTTCGAGGGCCTGACCGGCACCTTCTCGTGGGACGACAAGGGCGAGCGCATCGGCAGCCCGTTCGTGGCCTTCGACGTCGCCGCCGACGGCAGCTACAAGATCGTCTATCCGCAGGCGCCGGGCAAGTAGCCCGCGAGCCGCCCGTCGCCAGCCGCGCACGCCGCCGATGGACGTCTTCCTGCAGCAGACCGTCAACGGCCTGACGGTCGGCGGCATCTACGCGCTGATCGCGCTCGGCTACACCATGGTGTACGGCGTGCTGCGGCTGATCAACTTCGCCCATGGCGACCTGAGCGTGCTCGGCGCCTACATCGGGCTGGTGGTGCTGACCGGCGGCCTGTCGGGCGCCGGCACGCAGACGGCGCTGGTGGCGCTGGCCTTCGTCGCCGCGGCGGTCGTCGTCGGCGCCGCCGGTGCGGCACTGGAATTCGTTGCCTACCGGCCGCTGCGCAAGGCCGACCGGCTGGCCGCCGTGGTGTCGGCGCTGGGCGCTTCGCTGCTGATCGAGAACGGCATCATGCTGATCTGGGGGCCGCAGTTGCGGGTCTTTCCGCAAGGGCTGCTGCCCAGCGGCTCGTGGGAGGCCTTCGGCACGCGCATCAGCCTGCTGCAGATCCTGATCATCGCGGGCTCGGCGCTGCTGATGGCCGCGCTGTACCTGTTCGTCCATCACACCCGCTTCGGCACCGCGATGCGCGCCGCCGCGATCGACCAGGACGCCGCCCGGCTGATGGGCATCAACGTCAACCGCGTGATCACCAGCGTGTTCGTCATCGGCCCGGCGCTGGGCGCGATCGGCGGGCTGTTCATCGGGCTGTACTACCG
This sequence comes from Pseudomonadota bacterium, assembly GCA_018240325.1. Lineage (GTDB taxonomy): Bacteria > Pseudomonadota > Gammaproteobacteria > Burkholderiales > Burkholderiaceae_C > Rubrivivax. The sequence goes on from JAFEFZ010000141.1 coordinate 13,614, forward strand.
GCAGGTGTACTTCACGATGGGCTGGACCTACGGCCTGAACGCCTTCATCGCCGCGATCCTCGGCGGCATCGGCAACATCCCCGGCGCGATGCTCGGCGGCGTGCTGCTGGGCCTGGTGAATGCCTACGCCGCCGGCTTCGTCTCCAGCTCGTGGCAGGGGGCCATCACCTTCGCGCTGCTGATCGGCATCCTGCTGCTGCGGCCCACCGGCCTGCTCGGCGAGCGCGTGGCGGAAAAGGTATGAGCGGCCGCACGGAGGCTGCGCGGTGAGCGCGGGCCGCAATCCCGCCGCGGTGCCGGTCGCGCCCGGGTCGCCCCGGCGCCGTTGGACCGTCGCCGCCGGCGTCGTGCTGTGGCTGGCGGGCCTGTCGATCCCGTTCCTGCCCGACCAGACCTGGGTCTTCATCGCGTCGCTGTTCGCCGTCTACGCGGTGGTCGCGCTCAGCCAGGACATCGTGCTCGGCCGCGCCGGCATGTTCGACATGGGCCACGCCGTGTACTTCGGCGTCGGCGCGTACGTCACCGCGATCCTCAACCTGCAGTTCGACTGGCCGATCTTCGTCACCTGGCCGCTGGCGGTGCTGGCCGCGACGCTGCTGGGCGCGCTGCTGGCCGCGCCGATCGTGCGCCTGCGCGGCGACTACCTTCTGGTCGCGACGATCGGCTTCAACGCCATCTTCGTGCTGGTGCTGAACAACAACGTCGGCGGCATCACCGGCGGCGGCGACGGCCTGTTCGGCATCGGCGCGCCGGCCATCGGCAGCTGGCAGCTGGGCAGCCAGGGCGCGCTGTTCTATCTGAACTGGCTGGCCTTCGCCTTCACGCTGTGGCTGATCCTGAACCTGGAGCGCTCGCACCTGGGGCGCACCCTGGGCTACCTGAAGCTCGACCAATTGGCCGCCGGCACGCTCGGGGTCAATGCCGGGCGGTACCGGGTCGCGGCCTTCGCGCTGGGCGCCGCGCTGGCCGGCTTCGCCGGCACCTTGTTCGCGGCGCTGATGTCCGCCGTCAGCCCCGGGGCCTTCGTGTTCACCGAATCGGTGACGCTGTTCGCGATCGTGCTGGTCGGCGGGCAGGGTTCGATTCCGGGCGTGCTGCTCGGCACGGTGCTGATGTTCGTCGTGCCGCAGGTGTTTCGCGGCTTCGCCGAATACCGCTACTTCGCGTTCGGCATCGCGATGATCGTGATCATGGTGCTGCGCCCGCAGGGCATCTGGCCGCGGCGCAAGGGCGCACCGCGATGAGCGAGGCACTGCTGCAGCTGCGCCAGGTGGGCATGCGCTTCAGCGGCCTGCAGGCGGTCGACGGGCTCGATTTCAGCGTCATGGCCGGGCAGGTGGTCGGGCTGATCGGGCCGAACGGCGCCGGCAAGACGACGGTCTTCAACCTGATCACCGGGGTCTACCGGCCCACCGCCGGCCAGGTGCTGTGGCAAGGCCGGGACATCACCGGCGCACCGCCGCACCAGGTGGCGGCGCTGGGCATCTTCCGCACCTTCCAGACGATCCGCCTGTTCCCGGGCCTGTCGGTGCTGGAGAACGTGCAGGCCGGGCTGCACCTGCAGACCCGCCAGCGGTGGTGGCAGGGGCTGCTGGGCACGCCGGCGCAGCGGCGCGAAGAATCGAGCCAGCGGGCGCAGGTGCGCGAACTGCTGGCCCGGCTGAACCTGGCCGACGTGGCCGACGAAGACGCCACCTCGCTCGCCTACGGGCTGCAGCGCCGCGTCGAGCTGGCGCGCGCGCTGATCGCCAAGCCGAAGCTGCTGATCCTCGACGAACCCGCCGCCGGGCTGAACGACCAGGAATCGCTGGAGCTCAACCGCACGATCCTGTCGATCCGCGACGGCGGCGTGACGGTGCTGCTGGTCGAGCACGACATGAACGTGGTCATGAACGTCACCGACCACATCGTGTGCATCAACTTCGGCCGCAAGATCGCCGCCGGCACGCCGGCGCAGATCCGCAACGATCCGCGGGTCATCGAGGCCTATCTGGGCAGGGACGATGACGACGACGGCGATCTCGAGCCCGCCGCCGCCGGAGCCGCCGCATGACGGCCTTGCTGGCGATCGACCAGCTGCAGGTGCGCTACGGCCACATCGAGGCGCTCAAGGGCATCTCGATGCACGTCGATGCCGGCGAAGTGGTGGCCCTGGTCGGCGCCAACGGGGCCGGCAAGACCACGCTGATGCGCACCATCAGCGGGCTGCTCAAGCCGGCAGCCGGCGACCTGAGCTTCGCCGGCCGCAGCCTGCTGCACGTCGGCGCCGACCGCGTCGTGCGCGCCGGCATCGCGCAGTCGCCCGAGGGCCGGCGCGTGTTCGGCACGCTGAGCGTCGCCGAGAACCTGCGCCTGGGCGCCTACACCCGGCCGGACAGCGAGCTGAAGGCCGGGCTGGATCAGGTCTATTCGCTGTTTCCGCGCCTGAAGGAACGGCAGAAGCAGTACGCGGGCACCATGTCCGGCGGCGAGCAGCAGATGCTGGCCATCGGCCGCGCGCTGATGGCGCGGCCGAAGCTGCTGCTGCTGGACGAGCCCAGCCTCGGGCTGGCGCCGATCATCGTCAAGGACATCTTCAAGGCGCTGGCGCAGATCCGCAGGGAAGGCGTCACCATCCTGCTGGTCGAGCAGAACGTGCGCATGGCGCTGAAGCTGGCCGACCGCGGCTACGTGCTCGAAGTCGGACGCATCGCGCTGGAAGGCAGCGCGCAGGAGCTGCTGCATTCGCCGGCCGTCCAGGCCGCCTACCTGGGCGGCGAGCGCGGCGCGGCCGCGCATTGACGGCCTTGGACTGCGATTTCCTGATCGTCGGCGCCGGCATCGCGGGCGCGTCAGTCGCGTACTTCCTCGCGCCGCACGGCCGCGTGGTGCTGCTCGAGCGCGAATCGCAGCCGGGTTATCACAGCACGGGGCGATCGGCAGCGCTGTACATGGCCAGCTACGGCACGCCGCAGGTGCGCGCGCTGACGCTCGCCAGCCGCGCCTTCTTCGACCAGCCGCCGCCGGGCTTCGCCGATGCGCCGATCCTCACGCCGCGCGGCGCACTCTTCGTGGCCGCGCCGGGGCAGGCCGATCGGCTGGACGAGCACCTGGCGCTGCTCGCGAGGCAATCGCCGCAGGCGTGCCGCCTCACGCCGGCGCAGACGCTGACACGGGTGCCGGTGCTGCGGCCCGGGCAGGTGCTGGGCGGCGCGCTCGAACCCGACGCGTCGGACATCGACGTGAATACGCTGCACCAGGGCTTCCTGCGCGGCGCGCGGCGCGCCGGTGCACAGCTGGTGTGCGATGCGGAGCTGGCCGCGGCCGAGCGCCGCTGCGGGTCGTGGCAGGTGCAGGCGGGCGCACGCCGCTTCAGCGCACCGGTGCTGGTCAACGCGGCCGGCGCCTGGTGCGACGAAGTCGCGCGGCTGGCCGGCGTGGCGCCGATCGGCCTGCAGCCGATGCGCCGCGCCGCCTTCACCTTCGCGCCGCCGGCAGGGCTCGACGTTGCCGGCTGGCCCTGCGTGATCGACGCCGGCGAGCAGTGGTACCTCAAGCCCGACGCCGGCGTGCTGCTGGGATCGCCGGCCAACGCCGACCCGGTGCCGCCGCAGGACGTGCAGCCCGAGGAGCTGGACATCGCGACCGGCATCGCGCGCATCGAGGCGGCGACGACGCTGGCGATCCGCCGGCCGATCCGCACCTGGGCGGGGCTGCGCAGCTTCGTCGCCGACGGCGACCTGGTCGGCGGCTTCGACGCGCAGGCGCCGGGCTTCTTCTGGGTCGCGGCGCAGGGCGGCTACGGCATCCAGACCTCGGCGGCGATGGGCGAGGCCTGCGCCGCACTGGCGCGCGGCCTGCCGCTGCCGGCGCGCATCGCCGACTTCGGCCTGAGCGCGGCGATGCTGTCGCCGGCCAGGCTGCGCGCGGCCACCTGAACGCCGCGCGCGGCGCAGGCGGCGCGCCGCAGCGCCGCTCAACCCGCGGCCGGCCAGTTCAGCGCGCGCAGCGGGATCACGATGTGCGCGCGGCGGAAGGCCTCGACGACCGCCTGCTGGATCTCGCCCGATGCCGCCTGGTAGTCGGCCGCCGCCGCCCACGGCATCACCTGGATCGCGATCGCATAGTCGCCGAGCAGCGCCACATCGACCACCGGCTCGGGCTCGGGCAGCACCCGCGGGTTGGCGCGCAGCACCTCGCGGATCGCGCCGACGGCCTGCGCGAGGTCGGCGTCGTAGGCGACGTGCACGAGCACGCGCAGCTGCCGCATGCGGCCGTGGTTGTGCAGGATCTCGCCGACGATCTTGCGGTTGGGCACCACCACCCGCGAGTGGTCGAGGTGCACGAGCGTGGTGCTGAATAGGCCGATCTCCATGACCTGCCCTTCGACGCCGGCGATCTCGAGGTACTCGCCCACATGGAAGGGCTTGGTGAACACGATCGTGAAGCCCGCCGCCAGGTTGCCGAGCACGCCCTGCAGCGCCAGCGCGATGCCGGCGCCGGCGACGCCCAGCCCGGCGATCAGCGGCAGCAACTCGACGCCCAGGTTCTGCAGCGCGAGCATCAGGAACAGCGCGATCACCGCCAGCCAGGCCAGGCGCGCGATCAGGTGGCGCACGCTCGGGTCCAGCTCGAAGCGGGCCAGCGCCGGCTCGATCCAGCGCGCGAGCCAGCGGCCGACGAAGATGCCGCCCGCCAGGATCAGCAGCGCCGCCAGCACCCGCGGGCCATAGCCGACCGCGAGGTCGATCGCGGTGCCCTGCGCACGCTGCAAAGCCTGCAAGGACTCGTCCATGCGCGCGATTCTGCCTGCAGCCGCAGCGCCGGCTGCGGCGCGTCCTGCGGCCCGTCTACTTCTCGAACTGCACCAGCTCGGTCGGCATCAGCTTCAGCCGCGCCAGGCAGGCGCCCTTGCTGGCCGAGAAGCGCTCCAGGTCGCCGGCCTCGCAGCGGTCGCCCCCCTGCACCTGCAGCTTCTCGATCTCGGCGCAGCGGATGCCGAGGAAGCGCACGCTGCGCGTCAGCTCGTCGCCGGGCTTGATGCCGATGAAGGCCGCCGTCTGCGTCGTGTACAGCACGCCGCCGCTGCGGAAGGCGCTGAATTCGGGCACCACGTTTCGGATCTCGTAGGGCAGCGTGTTCTTCAACGCGATGTCGAAGCGGCAGCCGCCGGGCGCGTCCTGCTTGCGCACGATGCGCAGTTCGGCCTGCGCCAGGGGCGGTGCCGAAGCGGCCGCAGATGCCGCATCGGCCGCTGCCGGCGCCTGCGCGTCGAGGTAGCGCCAGGTGCCGTCGTCCTTGAGCAGGATGCGGCGCCCGCCGGCGTCCTGCAACTCGAAATCGGCGCGGGCCGGCGCGGCGGCCAGCGCCAGCAGCACGAAGGCGCCGGCGAGCGCGGAACTCGAATAGGGGCTGTGTGTCATGCGCGCCATGATGTCAGGGTCGGGGCTGAAGCCCGGTCGGCCGATTGTGACCGCGGCACGGCCGCCGCCTGCGCGGCCGCGCGCTGCGGCACCGCCCCGCTGCCGTGGAAGAAGTCCTCGGATCGCCGCCGACGCGATCGAATCGCGCGCAGGTCGGCCGCGGATCAGCCGCGCACCGTCCACGTTGCGGGCTCTCGCGCAACGGGATCCCGTATCCTCGGGCCGGTCCGCAGGACTGATGCCGCAGCCGGGCACCCGCGCGCCGCAGTCCGCACGGATCCGCAAACACAACCTGGAGATGACCGATGAAGACATGGGGAACGAAGCGCGGCGCCCTGGCCGCGTCCAGCAAGCGGATGGCGCTGGCGCTGCTGCTCGGCGCCGGCGCCGCATCGGCGCAGACGACCGACAGTGCGCCCAAGACCGACGGCGAGCAGGCACCGGCGAGCACGATGCATCCGTTCTGGGCCAACGCCACCGCCGGCTACTTCTTCCGCGCCGCGACCTTCGACCGCTGGTCCAACGGCTCCCCGAACCTCCCCGGCTCGGCCTTCAAGTGGGCCGGCGGCGGCGTCGGCGCCTTCCTGTTCGGCAACACCGGCGAGATCGCCGACATGCTGTCCTTCCGCGCGACCTACAACTTCGTGCTGCCGGTCTGGGCACCGGAAGCGTATCCGTTCAACTTCATCCTGAAGGATCCCGACCAATCGGGCTACGGCGTGTTCGGCGAACTCAACGCCCGCGTCCGCCTGGGCGACAACAGCGTGGTCATCGGGCGCCAGACCATCCGCAACCAGTGGTTCATGGACGGCGTCTACCGCTTCTTCAACAAGCTCGACCAGAGCATGATCGGCGCACGCGACATCCGCAACATGAACTGGCTCACCTTCGAAGGCGTGACGCTGCAAGGGCGCGCCTTCGACGAGTCGGTGCGCTACTACGGCGGCTACGTGACCAAGATCAAGCAGGTCAACGAGGACCGCTTCCTCAACCTGTACCAGGGTGCGTGGAACGTGTTCCAGTACCCGATGTCCACCCGCATGGGCGACAGCAACGGCATGGCCTACGTGGGCATGAACTGGAAGCCGACCAACGACAGCATGGTCTCGGCCTCCTACCACAACGCGCAGAACATGGTGAACATGGTCTACGTCGACTACGACCACGTGTTCCGCATGGAAGGCACCCAGTACTTCCGCGCCTCCGCGCAATGGATGTACCAGGAATCGAACGGCCAGAGCCTGATGCGCGGCGTCAACGGCAGCCCCGGGCCGAGCTTTCACACCAACTACGGCGGCATCTACCTCGAAGCCCGCCCGGTGGCGTGGTGGATCCCGTATTTCGCGGCCGGCATCACCTCGGACCGCAACCAGATCTACTCGCCCTTCTCGCTCGGCCCGTCGTACCTGATCCAGCGCATCGGCGAGAACTCGCTCGCCGGCGAACGCACCTGGATCGCCGGCACGACGCTGGACTTCGCCAGCTTCGGGTTGAACGGCCTGTCCTTCGACGTCACCTACGGCAGCCGCACCAACCGCAACGTCAACGGCAACCCCGACCTGCCGGTGGCCAACTGGTACGAGACGGCGACCGACCTGATCTACGTGTTCCCGCAGGACGGCTTCTTCAAGAACCTGCGCGCGCGCGCGCGCTGGGCTTCGGCCATCCAGAAGGGCAACACCTGGAGCGCCGCGCAGAACAGCGTCGTGTACGTCGACTACCCGACCACCGACGTGCGCTTCGACCTGCAGTTGAACATCCCGTTCAACTAGCGCGGCCGCGCGCCCGGGCGCCCGGGTTCAGGGCTCGGCCAGCCAGGCCAGGAATTCGTTGAACACGCCGTCGACGAGTTCCTGGTCCTGCTCGACCAGCGCCTCGCGTTCGGCCAGCGCGATGTCGGTGCCGATGCTCTTCAGCAGGCGGATCTGGGTCTGCAGCATGCGGCCGTTCTCCTGCTCGATGCGCTGCAGCGCCACGACGAAGGGGTCGAGCGGATCCGCCTGCTCGGGGATCACCGGCAGCAGCCGGATGCGCGCCAGTTGCGCGTGCCCGAGCGACAGGCCGCGATAGGCCGCCTGCGGATTCAGCACCGGCCCCGGCGGCAGCATCACCTGGCCCCAGGCCAGCGTCAGCGGCGCGGCGATCCGGCTGCCGGCCAGCGCCAGCGCAGGGTTCGGCGACCACTGCGTGCTGCGCGCGAGCACCGTGACGGCCTCGAGCTCGCGCGCGGCCTGCGACACGATGAACTGCTGCACCACGCCGAGCTTCGGCAGCCATTGCAGCGCCGAATGGAACAACAGGTTGCCGTTCTTCGCGGCACTCAGCAGCAGCGCGATCTTGGTCTGGACTTCGGGCGTGAAGCCGGCGGCGGCAATGCGGTCGCGGGCCTGGTCGTAGCGGGCGGGGTCGATCATCGGGCTCTCCTGGCCGTCGGGGCCGTGGGGGGGGCCTTGCGGGCTGCGGCGGGCTCGGCGGCGGGGCCCACCTGCACGGCGCGCATCCAGTCGCCGGCGCAGGGCAGCCACTGCACCTCGGCCGCCGGGTCGTCGGCGGCGATCCACACGCTCTGGTCGCCCTGCCAGGTGCCGGCCTGTACCTGCCCGAAGAAGACTTCGAGCTGGCGCATCGTGACCGCCGGCATCTCCAGCGTGAACGCATGGTAGGCGCGCTGGATGATCAGCAGGCGCGAGTTGCGGACCTCGCGCCGGATCACCTCGTGGCATTCGCGCGGCGTGAAGAAATCGAACTCGCCGTTCATGATCAGCGTCGGCACTTCGATCGCGTGCAGCCCGGGCGTCAGCGGCTCGAACCCGGCGAAGGACTCCATCAGGTTCTGCATCGCGTAGGCATCGTTGCCGATGTAGCCGGCGCGCTTCATGGCCGGGATGCGCTCGCGGTTGGCGGCGATCCAGGCCGAGCTCATGTTCATCGGGTACAGCATGCTCTGCAGGTACGGCAGCCCAACCTCGGCCAGCCCTTGCAGCATCACCGCGCCCAGCAGCTCGAGCTGCGGCGTCAGCTCGGCGTAGGTGCTCATCGCGGCCAGGCTGTGCAGGCGGCGGCCGAAGCGGATCGCGAAGTCCAGCCCGACGATGCCGCCGAAGGAGATGCTCACCAGGTGGGTCCGCTCGATCTCGAGCAGGCCGAGCAGCTGGTCGAGCAGCTCGGCGTGGGCGGCCAGCGGGATGTCGATGACCGGCTTGGACGAGCGCCCCTGGCCGAGCATGTCGTAGGCCAGCACGCGCCAGCCGCGCGGCACGAAGTGCTCGGCGTAGCTGCGCCACAGGCCGGCGTTCTGGGTCAGCCCGTTGACGAAGGTGATCACCGGGCGGCCGGCTTCGCCGCTGAGTTCGTAGTGCACCTGGTGATGGCCGAGCCGGGCTGTGGGCATGACGCTCCCTGAAATGGACTGACTTGCGGAAAGCGGGATTCTGGCCTGCTTCTCGATGCCACAATCCGCCCGCCTCGGCCATGCCCAGCGGCTGGCCGATGCGACCGAATCTCCACGCAGCAGAGGACCAAGACATGACAGACCGTCGGCTGGGCGTGCGTACGTTGGTAAACGGGATGGCGGCGCTGTTGCTGACGCTGTCGTTTGCCGGCGCCGCGCATGCCCAACAAGCAGTGACCGAGCGCTCGGCCGTCGCCGAGCTGGACAAGCTGAAGCAGACCTACGAGGTCCGCAACTTCCGCATCGGCGGCAAGTACGACCTGGCCAACCCGAAGGCCTGGGAGAACGGCGGCGAAGGCGGCACCACGCTCGAGTCGCTCGGCGCCGCGCCGGCGCGCACCTCGTACATCGCGGTGGGCACGCCGCAGCGCAACGCCAAGGGCGAGATCGTCAACGCGGTCGTGATCAGCACCTTCTTCTCGGGCGACGCGACCTCCATGTACAACAGCTGGTACGAGGGCCAGTCGGGCAACGCCTTCGCCGGCGGTGCGCTGGTCGGCCCGGGGCGGATGTTCGACACCAACCGCTTCTACGTGATCTTCCTCGACGGCCTGGGCCTGTGGGGCGCGTCCAAACCGTCGGACGGGCTCGCGCGCAAGTTCCCGGTGTACAGCTACTACGACATGGTGCACCTGAACTACCGGCTGCTGCGCGACCACCTGAAGGTCGGCCAGGTGGTGCTGGCCACCGGCGTGTCGATGGGCGGCACGCAGTCGTACTACTGGGGGCTGATGTATCCCGATTTCGTGAAGGCGGTGATGCCGGTGGGCGGCGCGTCGGCCACCGACGGCCCCGGCGGCGCGATCGCCGCGTGGACCTTCCAGCTGGCCAAGGCTTCGCTCGAATCCGACCCGGTGTGGATCGACACCAAGGCCGACTACTACAAGCTGCCCAAGGCGAAGCATCCGAACCAGGGCGTCGAGTTCCACTGGTCGCAGCTGCTGCTGACCGGCTACGACCTCGACTTCCGCCAGTCGATGGGCTGGGACGCGGTGTCGAAGGACGTGTTCGCGTGGCAGCCGGATCCGCGCCTGGGCCCGAACATCGGCGCCACGCTCAAGCGCATGGCCGCGCAGTTCGACGCGGCCGACCTGTGGTACCGCGACACCGTCGGCGAGCTGCACAACGTCGACAAGCTGCTGCCCGGCATGAAGGCGCGCACGCTGGTCGTGCACGTCGACAACGACCTGTGGCTGATGGGCAGCGAGGCGCGCAAGGCCTCCGAGGCGATCTCGGGCGGTCTGTACGCCAGCTTCAGCGACCCGATCGCCCACTACGCGGTGTTCAAGGCGCCCAACGTGCTGAAGAACAACCAGACCTTCGGCTCCTTCATCCGCGCCGCCGGCGTGGACGACAGCGCCGAGCAGCACATCGTGTGCGAGGCCAAGAACTACCGCCGCCCGCGCATCAACCTGGAGCCGGATCCGAAGAAGTCGTTCTGGAAGGACGAGATGGTCTCGCCCTTCCCGGTCAAGTACGCGAACGCGAAGGACCGCAACGGCATCGACTGGCAGATCGGCTACATGGACGAGTACTGCGGCAAGGAGCGCAACCCGCCGACCCTCGTCATGGTGCACGGCAAGGGCGCGTTCGGCGCGCACTACGGCAACGTCGTCAAGTACGCGGTCGAGCGCGGCTATCGCGTGATCGTGCCCGACATGCCGCTGGCCGGCACCTCCGGCCCGGGCAACCTGGACAAGCCGCAGGCGCGCACGCTGGACGACATCCGCGACGCCTTCCATTCGCTGGTGGTCGGCCAGCTCGGCGTGAAGAAGGCCTACTACTACGGCCATTCGCAGGGCGGCCAGGTGGTGCTCGGCTACGCGCTGCGCTACCCCGATGCGGTGCAGGGCCTGCTGCTCGAAGGGCCGGCCGGGCTCGAGGAGTACCCGAAGAACTTCAAGATGGGCGACAAGGAGCTGCCGATCTGCGACAAGTCGATCGGCCGCGACCTCGCCCGCTGGCACGCGGCGTGGGATCCCTTCGGCCTGGTGCAGTCCGAGTTGAAGCGCACGCCGCAGCAGATCCGCGACTTCTTCTACTGGAAGCGGCGCGACGCCGCCGGCAACGCGGTGCCCGCACCCGCCGGCTACTTCGTCAACGACACCGAGTACTCGCGGCTGCACACCGACCAGCGCATCGCGATGATCACCGGCAACCCGCGCGAGTTCGAGCAGTGGGCCTTCCTGTTCCACTACGACACCTTCTCGATGTGCTCGGAGAACGCGCGCGAGGACGAGCAGTCGCTGTACAAGCGCCTGCCGCAGATCAAGGCGCCGATCTTCCTGGCCTTCGGCGCGATCGAGCCCTTCATCCCGAGCACGGCGCTGAACGGGCTGACCGACAAGTCCAAGCAGGTGATCATCCCCTTCGTCGAGCGCATGACGGCGGCGGGCAACCCGCCGGTGGTCAAGATCTACCCGGGGGTCGGGCACTTCATCCACACCGACGTGCCGCTCGAGTTCGCGCGCGACGTGGTGGGCTTCATGAAGAAGGGCCGGGTCGACGCGGTCACGCCCGACGTGATCGATTCGTTGATCAACGGCACGAAGCCGATGGCCGCCGCGGCGGCGCCTGCCGCCGGTTCCGACAAGCCGGCCGGCCTGGCCAAGTGAGGGGGGCGCAATGAACACGAACACGAGGAAATCCGCAGTGCACAAGCACGCCGTCGCGCTGGCGCTGGTCGCCGCCTTCGCGCTGCCCGCGGCCGCGCTCGCGGCCGAGCCGGGCAAGTTCCCGCTGACGCCGAGCTCGGGCACGATGGCGCTCGACCACCTGAAGCAGTACTACGAGATCCCGAACTTCCGCATCGGCGGCAAGTACGACCTCGACGCCGACCCGCAGACCTGGCGCGACGGCGGCACCGGCGGCACGACGCTCGAGTCGCTGGGCGCCAAGCCGCTGCGGGTCGCGTACATCGCGGTGGGCACGCCCCAGCGCAACGACAAGGGCGAGATCACCAACGCGGTGATCGTCAGCACCTTCTATTCGGGCGACTCGACCAACATGTACAACTTCTGGTACGACGGGCAGCCGGGCAACGGCTTCTCCGGCGGCGCCGTGGTCGGCCCGGGCAAGGTCATCGACACCAACCGCTACTACGTGGTGTTCCTCGACGCGCTCGGCCTGTGGGGCGCGTCCAAGCCGTCCGACGGCCTGGGCCGCAAGTTCCCGGCGTACAGCTACTTCGACATGGTGCAGGCCAACTACCGGATGCTGCGCGACCACCTGAAGATCGCGCAGGTCGAGGTGGCCACCGGCGTGTCGATGGGCGCCACCCAGAGCTGGGTCTGGGGCGTGATGCACTCGCCCAGCGGCTTCGTCAAGGCGGTGCTGCCGATCGGCGGCACCACCGCTTCCGACGGCGCCGATCCGGTGGGCGCCTGGACCTTCCTGCTCGGCCAGGCGGCGATCGAGAGCGATCCCGTGTGGCGCCAGACGAACGGCGACTACTACCACCTGCCGGTCGATCAGCACCCGAAGCGCGGCCTGCAGTTCATGTGGTCGCGCCTGCAGCTGACGGGCTTCACCTTCCCGGTGCGCACCGCCACGCCGTGGGACCAGATCGAGCGCGAGGTCTTCCACTGGGAGCCCAAGGGCAACCAGTCGGCGGCCTGGGTCGCGCGCGTCAAGAACGAGGATCCGGTCGACTTCTGGTACCGCAACGATTCCGGCTTCAACTACAACATCAACAAGGACCTGAAGCGGATCAAGGCGCGGACCCTGGTGGTGCATGTCGACAACGACATGTGGCTGCTGGTCGCCAACGCCAAGCAGGCCGCCAAGGCCGTGGACGGCGCGGTGTTCGCCAGCTTCGCCGACCCGACCGCGCACTACGCGGTGTTCAAGGCGCCGAACGTGCTGAAGGACACGATCAAGGCCTTCATCGACAACCGCTTCACCACCAGCCTGCCGGGCATCGCCGGCGCCGGCGGCGGCGGCGGCGCGAAGGCGGCGGTCGACAAGCCCGCCGGCCTGGCGAAGTAGCCCGCTGCGGCGGCCGGCGCGACAAGGCCGCCCTCGGGCGGCCTTGTCGTTTGCGCGGTGCGCTGTCGATGCGGGCCGCCGCGGCCGCAGCCGTCCCGCGGGCGCCGCCGGTCAGGCGCCGCCGCTGCCGCCGGTACCGCGGAAGTGGTCGCTGAACACGCGCGCGAACAGCAGCGGCTGTTCCAGGTTCATCGAGTGCCCGACGTAGGGGAACACCTCGAGCCGGGCGTTGGGCAGCTTGTCCACCATCACGTCCATGTGGTCGCGCGGGATCCAGTAGTCCATCTTGCCGAACAGGATCAGGTGCTCGTGCGTCATCTCGGGCATGCGCGCGGCCAGCGCCGCTGAATCCCACTCGATCCCCAGGTTGTGCGGCGTGCCGAACCAGATGCCGTCGGACAGCACGCGCGTGCGTTCGATGATCTTCTTGAACAGCTCGCGCTGCGCGGCGCTGGTCACGTCGGCGAACTGCGGCATCTGCCCGGCGACCAGCGTTTCGGGCCGGAACAGCGTCGGCGCGGCGCTGGCCAGGCCGGCGAAGCACACGTCGGGGTCGGTCTTCATCGCGGTCAGCACGCCGATCTGGCTCGGGTTGAGCTGCAGGCCGAGCGGGCTGACCGGGTCGAGCATCAGCACCTTGCCGAAGCGCTCGGGCGCCATCAGCAGCATGTGCGAGATGATGATGCCGCCGGTCGAGTGGCCGTACAGGTGGCACTTGTCGATGCCCAGCGCATCGAGCAGCGCGAGGTGGTCGCGCGCGTGGACCTCCATCGTGTAGTTCGAGTAGTCGGCCGCCGGCTCCGGCTTGTCGGAATCGCCGCAGCCGCGCCATTCGGCGGCGATCACGCGGATGTCGGCGGGCAGCAGCGGCATGGCCAGCTCGAGCCAGTCGGCGCAGCCGAGGTTGCCGTGCACCGCCAGCACGACGTTGTCGCCGTCGCCGTGCTCGATGTAGTTCAGCGAAATGTCTCCGGCCTGGATGCGCGGCATGTCGTCGTCCTTCGTGACCTGCGGTAGTGGGATGCTTCGGGCGCGGCGATGCTACCGCGGCGCGGCAGGCTTCAGCCGGCGCGCGCGGCCGTTGCGGCGCACTCGGCGTGCGGCGCGCAAGGCCGCGGCCGCCGTGCGCTTGCGGCGCGCGGCGCAGGCGGCGGCAGACGCCCCGCGCCGCCGGCGATCAGTGGCCCTGCCGGCGCGGCAGGCCGATCACCGTGCCCTCGCGGCGGCCATCGGCCGCGCCGTACTGCCGGCCCGTCCACGGGTCGATCAGCACCGCCTGCACCGAGCCGATGTCGGCCGGCGCGCCCACCGTGTAGCCCAGCGCCGCCAGCCCGGCGACGGTATCCGCCGGCAGCGGCGCGGCCGGCGCGATGCCGTCGTCACGCGCGATCGTGCTGCCGGTGCCGGTGATCGACACGCGCGGCGCGTCCACGGCCTGCTGCAGCGTCATCTTGTGGTCGATCAGGTTGAGCGTGACGTTGAGTACCGAATTGATGATCGTCGCGCCGCCGGGCGAGCCGTAGGCGATCAACGGGTCGCCGCGCGGCGTGAAGATCATCGTCGGCACCATGCTGCTGCGCGGGCGCTTGCCCGGCTGCACGTCGTTGTAGCCGGCGCTGCCGGTGTAGGGGTTGGTGCTCGGCACGGTGTTGAAGTCGGTCAGCTCGTTATTCAGCAGGAAGCCGTGGTTGCGGAAGCTGCCGTCGGCGCGCCGGTAGCCGGCGAACACGCCGATGCCGTGCGACGACTCGATCGTGTTGGTGTACGACACCACGTTGCCCCACTTGTCGGCCGCCACGAAATGGGTGGTGGTCTCGCCGGGGCCGGTGACGGGCTCTGCCGCCGCCACGCGCGGGCGGCCGTGGTGGCCCGCCGATTCGTAGGGCAGCGGGTCGCCCGGCGTCGGGTTCGGGGCCAGGCGCACGCCGGGCACGATCGCGGCGCCGCGCTGCTCGACGTACTGCGGATGCAGCAGCCCCCTGCCCGGCACCGGCACGAAGTCGGCGTCGCCCATCCAGATCGAGCGGTCGGCGAAGGCCAGCCGCATCGCGTCGGCCATCACGTTGATCGTCTTCACGCTGCCGAAGCCGTAGCCCTGGGCTGCGTCGCCGATCGGGAAGCGCTCGAGCATCTTCAGCATCTGCAGGATCGTCAGGCCGCCGGAAGAAGGCGGCATCGCCGCCTTGATCGTGTGGCCGCGGTAGCTGCCTTCGACCGGCCGGCGCTCGGCCGCGCGGTAGTTCTCCAGGTCGGCATAGGTCATCGAGCCGCCCTTGCCGTTCGGTGCCTGCGGGCGATCGAACTGCTGCCCTTCGACGATGCCCTTGGCGATGTCGCAACCCTTTTGCGGCATGAACTTGTAGAAGCAATCGGGCCCGTGACGCGCGATCAGCCTGAAGGTCTGCGCCAGCGGCTTGTTCTGCACCAGCGAGCCCACCACCGGCGCGCTGCCGCCCGGGCAGAAGAAGGCCTCGGCCTCGGGCGAGTTGCGCGAGCGGCTGTTGCAGCTGACGGCGGCGTAGCGCGGCGTGGCGGCGAAGCCCTCGTCGGCCAGCCGGATCGCCGGCCGCAGCACCTCGGCCAGGTCGAGCCGGCCGTACTTGCGCACCGCGTCGGCGGTGCCGCGCACCATGCCGGGCACGCCCACGGCCACACCCTGCAGGCTCGAATTGGGCACGCCGACGAACATGTCGGGCGTGGCGCCGGCCGGCGCCTTCTCGCGCGTGTCGATGACGAAGGTGCGGCCGCTGAGCGCCAGGTGGATCATCATGAAGCCGCCGCCGCCGATGCCGGCCGACTGCGGCTCGACGACGTTGAGCGCGTAGGCGATGGCCACGGCGGCGTCGACGGCGTTGCCGCCGCGCTCGAGGATCTGGGCGCCGGCTTCGGCGGCGTAGGGGTTGGCCACCGCCACCACGCCCTTGCGGTAGGCCGGCCCCGATGCCTGGGGCGGCGCCTGGTCGGGGCGGTGCGGATGCCACCCGTCAGGCCAGCGCCCCGCCTGGTCGTCGGCAAGCGCCGGGCCGAAGCCGCAGCCGGCAAGTACGGCGGCCAGCGCGAAGCCGGCGAGCCGGTGGGGTTCGCGGTCGAAGCAGGACATGGATCTCCCTTCCTTGGAATCGCGCCCGCGGCGCGCGGCGATGGATGCTCCGTTGCCGCCTGGGCGCCTGCAACCCGGGTTGTCACGGATGCTGCGCAGCGCCTGCCGGATCGGCGCCGGCCACATCCAGCACCGCCCAGGTGAGCACCGGCTGCTCGATGCCCTTCACGTGTTCGGCAGGCATCGCCCGCAGCACGAAGGCATCGCCGATCCCGGCGCGCACGGCTTCGGTGACCAGGATCTCGACGCCGTGCGTGCGCGTCAGCGTCTGCACGCGCGCCGCCAGGTTGACGGTGCGGCCGACGAAGCCGTACTCGCGGCGCTCGCGCGAGCCGATCATGCCGGCCAGGCCCGGGCCGCGGTGGATGCCGATGCCCAACGCCAGCGGCGGCAAGCCTTCGCGCGCCAGCTCCTCGTTGCAGCGGCGGATCGCACAGGCCATCGCCAGCGCGCAGCGCACCGCGTCGGCGCATTGCCAGGGGTTGGGCCGCAGCGCGCCGAAGTAGGCGAGCATGCCGTCGCCGAGCCAGGTCGACACATGGCCGCTGTGCGCATGCACCGCATCGCTGATGCGCTGGAAGTAGCCGTCGAGCACCCGCGCCAGCACGGCCGGATCGAGCTGCTCGCTCAGTGCGGTGAAGCCGACCAGGTCGCTGAACAGCACGGTGACCTCCCTGCGCTCGAAGGGCAGCTCGGCCGCGCCGCCGCGCAGGCCGTCGGCGAGCATGCGGTCGACCACGCCGGCGGGTGCCAGCCGGGCGCAGGCCTGCTGCAACTGTTGCAGCTCGGTGTCGGCCAGGTCGAGCCGGCGTTGCAGCGCCGCGTTGCGGCGGCGCTGGCGCCACAGCGCCCAGGCCAGCATCAGCGCCAGACCGAGCAGCCCGACGCCCGCTGCCGCCAACGCGTTCACGTGTCCGGCGCGGCCAGCACCACCGCGCTCATGCGGCACAGCGCGTTGGCCATCGCCGCGACGCCGATGGCCTCGATCAGCTGCGGCTGCGTGAGCGTGCCGCTCAGGCCGCGCACGCGGCGTTGCAGCTGCGCCGGCTCGTACCACAGCGACTCGCGCGCGAGCGGCAGCAGCGCGCGCTCGGTGGCGTCGAGTTCGGGCCCATCGAGCCGGCCGAGGATGCGCTCGACCGCATCCGCACTCAGCCCCTCGCGCCGCAGCGCAGCCGTCAGTTCGAGCTCGCACACTTGGCAAGGCAGGCCGCGCGACACCACCGCGAACATCAGCAGCTTGCAGCGTCGGCTCAACTGCGGCGACGCCCACATCTCGGCCAGCGTGCGCTGCAGCGCCGCGGCGATCGGCGAGCCGGCGAAGGCCGCCACCAAGGCGCCGTTAGGCAGCGCGGAGTCGGCCGGCGGCAGCGCCGCCGGCTGCCCGCGCGACCGGTGCCGGCTCATCATGCGGTCCAGCAGCGGCCGCAGCAGCCGCAGCAGCGCCTGCTCGGGCATGCGCTCGACCGGCCGGTACGGCGCCGCGACCATCGTGTGCGCGCGGTTGCTGAAATCGTTGGTCGCCACGGTGAAGGCGATCTCCTTGGCCTGCAGGGTGTCGATGCCGGCCTCGCGCAGCGTCGGCCACGCGATGCACGCGCCGGCCGGCCCGCTGCGCGACTGCGCACGCGCGTAGGCGATCGCGGCCTGCGTGCGCGGCGGCAGGTCGGCGCGGCTGAAGTTCTGCTCGACGCGCCGGATGCGCTCGGCGTCCATGCCCTGCAGCCACAGCGTGGAGCGCACGATCGCATAGCAGAAGCGGCAGGAGTTCTCCTGGCTGACCACCAGCCCGATCAGGTCGGCGGTGCGCTGGTCGAGCTCGAGCAGCAGCCCGAACTCGACATGCAGATCGACCACCGCGCGCGCCACCCAGGGCGCGGCCAGGAAGTAGCGCACGGTCGGGTGCGGCATGCCGACCCGACGCCGGGCGTAAGACTCCATCGCCCTGTCGTGGCCGGGCTCCAGCAGGCGAGGCTCCCAGCGCACATGCGCCAGTGCGCCGGCCGACGCCGCCGTATCGCCCGGCGCGCTCATCGGAATGCCCTCCACGCTGCGCGTCCCGGGTCGAGCGCTGGGGGGCGGCCCGGCGCGCTCACCACGAGGCCCCAGCGCCGCCGATCGCGACGCTGCGGCCCATCGTGCGTGCGCTCATGGGCAGGCATTGCTCGAGGATGCCGAAGGGCCTGGTCCATCTGCGCCGCGGTGGGGTCAGCTTCGGTACGCTGCGCATCGCCGCCCTGGACGACCGGCCGCACCCCACGGCACGGTACTGCACGCACCCGGCCACGTCGCGGACGCGGGCATTGGCGGCGCGGCCTTCGGCCCGCGCCACCTCGTCGAGCCTGCTGCCGGCCGCGATCGCCGCCGAGACGCCGGGCCCTGCGCGCCGCGTGCGAAGCGGCATGGCGCCAATGGCAGCAAGGCGTCACGGGTTCGGAGCTGAAGCGATACTCCGGGGCCGTCCGGTCGGCTTGCCGCTGCCCCCCATGCGTCGCCCACGTGCCCTCATCGCCTGCCTGCTGCTCGGCGCCGCGCTGCCCGCCGTGGCGCAGCAGGAAGCCCGCGACATCGAAGTGCTGACGCGCTGGGCCGGCACCTGGGCCGTCGATTGCGGCAAGCCCGCGGGCACCCGGCTCACCGTCGACACGCGCGCGCTGACGCTGCGCGCCGGAAAAGGCGAGCGCCGCACCGGGGCGCCGATCACCGCCTACAGCTGGTTCGGCCAGATGCAGCCGCCCGCCGGCTTCGAGGTCGCGCTGCTCGGCGACGCGAAGCCCGGCGGCCTGGCCTTCCTGGCGATGCAGGACGAAGCCGGCCCCTATCTGCGGGTCGACGGCGATCCGACGCTCGAACAGCAGTTCGGCAAGGCGGCACTGGCCGGCAAGTTCCGGCGGTGCCCGTGATCCGATGACCCGCGCCCGCTGCGCCTTCCCCGCCGCGAGCCGCACCGGCGCCGGCGCACGCCGGCCGGGCCCGGCAGCCACTTCGGGGGCGCCGCAGGCGGCGGCGCCCGGCGCCATCCGTGCCAGCCGCACGAACCAACGCCTGCTGCGCCAGGCCATCCAGGTGAACCCATGTTCCTGCGAAAACCCCGGCTGCTGATCGGCATCTCGGCACGCACCTACTATCCCGAAGGGCCGGTGCTGGACCTGGGCGGCGTCTGGACCAAGACGCTGTACTACCTGGAACAGTCGGTCGCGCACTGGGTGATGAGCGGCGACGCGCTGCCGGTGATGGTGCCGGCCGTGGACGCCGACAGCCTGGTCAAGCGCCACCATGTCGAGCTTGCCAACTATGCCGACGCGCTCGACGGCCTGGTGCTGCAAGGCGGCCACGACGTGGCGCCCGAAAGCTACGGCGAGACGGCGATGAAGCCCGAATGGCGCGGCGACCGCGTGCGCGACCGCTACGAGATGGCGCTGGCGCGCGCCTTCATCCATGTGCGCAAGCCGGTGTTCGGCATCTGCCGCGGCTTGCAGCTGCTGAACGTGCTGCACGGCGGCACGCTGTACCAGGACATCGCCACGCAGCGGCCCGACGCGATCGCGCACCGCAGCCCGAACTACGACCAGTATCTCCACACGATCGAGATCGCGCCCGACACGCGCCTGGCGCAGCTGTACCCGAAGGTCCGGCGCGCGCGCGTCAACAGCATCCATCACCAGGGCATCAAGGACCTGGCGCACGGCCTCGAAGCCGAGGCGCGTTGCGCCGAGGACGGCCTGATCGAGGCCATCCGCCGGCGCCGCCCGGGTTTCGTGGCCGCGGTGCAATGGCATCCGGAGTTCCACAACAGCGCGGCCCAGGGCACCTTCGACGACAGCGCGATGCTGCGCGACTTCCTGGACGCGGCGCGCACCGCACGCAAACGCTGAGCGCCGGGCAATGCGCACGCTCGAGATCCACGGCGGTGCCGCCGCTTTGCGCCCGGCGCAATCGCCACGCGCGCGGTGCTGACGCACGTGAGCCGCAACCACGACGCCGACGCGCGGCCGGCGCTGCACCCCGGCGGGCGCGCGGCACCGGCGGCTGCGCCGCGGCGCGCCACCCGCGGCATCCGGCTGGCCTGGGCGCTCGGGCTGCTGAGCGCGGCGCTTTTCGGCGCACTGGCGCTGTACCTCGCGCCGCTGCAGCCCGGCGTGCTCGCGCTGCAACTGGCCGCGACGCCCCGCGCCTTCGGCGCGATCGTGCACGCGTGGGGTGCCGACGGCGTGGCACGCTTTCGCGCGCATCTGCCGTGGGACTGCCTGCTGCTGGCTGCCTACGGCGCCTTCGGCTGGGTGCTGGCGCGCCGCACCGCGCTGTTCGCCCGCTGCGGCCGCCGCACGCGCGCGCTGGCCGCCGCGCTGCTGCCGGCCGCCGCGCTGGCCGATGCGGCCGAGAACGGCCTGCACGGGTGGCTGACCGCCGCGCCGCGCTTCGACGCCGGCGCCGCCTATGCGGCCGCCGCCGGCGCCGCCGCCTTCAAGTGGGCCGCGATCGCCGCTTTCCTGCTGCTCGTCGCCTGGGCGCTGGCCCGCGGCGCCGATGCAGTCGCGCAGCGATGAGCCCGCCGGGCCGCCCCAAGGGCGAACACCGCAGGGCGCAGCCCGCAGGTGCTCCAGTGACCCCGCCGGGCCGCCCCAAGGGCGAAGGCCGCAGCGCGCAGCGTCGACCGGTGGACGGCGTGCTGCTGGTGGTGACCACGGTCGGCAGCGTCGAGCAGGCGCGCACGCTGGCGCGGGCGATGGTCGAGCAGCGGCTTGCGGCCTGCGCGCAGATCGAAGCGATCGAGAGCTTCTACCGCTGGCACGGCGCGGTCGAGCACGATGGCGAGCAGCGCGTGCTGTTCAAGACACGGCCCGATGGCTATGCGGCGCTCGAGGCGGCGATCCGCGCGCGGCATCCGTACGAGCTGCCGGCGATCCACGCGATCGCGGCCGCACACGCCTTCGCGCCCTACGCCGCGTGGGTCGCCGCGTGCACCACGCCGGCAGCGCAGTGAGCGCGGGCGTGCGCACCGCGCGCCGATCA
Organism: Pseudomonadota bacterium; assembly: GCA_018240325.1. Lineage (GTDB taxonomy): Bacteria > Pseudomonadota > Gammaproteobacteria > Burkholderiales > Burkholderiaceae_C > Rubrivivax. The sequence goes on from JAFEFZ010000141.1 coordinate 34,567, forward strand.
TCGCGGCGGCAATCGGCACCGCGGCAATCGGCACCGCGGCAATCGGCACCGCGGCAATCGGCACGGCGGCAAGCGGCACGGCGGCAAGCGGCACGGCGGCAAGCGGCACGGCGGCAATCACTGCGGCAGCGGTCGGCGCGGCCACAGGCCGGGGGCCCGGCCGCCATGCCATGATCGGGCCACGCAGGCGGCAGGCAAGGAGGCGGCGCGATGGGCAATGTTCGATCGCCACTGGTGCTGGTGCACGGCGCCTGGGGCGGTGCCTGGATCTGGCGCCGCGTGCTCGAGCCGCTGCGCGCGGCGGTGCACGCGGTGCACGCGGTCACGCTCACCGGCTGCGGCGAGCGTGCGCACCTGCGCCGGCCCGACATTTCGCTGCAGACCCACATCGACGACGTGATCGGCCTGGTCGAGGCCGAGGAACTGCACGCGCCCGTGCTCGTCGGCCACAGCTACGGCGGCATGGTGGTCACCGGCGCGGCGGCCGCGCTGTGCGCGCGCCGGGGTGCCGGCGGCGTGCGCAGCCTGGCCTACGTGGACGCGCTGGTGCCGCTGCCCGGCGAGGGCTGGGGCGACACCCACGCGCCCGAAACCGTGGCCGCGCGCCGCGCCGCCGCGGCCGCGCACGGCAATGCGCTGCCGCCGCCCGACCCGGCCGGCTTCGGCCTGGCCGGTGCCGACCGCGACTGGCTGCTGCGCCGCCAGGTGCCGCACCCCTTCGGCATGTACCGCGCGCCGCTGCACTACGACGCCGCGCTGCTGGCGGCGCTGCCGCGGCTGTTCATCGACTGCACCCAGCCGGCCTACCCGACGATCGACGCGATGCGCGAACGCGTGCGCACGCAACCGGGCTGGCAGGTGGTGGAGATGGCCACCGGGCACTGCCCGATGGTCACGCAGCCCGACGCGCTGGCCGCGCACCTGCTGGCCTTCGCGCAGCGCTGAAGGCCCGCTCGCTGCCGGCTCACCTGAAGCCGGCCCACGGCGGCCGGCTCCGATCCCCAACCCACTGACGAAGGAGACCCTGATGGCTTTCGATGGTTCGGCAATCCGCGCACTGCTCGACGCGGCCGTGGCCGACGGCACCGCACACGGCATCGCCGCGCTCGTGGTCGGCCGCGACGGCGCGCTGTTCCACCACGCGGCCGGCGAGGCCGGCGAGCGCACGATGTTCCGCAACGCGTCGATGACCAAGGCGGTGGCCACCACCGCCGCGCTGCAGCTGGTCGAGCAGGGGCGGCTGCGGCTGGACGACCCGGTGGCGTCGATCCTGCCGGAGTTCGGCCGCCTGCAGGTGCTGGAAGGCTTCGACGGCGACGCGCCGATCCTGCGCGCACCGGCGAGCCAGGCCACGGTGCGGCAGTTGATGACGCACACCTCGGGCTGCGGCTACTTCTTCACCAACGAGAAGCTGCTGCGCTGGCACGCGCTGACCGGCGCGCCGACGGTGCTGTCGGGGCGCAAGTGCAGCATCGTGACGCCGCTGGTCAACGACCCGGGCACCGCGTGGGAGTACGGCGTCAGCACCGACTGGCTCGGGCTGGTGGTCGAGCAGGTGACCGGCCAGACGCTGGGCCAGGCGCTGCGCGAGCGCGTCTACGGCCCGCTGCGCATGGACGAATCCGGCTTCGCACCGAACGAAGAACAAGGCGCGCGGATGCTGCGCGTGATGCAGCGCCAGGCCGACGGCGGCCTCGCGCCGGCCGCGCTCGACGACACGGTGACGCCCGACTGGGACTCGGGCGGCGGCGGCTCGTGCGGCACGATCCAGGACTACGGCCGCTTCGTGCAGGCCTGGCTGAACGACGGCGCCGGGGTGCTGCAGCCGGCCACCGCGCAGCTGGCGCTGCAGAACCACATCGGCGCGATCCAGCTGCCGGCCGTGATGAAGTCGGCCGTGCCCGAGCTGTCGAACGACGTGCCGGGGCTGCCGTTCCCTCAGGGCTGGGGCCTGGGCTTTCACCTGACGCAGGCCGACCTGCCGGGCATGCGCAGCCACGGCACCGGCGACTGGGCCGGCGTGTTCAATTCCTACTACTGGATCGACCGCCGCAAGGGCATCGGCGGCGTGCTGATGACGCAGCTGCTGCCCTTCTTCGACCTGCGCGTCGTGCAGACGCTGGTCGGCTTCGAGGCGGCCGTGTACCAGCAGGTGGGTGCGGCGCTGCCCGCGGGTTGAGAAGAAACCCCCACGCACTTGGCGTACTGCCCCCGACGCGCGGCAGCAGCCGGCTGCCGCGCCGCCTGCCGCCGATCGACCGGCACAGCCGCAACTGCGGTGGTCGATCGGTTCAGCCCGCTCGTGCATCGCGGAAGATGCTTCGACGCCATGGCACGCCGAGGGCAGCCTGATCTCGTTCTCGATCGGGTTTCGGCCCGAAGCGGCCTTCGGCCGCTTCGGGCCAAGGCCCGTACACACGGCTCCCCCGAGCCCCCTCCGAGAGGGGGCTCCAGCATGACAGTCGGGCCGGCCTTGCGGCCGGCGCAGGCCTCCAGCGTGCA
>JAFEFZ010000142.1 GCA_018240325.1 Pseudomonadota bacterium
AGGCAGCACGAGCGGATCGAAATTGATCGCGTCGCAGGTACCGTGCGGCCGGCTCGACCGAATCACCAGCGTGCCGGCGTCGATGTGGCGCCGATCCTGCGGCCAGGCCCGGGCGGCGTTGTCGATGGCATCGCCAGGCTCCGGAAACACGATCTCCAGGTGCCAGCGCAACGGCCCGTGCGACAGGCGGGAACGCAAGTCGGCGGCCAGGAAATCCGGGTCGCCCGCGGGCACCGGGCGCGCGTCGGCGCCCGCCGTCGGCACCATGCGCCAGCGCACCGGATGCCGGCCACCGCGGGCGTCGACGAGCACGAATGAGTCCAGGCTGTTGTAGCGCTCGGCGGCATAGCTGGCCGACGGCCGGGCTCCTTCGTTCCACAGACGGAAGGCATCGGCCGTCGGGTGGTCGGCGAGGAAGGCGGCCAGCCTCTTCGGGTCGGGGTCGCCCGTGGCCGGATCGGGCTGCTGCGCCTGCATGAATTCGTAGTTGGCCAGCGGCGTGGCGACTGGAAACGCGGCAACCGCGTTCATGGCCGTGCGCCATTGCCGCCCGTCGGCCTGCGTGAATTGCAGAGCCATCCCACGGATCGGCGTGCTGTCGTCCCAGGCGTAGGGGTTGGTGCCGGGAATCGAGAATCGGCCGACCACCGGGCTACGCCTGCCGGGCATGAAAACCTGTGCAGCCGAGTAGGGCGCGGCCGCGCCGCTGCTGTCGAAGTGACCGACAACGCACACGCCCTTCGCGTGGTTGCGGCGGTAGCCGGGGAATACGCCGCCGTTCTTCTCGAATTGATCGACGAACCCGCTCGGAGCCGGCTGCGGCACAACCGGACTGCCCGCTTCGGCGCATGCCGCGACGGCCCCAAGGCATGTCGCGACGATCCGGATCCGCCTCGGCAACGCAGGCGTCGACATCGCGCCAGTGTAGGCGCCGCCCGCCCCGCGCCGGGGCGCTCCACGCGGGGCGCGTCCGGCTGTCGGCAGGCGGCGGGCGGCGGATGCGGCCGGGCGACGCTGCACCAGCGGTTATCGTTCGCCACCGCTCGCCACCGCTCGCCACCGTCCGCGCCCGCCACGCCGTCCGCCGCACGCTCCCGCCTTGGCTGCCCTGCTCGAAGTCGCCGACCTGCACGTCACGCTGAACACGGCGCGCGGGCCGGCGCACGCGCTGCGGCAGGTGAGCTTCGCGATGCAGCGCGGCGACACCGTCGGGCTGATCGGCGAATCGGGCTGCGGCAAGAGCATCACCGCGCTGGCGCTGATGGGCCTGCTGCCCGACGGCGCGCGCGTGGCCGGGTCGATCCGCTTCGACGGCCGCGAGCTGACCGCGCTGGGCGAAGACGCGCTGTGCGATCTGCGCGGCGCGCGCATCGGCATGATCTTCCAGGAGCCGATGACCGCGCTGAACCCGCTGCACACCATCGGCCGGCAGATCGCCGAGCCGCTGCGGCTGCACCAGGGCCTGACGGCGGCCGCGGCACGCGCCGAGGCGCTGCGGCTGCTCGAGCGCGTGCAGCTGCCCGATGCGAAGAAGCGGCTCGACGCCTGGCCGCACCAGATGTCGGGGGGCCAGCGCCAGCGCGTGGTGATCGCGATCGCGCTGGCCTGCGGCCCCGACCTGCTGATCGCCGACGAACCGACGACCGCGCTCGACGTGACGATCCAGCGCGAGGTGCTCGACCTGATCGCCGAGCTGGTGGCCGAGGACGGCATGGGGCTGCTGCTGATCAGCCACGACCTGGGCGTGATGGCCGAGACGGTGCAGCGCGTGCTGGTGATGTACGGCGGCACCGTGGTCGAGAGCGGCCCCACTGGCGCGGTGTTCGGCACGCTCGCGCACCCCTACACGCGCGGGTTGTTCGCCGCGCGGCCGCGGCTGGGGCTGGCGCGCGGCACGCGGCTGGCCACGATTCCCGGGCGCGTGCCCGATCTGGCCGACCTGCCGCCCGGTTGCCCCTTCGCCGACCGCTGCGCCTACGTGATCGACGCCTGCCGGCGCGCGCTGCCGCCGCCGGCGCCGGTCGCGCCGGGGCACGACGCGCGCTGCCTGCGGCTGGACGTGACGCTAGCCGAGCCGCCGCCGGCATGAACCCGCCGGGCCGCCCCAAGGGCGAATACCGCAGGGCGCAGCCCGCGAAGGGACTCCAGTGAACCCAGCGCCGCTGCTGGCCGTCGAGGGCCTGGTCAAGCACTACCGGCTGCCGCGCGAGCGGCTGCTCGAACCGGGGCCGCTGGTGCATGCGCTGCAAGGGGTCGATTTCACGCTGGCGGCGGGCCGCAGCCTGGGCGTGGTCGGCGAATCGGGCTCGGGCAAGTCGACGCTGGCGCGGCTGGTGATGGCGCTGGAAGCGCCGAGCGCCGGGCGCGTGCTGCTCGACGGCGAGGCCTTGCACGCACTGGCGCCGGCCGCGCTGCGGCGCGCACGCGCGCAGCTGCAGATGGTGTTCCAGGATCCGTACGGCTCGCTCGACCCGCGCCGCAGCGTGCTGCACACGGTCAGCGAGCCGCTGCGCGTGCTGCACGGCGCGAGTGCGGCCGAACAGCGCGCGCGCGCCGCTGAAGTGCTGGACGCGGTGGGCCTGGGCACGGCAGCGCTCGCGCGCTATCCGCACGAGTTCAGCGGCGGCCAGCGCCAGCGCATCGCGATCGCGCGCGCGCTGATCACGCGGCCGAAGCTGATCGTCGCCGACGAGCCGGTGAGCGCGCTCGACGTGTCGGTGCAGGCGCAGGTGCTCAACCTGATGCAGGAGCTGCAGCAGCGCCTCGGGCTGGCGCTGCTGTTCATCAGCCACGACCTGGCGGTGGTCGACCTGGTGTGCGACGAAGTGATCGTGCTGTACCGGGGCCGCGTGGTCGAGCAGGGCGCGCCGGCGGCGCTGTTCCGCCAGGCCGCGCATCCGTACACGCGCGCGCTGATGGACGCGGTGCCGCGGCTGGGCGGCGGCCGGCGCGCGCGGCGCGTGCCCGAGCCGCTGCCGGCCGCCGACGCGGCGCGCGCGCTGTCGCAGGGATGCGCCTTCGCGCCGCGCTGCGCCTGGGTGCAGCCGCGCTGCATCGCCGAGCGGCCGACGCTGCTGCCGCTGGTGACGACGGAGCCGGCGCGGCCGCCGGCGCAGCGCGCATCGGCCCATCTCGCCGCCTGCCATCACGCGTCGATGGTGGCCGCGCTCGGCGCCGAGCCGGGCGACGACGGCACCATCGCGCACAATCGCTGAACCCGGTCCCGCGGCCTGCCCGAACCCCCACACCTCTGCGAAGGATCACTCGATGAAGCTGCAACGACGTGCACTGACCGCGCTGCTGGGCGCCACGCTGGCGCTGGCCGGGCTGGGTCTGCCCGCCGACGCGCCGGCCCAGGCACGCAAGGACACGGTGGTGCTGGGCATGGTGCTCGAGCCGCCGGGGCTGGACCCGACCACCGCACCGGCGGCGGCGATCGGCGAGATCGTGCACTACAACATCCTCGAGGGGCTGACCAAGATCAACGTCGACGGCACGGTCACGCCGCTGCTGGCCGACAGCTGGAGCGTCACCCCCGACGGCAAGACCTACAGCTTCAAGCTCAAGCGCGGCATCAAGTTCCAGGACGGCGAGCCCTTCGACGCGGCGGCGGTCAAGTTCAGCTTCGAGCGCGCCAAGGCCGAGGGCTCGACCAACAAGGCCAAGAAGGCGGTGTTCGACAACATCTCGAGCATCGCCACGCCCGACGCCGAGACCGTGATCCTGGTGCTGAACAACGCCGACGCGACGCTGCCCTTCCGCCTGGGCGAGAACACCGCGGTGATCCTCAGCCCCAAGAGCGCCGCGACCACCGCATCGAAGCCGGTCGGCACCGGCCCCTACACCTTCGACAGCTGGCAGAAGGGCAGCGCGGTCACGCTGGTCAAGTGGCCCGGCTACCGCAACCCGGGCGCGATCAAGATCAACAAGGTCACCTTCCGCTTCATCAACGACCCGGCGGCGCAGGTGGCGGCGCTGCTGGCCGGCGACGTCGACGGCTTCCCGCGCTTC
>JAFEFZ010000143.1 GCA_018240325.1 Pseudomonadota bacterium
AGAATTTGGCTGAACGGAGTTGGCCACCCCGTCGGCGGCCCCGTGCGCCACGTTTTCGCAGTCGAACGAGGACTGTTTTCGGCGCAGCGGCGAAACACCGCCGCGGGTCGAGAGCCGACAGTGAAGCCGCGGAACTCATCAGCCACCCGCGGGGCGCACGCTGACTTCGCCGCCGACCAGCTTGTGCAGCACGCCGCCCGCACGCACGCGCAGCGCACCGTCGCCGTCCACGCCTTCGGCCAGGCCCTCGGGCACCGCCGGATCGGTGGTGCGCACCGTCTGGCCGGCCAGCAGATCGCGCCGGCCATAGGCCGCAGCGAAGGCCGCGAAACCCTCGCGCTCGAAGCGCCGCAGCGCCTGCGCCAGCGGCAAGGCCACGCGCCACAGCACCGCGGGCGCATCGATGCCGGGCAGCAGTTCCAGCAGGCAGCCATAACCGGTGGCGAAGCCGGCCGCATCCGGCAGCGGCTGCACGTTCAGGCCCACGCCGATCACCGCCACGCGCGCGCCTTCGACCGGCGCGGTCTCGATCAGCACGCCGCCGAGCTTGCGGCCGCGGCCGGGAGCGTCGGCCAGCCACAGGTCGTTCGGCCATTTCAAGCCGATGCGCGGCGGCACGCTGCCGGCCGGCGGGTCGAGTGCGTCGGCAAGCGCGGCGCCGACCGCCAGCGACAGCCCCGACCACGAAGCCGGCGCCAGCGGCAGCGCGAGCGAGAAGGTCAGCGACGCGCCCGGAGCCGATTGCCAGCTTCGGCCGCGGCGGCCGCGGCCGGCGGTCTGACGCTCGGCGACCAGCAGGCAGGGGTTGCGGTCGCCGCTGCGGCGGCCCAACGCGGTGCCGGCACCGCGGCGCGCATCGACGGTGCGCAGCCGCTCGAGCAGCACGGTGTTGGTCGAGCCGACGCTGGCCAGCACCTCGACATCCAGCCCCGGCAGCAGGGCCGCCAGGGCCGGCCAGTGCGCCTGCACGCCCCAGTCCGGGCGGCGCGCGGGCGGCGCGGGCGCATCGCCCGCCGGTAGGCCGCGCCCCTGGGTCATCGGGGTCAGCGCCGCCTGGGCGCCAGCATCGTGCCGCGGCAGCGCGGGCTGCCGCAGAAGCACGCGAATTCCTTCTTCAGCTTCGCCGTCATGCGCTCGTCGATCACCAGGCCGTAGTCGTAGAACAGCTCCTCGCCCGGCGCGATGTCGCGCAGCGCCCTGATGAAGACGCGCCCGCCGTCCTCGTCGGCCTCGCAGTTGGTGTCGCAGGCATGGTTGATCCAGCGCGCCGCGTTGCCGGTGACGGCGCCGTCGATCACGTGCTCGTCGTCGATGTGGAAGTAGAAGGTGTGGTTGGGCTGCGCCGGGTCGTGCGGGTGGCGGCGCAGCGCCTCCTGCCAGCTGATGATCTCGCCGGTGTATTCGATCACCGTCTCGCCGGCGGCGATCGGCACGACCGCGAACACGCCCTTGCCGTGCACGCCGCTCTTGCGCACCTGGATGCGGCGGCTGCGCGCAGCCGGCTTGGACTTCGGGGCAGCGGCGGGCTTGCGCATCGGCATTGGGTACATTGAATCGTGGGCGCGCGCGTGCATGCGCGCGCGAAGGCGGCGATTGTAGGCAGGCCCTGGACGGGCCGCGCGCGCCGCGCCGAACGACGAATGCAAGGGTTCCATGGGCAAGACGGTCATCATCGCGGAGAAGCCGAGCGTGGCGCAGGACATCGTGCGCGCGCTCACGCCGGCCGCCGGCAAGTTCGACAAGCACGCCGACCACTTCGAGAACGACGCCTACGTCGTGACCTCGGCGGTCGGCCACCTGGTCGAGATCAAGGCGCCGGAGGCGTACGACGTCAAGCGCGGCAAGTGGAGCTTCGCGCACCTGCCGGTGGTGCCGCCGCACTTCGACCTGGCGCCGATCGACAAGGGCAAGTCGCGGCTGAACGCAGTGGTCAAGCAGCTCAAGCGCAAGGACGTGGCGCGCATCGTCAACGCCTGCGACGCCGGGCGCGAGGGCGAGCTGATCTTCCGGCTGATCGTGCAGTACGCGGCCGGCGCCAAGCACGACCTGGGCAAGCCGATCGAGCGGCTGTGGCTGCAAAGCATGACGCCGCAGGCGATCCGCGACGCCTTCGAGCGGCTGCGCAGCGACGCCCAGATGCAGGGCCTGGCCGACGCGGCGCGCAGCCGCTCCGAGGCCGACTGGCTGGTGGGCATCAACGGCACGCGCGCGATGACCGCGTTCAACTCGCGCGACGGCGGCTTCTTCCTGACCACCGTCGGGCGGGTGCAGACGCCCACGCTGTCGATCGTGGTCGAGCGCGAGGAGAAGATCCGCCGCCACGTGCCGCGCGACTACTGGGAGATCCGCGCCGTCTTCGATGCGCAGGCCGGCCAGTACGACGGCAAGTGGTTCGACCCGGCCTTCAAGAAGAACCCCGACGACCCCGAGCAGCGCGCCGACCGCCTGTGGGACGAAGCCGCGGCGCAGGCGATCGCGGCCGCGGTGCGCGGCCAGCCCGCCGGCGTCAGCGAGGAATCCAAGCCCAGCAGCTCGAGCTGCCCGGCGCTGTACGACCTGACGACGCTGCAGCGCGAGGCCAACTCGCGCTTCGGCTTTTCCGCCAAGACCACGCTGGCGCTGGCGCAGGCGCTGTACGAGAAGCACAAGGTGCTGACCTACCCGCGTACCGATTCGCGCCACCTGCCCGAGGATTACCTGGGCGTGGTGAAGAAGACCTTCGCGATGGTCGCCGCCGACGATCTGCCGGCGCCGCTGCGGCCGCTGGCCGCGCACGCGCAGCGCGCGCTGGACGAGGGCTACCTGAAGCCGACCAAGCGCGTGTTCGACAACGCGAAGGTGTCGGACCACTTCGCGATCATCCCGACGCTGCAGGCGCCGAAGAGCCTGAGCGAGGCCGAGGCGAAGCTGTACGACCTGGTGCTCAAGCGCTTCCTGGCGGTGTTCTTTCCGGCGGCCGAATTCCTGGTGACCACGCGCATCTCGACCGTGCAGGCCGAAGGCCGCGAGCACCGCTTCCAGACCAACGGCAAGGTGCTCGTCAACCCGGGCTGGCTCGCCGTCTACGGCCGCGAGGCGCAGGAGGAAGACGCGAACCTGGTGCCGGTGGCGGCGGGCGAGGCCGTGCGCACCGAATCGGCCGACGCGGTCGGCCTGCGCACCAAGCCGCCGGCGCGCTACACCGAAGCCACGCTGCTGGCGGCGATGGAAGGCGCGGGCAAGCTGATCGACGACGACGAGCTGCGCGCGGCCATGCACGACAAGGGCCTGGGCACGCCGGCCACGCGCGCCGCGATCATCGAGGGGCTGATCCTCGAGAAGTACCTGCTGCGCGACGGCCGCGAGCTGGTGCCCACCGCCAAGGCCTTCCAGCTGATGACGCTGCTGCGCGGGCTCGACGTCGAGGACCTGACCCGGCCCGAGCTCACCGGTGCCTGGGAATTCAAGCTCGCCGAGATGGAGCACGGCCGGCTCGAGCGCGCCGCGTTCATGGCCGAGATCGCACGGATGGCCGAGCGCATCGTGCGCAAGGCCAAGGAGTACGACCGCGACACGATCCCCGGCGACTACGCGACGCTGGCCGCGCCCTGCCCGAAGTGCGGCGGCGTGGTCAAGGAGAACTACCGCCGCTTCGCCTGCACCGGCGCAGCCGGCAGCGGCGAGGGCTGCGGCTTCTCGATCGGCAAGGCGCCGGGCGGGCGCAACTTCGAGCTGGCCGAGGTCGAGGCCTTCCTGCGCGACAAGCGCATCGGCCCGCTCGACGGCTTCCGCTCGAAGGCCGGCTGGCCCTTCACGGCCGAGTTGCGGCTGGCTCACGACGACGAGCTCGGCAACTGGAAGCTCGAGTTCGACTTCGGCGAAGACGCGCGGCGCGCGGCTGAATCGGGCGAGCCGGTGGACTTTGCCGACCAGGAGAGCCTGGGCAAGTGCCCGAAGTGCGGCGCCGCCGTCTACGAGCACGGCACGTCCTA
>JAFEFZ010000144.1 GCA_018240325.1 Pseudomonadota bacterium
CCGAAGTAAGTCACCGGCTTGGCGGCAGAGGTGGCGGCATCCTGCGCCGACAGCGTCAGATCGTATCCGCCGCCCGAGAAGGTCACCGCATAGTTGCCGGTGTTACCGGCGCCGCCCCAAACGTCCGCCTTCAGGATCTCGACTGACTGGTAGGTACCGGTGATCTTGGTCAGATCGGCAGCCGTGCCGAAATCGGTGGTGAAGGTCTGGTTCGAGCCGACGCTGCGCGAATCGAAGTTCTCGACTCCCTTGTAGTCGAAGCTTGCTGTGGTGTTCACGGCCTTTGGCGCTTCGTAGGTGACGAGGAAGGATGCGTGCGCGGCGCCGCCCGTCAGGGCGAAGGCTGCGGCGGACAGAAGAGTCTTGCGGATCATGGTTACACCTTTTCGTAACAAGAGGCCGCCACCTGCGGCCCGTGCCTACGAAGTTGCAACTCGCGTGCCACGCGCACGCAACGCAGGCGGATCGTCCGATCCGGGATTCGGCGGCCGGCCGACTGTCAAATGCGCCGACAGTGCCGGGCCGCGCGGGCCGGTGCGCGCCCCCCGCGTCTGCGGGATCGCCCGGCTGGCCGGCGCGCGGCCGGCAGGCGCTGCGGCCTTGGCGGCCGCCTACCAGAACGGCTGCGCTTCGCGCAGGTTCGCCAGCGGCGGCCCGCAGCGCCGCAGCGCGTCGGTGTATTCGTGCGCGAGCCAGCCCGCTGCGTAGGCGGCAGCGGGGTCGGTGGCGGCGGCCGGCTGCAGCAGCGCGCGCGCGACGCAGACATCGTTGAACTCGCCCAGCGCTTCCTGCGCCGGCGTCAACTGCTTCAGGTACGCCTGCACCGCTTGCGCGTCGAAGCATGAGGCGGCGAACTCGCACAGGTAGCGCAACCGCTTGAGCCGCTTGCGCAGCCGGTGGCGGTGCTCGTCGTCGAGCAGCTCGAAGCGCTCCGCGTCACGCCGCACCTGCCGGTGCAGCCGCCGCAGCCGCCGCGCGGCCGCCGGCGCAAATGCCCCATCCGTTGCCGCGTCGCCGCCGTCATCCGGGGCAGCGGCCGACACGGCACCGGCCGGATCCGCATGCGCCGACGGCTCGTACGGCTGCGGCGGCTGCGGCGGCTCCGATGGCCCCGCGTCGGCCGGCGTCGCTGCAGGTGGCTTCACGCGGGCCGCGGCCGTGGCCGGCGCGCCGCCGGCGGCGAAGGCCAGCAGCTCGAGCCACAGCTTCGTGACCGCGCCTGCCGCCAGCAGCTGCTGCGGCGGCTGCACTTGCGGCAGCGGCGGCAACGGCACCGGCCCCGCCCCGGCGGCGTGCAGCGCCGGCAGCAGCCCCTGCGCCAGCGCATCGCGGTCGCGGACCACGCCCAGCTCGCGGAACAGGGCCTCGAGCGGCTCGGCCCAGTCCGGCGACGCATCCGGCGCCAGCGCGCCGAGCTCGCGCAGCGCCGTACGCAGCCGGCGCAGCCCCACACGCAACTGGTGCACGTGCGCTGGCCGCTGCTCGTCGTGCGCGATCTCGCTGGCATTGCCCAGGATCTGCCGCAGGCAGTTGGCGACGATCGCCCGCACCGCCGCGTCGGCACCGACGCCCGGCGGCAACTGCAGCGGCTGCGCCTTGCGTGCCGGGCCGGCCGTCTCGCCGCGGGCCAGCCGGTCGCCGCGCTCGGCCTTGCTGCGGATGTCCAGCACGAGCCCGTGGCGCCCGGCCCACTGGCCGGCGGTGGCGAACAGTGCCGGCAGCTTGCCCCCCAACAGCTCGAACTCCAGCTCGTGCAGCGCCAGCCGGCGGGCGCCGCCGTCGAGCCAGCCGATGTCCAGCGCGAGCTCGATGCGCGCGCCGCCGCTGCGCAGTACGCGCGTGCGGCGGCTGACCGTGGTGCCGTAGGTCGGCAGCAGCGCAGCGTCGCCCAGCACGCTGCGCAGTGCGGCGCCGGCCGGCGTGCCGTCGTGGCGCGCCGGGTCGACCGTCGGCACGATGCCGGCGGGCGCCGCCACCGGCACTTCGTGCTCGACGCGCTGGAACAGCCCGTCGCCGGCGCCCTTGAGCGTCTGCACCCAGCGCCGGCCTTCGCGCCGCACGCGCAGTGCCAGCCCGGAGCGAGCGAGGGCGCGGTCGGCGGTATCGAAGTACTGCGCCTGCAGCCGCAGCAGCTTCGAATCGGCGCCGGCCAGCGCGCGTGCGACTGCCGGCCGGCTGGCCGGCGGCACCTGGAACTTGAGCTCGATCTCCATCGTTGCCGCCGAGGATAGCCGCAGGGCGCGCCGGCTAAAATGGCGGGCCGTCTCCACCCTCTTCCTGGGCTGCCACCCGATGTCGATCTTCGCCCGCGCACCGTACAAGTCGGAAGTCTCGAACTTCATCGACGACCTGAAAGCCGAGCGCCCCACGCTCGAGGCCGAGCAGCGCGCCGGCCGTGCGCTGCTGTGGGACCGCTCGATCGACCGCGATGCCCAAGCCGCATGGCGCAAGGCCCGGGTGCCGCAGCAGCCCTACGTCTACTACCAGGTCCAGCGGCAGGAGCGCTGAAGCCCGCCCGCGCGATGCCGGCGCTCGCAGCAGCGGCCCGGCCCGCCGCGGCCGCCGAAGCGGTGGCCGAAGCGGCTGCCGCCGACCCGACCCTGCCCGATGTCGTCGACCAGGTCGCGCTCGCGCGCCTGTACGGCGAGCCGCTGTTCCGGCTGCCGGCCGACCTGTACATCCCGCCCGACGCGCTCGAGGTCTTCCTCGAAGCCTTCGAAGGGCCGCTGGACCTGCTGCTGTACCTGATCCGGCGGCAGAACTTCAACATCCTCGACATCCCGCTGGCCGACGTCACGCGCCAGTACCTCGAATACGTCGAGCAGATCCGGCGGCGCAACCTCGAGCTGGCCGCCGAATACCTGCTGATGGCGGCGATGCTCATCGAGATCAAGTCACGCATGCTGCTGCCGCCGAAGAAGGCGGCCGAAGGCACGGAAGCCGCCGACCCGCGCGCCGAACTGGTGCGCCGGCTGCTCGAGTACGAGCAGATGAAGCAGGCTGCCGGCCGGCTCGATGCGCTGCCGCTGCTGGGCCGCGACTTCCTGCGCGCGCAGGTCGCGGTCGAGCAATCGCAGCAGCCTCGCTTGCCCGATGTCGACCCGGCCGAGCTGCGCGCCGCCTGGCTCGACATCCTGCGCCGCTCGCGGCTGGTGCAGCACCACCGGATCACGCGCGAGCAGTTGTCGGTCCGCGAGCACATGAGCCTGGTGCTCAAGCGGCTGCAGGGGCAGCGCTTCGTCGAGTTCCAGGACATGTTCGACCCTGCGCGCGGCCTGGGCGTGCTGGTGGTGACCTTCCTCGCGTTGCTCGAGCTGGCGCGCGAGAACCTGCTCGAGCTGACGCAGGCCGAGGCCTTCGCGCCGATCTACGTGCGCCTGGCCTACGTGCCGAGCTGAGCAGCGGCTGCATGCGCGTCCCGGCGCGCCGCGCTACAGTTGCCGCGCCGCAGCCTGCGGCGCCAAGGGAGCGCCTCGTGAACCGAACCCTCAACGCCTGCGCAGCCGCGCTTGCCTGCGTGCTGCTCGGCTCCGGTTGCGCGCCCGACGCGTGGACCAACGTCAAGGCCCAGGGCTTCAACGCCTTCCTCGACCAGGCCGCCGCGCAGTGCCAGCCGCTGTATGCGGGCCCGCTGCTGATCACGCGCGGCTTCCGGGATCCGGCCTGGGACCTGAATTCCTACGACTACTACGACCAGTGGCTCGACCAGACCTCGCGGCTGTACTACCGCAAGATCTCGCCGCAGACCTATCTGGAGAACGTGAACAACCTGTTCGGCGCGCGCAGCGCCGAATCGGCACGCTGCGTCGTCCAGCAGCTGCCGGCCGACGCGCCACCGCCGCCGCGGCTGCAATAGCCGCCCCCCGCGCGGCGGCGCGGCTGCCGCGTTCAGCGCATGCCGAGCTTGAAGGCGATCATCGCGCGCAGCTTCGCCGGCAGCACCGGCTTGGTCAGCAGGTGGAAGTCGTGCTCGGCGGCCTCGCGCTCGTGGCCGCCGATCGTCGAGCCGGTGATCAGCACCGCCGGCAACGCGCGTTGCGGCCAGTGCGCGCGCAGCAGCGCCAGCGCCTCCAGCCCGTTGCGCCCCTGCGGCAGCCGGTAGTCCACCAGCAGCAGGTCGGGCGCAGCCGGCGGCGCGCCTTCCAGCCACTGCTGCACCGCCCCGACCGATTCCAGCGCGGTCACGCCCGCACCCCAGGCCTGCAGCAGCACGACCAGCCCGTCGCGCACCGCCGCCTCGTCCTCGACCACGAGCAGTTGCCGCCCCTGCAGGGTCAGCCCGAGCGGCGCACGCGGCGTTGCCGCCGCCGCCTGCAACGGCCGCGACAACTGGCCCGCCGGCAGCTCGAAGGAGAACACCGTGCCGTGGCCGACGCGCGAGCGCACCTGGATCGCGGTGCCCATCAGCCGCGCCAGCCGGGCGACGATCGCAAGGCCCAGGCCCAGCCCCTTGCGGTGGTGCGCCTGCAGCGGCCGCTGGCTCGAGACCTGGTAGAACTCGTCGAAGATCTGCGGCAGGCTCGACGCGCTGATGCCGATGCCGCTGTCCCACACCTGCAGCCGCAACCCGGCGCCGTGCGCGCGGCAGGCGACGAGCACGCCGCCGTCCTCGGTGTAGCGGATCGCGTTGCTCACCAGGTTGCGCAGCACCCGCTCGAGCAGCAGCGGGTCGGCATGGGCGACGTGGCGGGCGCCGCGGAACGACAGCGACAGCCCCTTCTCGAAGGCGATCGGCTCGAAGTGCAGCTTCAGCCGCGCGAACAGGTCGCGCAGCGCCACCGGCGCCGGGTTGACGTCGACGCCGCCGGTGTCGATGCGGGTGATGTCGAGCAGTTCGGCGAACAGGCCCTCGAGCGCATCGACCGATTCGTTGATGCTGTTCACCAGCGACGCCGCCTCGGCGTCGTGGCTGCGGCTGCGCAGCGCCTCGGCGAACAGCCCCATCGCGTGCAGCGGCTGGCGCAGGTCGTGGCTGGCGGCGGCGAAGAACTGGGTCTTGGCGCGGTTGGCGGCTTCGGCTTCGCGGCGCGCGGCGTCGGCCTCGGCCTTCTCGGCCGCCAGTTGCGCCGCCAGTTGCTCGGTGCGCGCCTTCAGCCCGATCACCTGGTCGAGCGCGCTGCGCTGCACCCGCCCCATCACCAGCAGCGCGACGAACTGCAGCCCCAGGATGCCGGCGAGCTGCCAGTGCCAGGGCTGGCTGGTGTCGGTGGCGATGCGCAGCATCGCCGGCAGCAGCAGCACGCACACGAAGGCGATGTACAGCTTCTGCTGGGTCGCCAGCAGTTGCACCGACGCCAGCCCCAGGCTGAAGATCACCAGCATCAGCCCGGTGCGGTGGTAGGGCGTGCCCAGCCCCCAGAACAGCCACACCGCCACTGCCCACATCGACGCCTGCGCCAGCACCAGCGCCTTCCAGCTGACGCGCCAGCGCCGCAGCGTGGCTTCGTCGGCGTCGGGCCGGCGCCGGAAGCGCAGGTAGTGCGCCAGACGCAGCACCAGCAGCACGCCGAGCACCGCGGTCCAGGCGGCCATCGGCGCGCGCGGCGCGAGCGGCCCGTACATCGCGACCATCAGGCCCCAGCCGATCAGGTAGCCGACCAGCGAGGCCGGCGTCTGCACGAACAGCGCGCGCAGGTGGTCGAAGCCGCCGGCACCGGCGGCCGGGTCGAAGCCGCCGGCAGCCGCCGCGGGTGCGACGAGACGGGCGGCGGCGGCA
>JAFEFZ010000145.1 GCA_018240325.1 Pseudomonadota bacterium
CTCAACTGCCCTGCCGCGCCGTCCACTGCGTCGTCGAACTCAAGCTCTTCGCCCACAACGGCTCCTGCAGCCCAGCCGTCCGCATCGTACCATCAGATGAATGTAAAGTTAGCGCTTATGCCCCGCGGGGGGCGGGTCGGGCACAGCCCGGCCCTGGGGGCGCGCGAGGAAACGCCGAGCCGCCCCGAGTTTCCTTGACCCCCACGGCGGGCGGGCTGGGCGCAGCCCGGCCCTGGGGGCGCTCAGCCGACCAGCAGCACCGGGCAGCGCAGCCGCACCAACGTCGCGGCGTCGAGCGCCGATCGCGCCAGCATCAGCAGGTCGCAGCGCCGCAGCGACGCGATCAGCCCGGGCTGCTCGAACAGCGGCCGCCCGGGCACGGTGCGCGCCACTTCGACCGTGCCCTCGAGCGCCTGCGCGAGCCGGGTCGCGAGCGCCAGCAGGCCGGCGTCGGGGCCCGCCTCGCCGCTGACCACCACGAGCCGCGGGCAGCGCGCCGCCGCGGCGCGCGGCAGCGCCCCCGGCGCCGGCGGCGGCGCGAGCAGCATCAGGTCGGCCTCGGGGCCGAGTTCGATCGCCGCCTGCGGCAGGCTGCCGCGCACGGTGCGCAGCGACCAGTGCAGCGCGTCGCGCAGCGCGACGCGTTCGGCCATCTGGCGCAGCCGTGCCACATGCGCGCGAAAACCCTGCTCGACATCGCCCGCCGACAACGGCAGCCAGTCGCCGCCGCGCGGCGCGAGCACGCGCGTGAACGGCAACGCCGCCGCGAGCAGCGAATGCGTGCTCTCCACGTAGACCAGCGCCAGCTCGCGCTCGAGCGAGCGCGCCAGCGCCGACGACCACTCGAGCAGTGCCGCCGCCGCGGCGGCATCGTCGAGCAGCGCGACCAGCTTCGCGGCGGCCGCGGCGGCGCGCGCGTTCACCGGCCGCCCCGCTGCGGCGGGCGCGCGCCGCGGGCGCCGCGCTGCGGCAGCTTGCGCCGCACGAAGCGCGGCTCGCCGCGCTCGAGGCGCGAGAACTCGTGCAGCCGCTTGGCGACGCGGCCGTTGACGGTGGCATCGTCGGGCGTGCCGGCGTCGCCGGCAGGCAGCCCGGTCAGCACCTCGAGCGCGTCGTCGACGGTCTGGACCGCGTGGATCGTGAAGCGCCCGGCGGCCACCGCGTCGACCACGTCGGCGCGCAGCATCAGCATCGCCGCCGTGCTCGCGGGGATCACCGCGCCGTGCGTGCCGTCGAGGCCGCGCGCCGCGCACAGGTCGAAGAAACCCTCGAGCTTCTCGTTGACCGCGCCCACCGCCTGCACGTTGCCGAACTGGTCGACCGAGCCCGTCATCGCCAGCGACTGGCGGATCGGCACCTCGCCGATCGAGCTCAGCAGCGCCACCAGCTCGGCCAGCGACGCGCTGTCGCCTTCGACCATGCCGTAGGTCTGCTCGAACACCAGGCTGGCGGCGATCGCGTGCGGCCGCAGGCGCGAGTAGCGCGACGCGAGGAACGACGTGAGGATCAGCACCCCCTTGGCGTGCACCGGCCCGCCCATGCGCGTCTCGCGCTGGATGTCGACCACCTGCCCTTCGCCCAGGCGCGTGGTCGCGGTGATGCGCGACGGCGCGCCGAAGGTCTCGCCGCCGGCCTCGTAGGCGGCCAGCCCGTTGATCTGGCCGACCTGGGTGCCGGCGGTGGGGATCGCGAGGATGTCGCGCAGCATCGCCTCGCGCAGCCGCTCGTCGGCGCGCGCCGCACGGTCGCGCCGCGCGGCCACTGCCGCGCCGATGTCGGCCGCCGCCAGCCGCTCGCGCTGCGCGCCGCGCGCCAGGTGGTCGGCTTCGAGCGCCACGTCGAGCAGCGTGCGCACGTTGGCCGTGAGCTTCGTCGCGTCGCCGCTGCGCCGCGCCGCGTGGTCGATCAGCCGCGCGAGCGCGCCCGCATCGGGCGGCAGCAGCCCCTTGGCGCGCATCTGCAGCGCGAGCGCGCGCGCCAGCTGCACCGGCACCGCGCCGGCGCGCGGCAGGTCGTCGTCGAGGTCGGCAACCACGCGGAACAGCTGGTCGAACTCGATGTCGGCCGTCTGCAGCAGCCGGCACAGCGCGCGGTCGCCGAACAGCACCACCTTCACGTCGAGCGGGATCGGCTGCGGCTCGAGCTGGACGGTGGAGATCATGCCGATCATCTCGCCCATCGACTCGATCCGGATCTCGCGGCACAGCAGCGCGCGCTTGAGCGTGGCCCACGCATAGGGCTGGGTCAGCAGCTTGAGCGCGTCGATCAGCAGCACGCCGCCGTTGGCGCGGTGCAGGTGGCCGGGCTTGATCTGGCGGAAGTCGGTCACCAGCATGCCGAAGTTGGCGATGTGGTCGATGCGGCCGACCAGGTTCTGCAGGTTCGGCAGGTCGGCATCGATCACCGGGCTGCCGTCGCGGTTGCCGGCATCGACCAGCAGGTTGACCTCGAAGCGCGCCAGCTCGGCCGCCTGCGCGGCGCCGGCGCCGGCCTCGGCATCGTCGCGCGCGCGGAACGCGTCGGCCTTGTCGACCACCGCGCGGTGCAGCGCCTCGAGCCAGGCGGCCACCGGCGGCAGGTCGGCATAGCGCGCGCGGATCTCCTCGGCGGCGTGGTCGACGGCCAGCTGCGTGGTCGAGCGGTTGAGCGCGCGCAGCCGCTGCGCGTGCTCCTTGCGCAGCCGCATCGTGTCGCGCAGCGCGCGCACCAGCCGCTCCTGCAGCTCGCCGACCGCCTTCTCCAGGCGCGCGCGCTCGTCGGGCGGCAGCGCCTCGTAGTCCTGCGGCGACATCACTTCGTCGCCCTTGCGCGGCGCGAAGGTGAAGCCCACCGGCGTGCGCAGCATCACCAGCCCCTGCGCCTGCGCGTCCTGGTTGATCTCGAGCAGCCCGCGCTCGGCGCGCTCCTTGGCGTCGGTGTTCAGCCGCTCGAGCTCGGCCGCGTATTCCTCCGACTCGAAGGCGGCGGGGATGGTCGCGCGCAGCTCGTCGACGAACGCGGCGGCGTCGGTGCGCAGCTGCGCGCCGCGGCCGGCCGGCAGCGCCAGCGCGATCGGCCGGTGCGCCGCATCGAAGTTGTGCACGTACACCCAGTCCTGGCGCGGCGCGCGCGGGTCGAGCGCCGATTGCGCGGCGATCGCGCGGCGCACCAGGCTGCGCTTGCCGGTGCCCGGCCCGCCCATCACGAACAGGTGGTGGCCGTCGCGCCGCATCGCGATGCCGAACTCGATCGCGCGGCGCGCGCGCTCCTGGCCGACGATCTCGGCAGCTTCGGCATCGGCGCCGAGGGCGGCGAGCACCGGCTCGATCGACGCCGGATCGCAGCGGGGGGCCAGCTCGGCGGGTTGAAGGCGGCGTGCACTCATGGTCGGGTGGCGGCTGCGGCTGCGGATCGCGGCTGCGGCTGCGGATTAGGGGCCGATCGCGGCCGGGTCGCGGCGCATCGTAGAGCCGATGGCCGGTGCCGGCAACCGACTCCCGCGGCGCGCACCGGCGGCAGCGCGCGCCGGCGACGCTGCACCAGCGGTTATCGTTCGCCACCGCTCGCCACCGTCCGCGCCCGCCACGCCGTCCGCCGCACGCTCCCGCCTTGGCTGCCCTGCTCGAAGTCGCCGACCTGAACGTCACGCTGAACACGGCGCGCGGGCCGGCGCACGCGCTGCGGCAGGTGAGCTTCGCGATGCAGCGCGGCGAC
>JAFEFZ010000146.1 GCA_018240325.1 Pseudomonadota bacterium
GCACCCAGCTCTGCCGCCTTGGATTCCCACTGCGGCGGCAACATGCGGCACACCACCTCCCAGTCATCGCCCAGGGCAGCCAGTTGCTGCACGCTCAACTGCCCGGCCGCGCCGTCCACTGCGTCGTCGAACTCAAGCTCTTCGCCCACAACGGCTCCTGCAGCCCAGCCGTCCGCATCGTACCATCAGATGAATGTAACGTTAGCGCTTATGCCCCGCGGGGGGCAGGCCGGGCGCAGCCCGGCCCTGGGGGCACTCAGGGCGGCGGCAGCTTGGCGATCTCGCGCTTGATCGCCGCGATGTCGCCTTCCTTGCGCTCGATGCCGCTCTTCATCTCGGCGACGCGATCCAGGTACTTCTGGTAGTTGCGCTCGCCGCCCTGGCGCTCGGGCTCGCCGTTGTTGTACTCGCGCTTCATCTCGGCCAGGCGCGCCTCCTCGCGGCGCAGCTCGGCTTCGAGGATGCGGCGCGCATCGCTGTCGCGCGCACGCTGCGCCGCCGGATCGACGCGCGTTTCCGGCGGGCGCATCGCCGGCGCCGACGCCGTGCCGGCCGCTTCGCCGCCCGCCTTGGCGGCCGGCGGCCGCGTCTGGATCACCGTGACGGGCGTGCCCTCGACCGGGCGGCAGCCCTTGTCCTTCGCCTCGGCCGCCGAGATCTGGTCGGTGTAGAGCACCGGCGGGCCGGGGCAGCGATAGACCGTGCCGGCCTGCGCGGATGCCGCCGCCGTGGCCGCAAGGCCGATCAGCCCGGCCAGGCCCATGACGCCCCGCGATCGCCGTGTCATCGCCTCCCCTTTCGCCTTCCGGCGGCGGCCGGCCACCCCATTGGTGCCGTGCCGCTGCGCGGCGGCGATTGTGGCGCACCCACCGGCCGGGCCGATGCAGCGAAAAGGAACGGCATCGCCTGCCGTCCCTGCAACTGCGCGACGCGCCCACCGCCGGTGCCGTGGCTTGCGGCGTTCGCCCGGCCGGCGCCTACAGCGCGTAGTACATGTCGAACTCGACCGGGTGCGTGGCCATGCGAAAGCGCGTGACTTCCTGCATCTTCAGCTCGATGAAGGCATCGAGGTAGCCGTCGCTGAACACCCCGCCCTTGGTCAGGAAGGCGCGGTCCTGGTCGAGGTAGCCGAGCGCCTGGTCCAGGCTGTGGCAGACGGTCGGGATCTTCGCGTCCTCTTCCGGCGGCAGGTGGTACAGATCCTTCGTGGCGGCGTCGCCCGGGTGGATCTTGTTCTCCACGCCGTCCAGGCCCGCCATCAGCAGCGCCGCGAAGGCCAGGTACGGGTTGGCCGAAGGATCGGGGAAGCGCGCCTCGACGCGCCGGCCCTTCGGGTTGGCCACGTAGGGGATGCGGATCGCCGCCGAGCGGTTCTTCGCCGAGTACGCGAGCTTGACCGGCGCCTCGAAGTGCGGCACCAGCCGCTTGTAGCTGTTGGTGCCGGGGTTGGTGATCGCGTTGAGCGCGCGCGCGTGCTTGATGATGCCGCCGATGTAGTACAGCGCGAAGTCGCTCAGGCCCGCGTAGCCGTCGCCGGCAAAGAGGTTCTTGCCGTCCTTCCACACGCTCTGGTGCACGTGCATGCCGCTGCCGTTGTCGCCGACGATCGGCTTGGGCATGAAGGTCGCCGTCTTGCCGTAGGCGTGGGCGACGTTGACGATCACGTACTTCTGCAGTTGCAGCCAGTCGGCGCGCTGCACCATCGTGCTGAAGCGGGTGCCGATCTCCATCTGGCCGGCGGTGGCCACCTCGTGGTGGTGCACCTCGACGGGGATGCCGAGCTGCTCGAGCAGCAGGCACATCTCGCTGCGCAGGTCCTGGCCGCTGTCGATCGGCGGCACCGGGAAGTAGCCGCCCTTGACGCCCGGCCGGTAGCCGCTGTTGCCCTGCTCCGACTTGCGCCCGTTGCTCCAGGCGCCCTCGTCGGACTCGATCTTGAAGAACGCGCCGGACATGTCGTTGCCCCAGCGCACGCCGTCGAAGATGAAGAACTCGGGCTCCGGCCCGAAATAGGCGGTGTCGCCCAGGCCCGAAGCCTTCAGGTAGGCCTCGGCGCGCTTGGCCAGCGAGCGCGGGTCGCGCTCGTAGGGCTTGTGGTCGGCCGGGTCGATCACGTCGCAGCTCAGGATCAGCGTCGGCTCCTCGAAGAAGGGGTCGACGTTGGCGGTGTTCGGGTCGGGCATCAGCAGCATGTCCGACGCCTCGATGCCCTTCCAGCCGGCGATCGACGAGCCGTCGAAGGGGTGGCCGGCGTCGAACTTGTCCTCGTCGAAGGCGGACACGGGGACGGAGACATGGTGCTCCTTGCCGCGGGTGTCGGTGAAGCGGAAATCGACGAACTTGATCTCGTGTTCCTTCACCATCGACATCACGTCGGCGACGGTCTTGGCCATCTGGGTTCTCCTGGAAATGGACGAATCGGGTTGGGGATTCAGGGTCCGGCCGCCGTCGGCGGCGGACGCTGCGGAAATTATGCAGAAAGCGTGCCAGCCGCCGGCCGCGGCAGCGCCCCCGGGCCAGCCTGCGGCGATCGACCCGTTTCGCGCCGTCTTGAACCAATTCGGTGCACGACGGGCACCAACTTCGACACTCGCCGATGCGCGCACCATTTTGGAGCATGCAGCGCATCGCCGGCACGGGTCGTCTCGCACCGGTGGCGGCGCCGGCCGGGATCGGCCCGGACGACCGGCGCAATGGCGGTTGCGCCGTCGGCGCCGGCCGTGCGCGCCGGCGTGCAGGCCGCCCGCCCCCCGGGCCCCGCTCAGGCGCGGCCCTCAGGGCGCCGGCAGTTTCGGCAAACCGGGCCGCGCGTCGGCGGCAGGCTCTGCGGGCAACCGCAGCGCAGCGTCCGGCACCAGTTCCACGTCGGGCGCGGCCGCGGGGGGCTGCGCCCGCTGCCGCTGCAGCGCCGCCAGCGCGAAGTGCGCGAACCACAGCGCCGAGAACGCGAATACCAGCGTGTACAGCCACACCGACGCCACCAGCAGCAGCGGCGCGAACACCAGCGTCAGCGCGCCCGCCGCCCACAGCAGCGCCGGTGCCGCACCCAGGTAGCCGGCGCACACGCCGATCGCCAGCAGCGGCCAGCGCTGCTCGCGCAGCAGTTGCACGCGCTCGTCGCGGCTGGCGTGTGCGGCGAGCACGTCGAAGCTCATCACCTGGTAGGTCAGCCAGCCCCACAGCAGCGGCGGCAGCACCATCACCATCGGCGGCACCAGCCACAACGGCACGCTCAGCGCGAGCAGCAGCAGCGCCAGCAGCGTCAGGGCCAGCGACCGGAACGCGCCGGCCCACCAGCCGGCGCCGTGCTTGCGCTCGAGCGCCGGGAAGCGGCGCTGCGCCACCAGGCGCACCAGCGCCGGCGTCATCAGCCAGGCCACCAGCAGCAGCGACACCATCACCACCACCGGCACCGCCAGCACCACCAGCAGCAGCGGCGCCAGCAGTGCGCGCAGGCTCGCCATGCCGATGCTGTCGAGCCAGCCCAGGAAGCTCGCCACCAGCGCCCATTGCTCGAGCGTGGCGCGCACCGCCGCGACCGCGGGCTCCCAGTACCACCAGCCCAGTGCCAGCACCATCGCCGCCGCCACCGCCAGCGGCAGCAGCGACCACAGGATCACCCGCGGGTGCAGGCAATAGGCGGCAGCGCGCCAGCACGCGTCCAGCAGGTCCTTCATGGTGTCGCTCTCCGGTGGGCCGTGACGAGGCGGATGGGGCTGGGCCCGGCAAGGCCGCCGCCTTGCGGGTTGACGCTCGCGCGGGGCAGCGCCCGGGCAGGCGGGCACGACGACCGGCGGCCCGGCGGGAGGATCAGCGGAGGGATGGCCGGGAGGATTCGAGGCATCGGTTTGCGCGCTGCGGGTCTTTTCCTACAATCCCGCCGTCGGTCCGACACGATATCGGACTCCGGCACATCTGCTGGTTGGAAAGGACGCCATGTCGAGCGACGCCCTGATCCAATTGGGGATCGTTTCAGTCGGTCTGAACAGCTCCCAAACGGAAATCTCGAAGTCGGGATCTTCGGCAAGCCCGATGATCCCGCGGCTGCGGGTGCCGGCGTGCGCCGCCGCACCGCGCGCGCGCCTGCACAGGCGCGTGCGCGCCGCATCGGATCTTCCGGCCCCGGCCGGGCTGCACCACGCGCGCCAGCACCCGTCGCTGCTGCGCAGCCAGCGACGATCCTGAACCGGCCCCGCGGGGCCACCACGTCCGTTCCGGCGCGCCCGCCGTGCGCCGGCCGTACGGCCTGCATCCGCCGTCGCCGGCGGCGATGCCCGCTTCGACCACCATGATCCAGACCCCGTACTACCTGATCGACAAGACCCGTCTGCTCGCCAACCTGCAGCGCATCCAGGCGCTGCGCCGCGAATCGGGCGCCAAGGCCGTGCTCGCGCTGAAGTGCTTCGCCGGCTGGGCGGTGTTCGACCTGATGCGCGAGTACCTGGACGGCACCACCTCGTCGTCGCTGTACGAGGTGCGCCTGGGGCGCGAGAAGTTCGGCGGCGAGACGCATGCGTACAGCGTGGCCTACGCGGAGCACGAGATCGACGAAGTGGTGTCCCACGCCGACAAGGTGATCTTCAACAGCCTGGGCCAGCTCGAGCGCTTCGGCGCCCGCGCCGCCGGCAAGCCGGTGGGGCTGCGGCTGAACCCGGGCGTCAGCGCGTCGAGCTTCGACCTCGCGGACCCTTCCCGGCCCTTCAGCCGCCTGGGCGAAAGCGACCCGGCGCGCATCGCGGCCGCGCTGCCGCGCATCGACGGCTTCATGATCCACAACAACTGCGAGAACCGCGACTTCGGGCGCTTCGACGCGATGCTCGCGCAGATCGAACAGCGCTTCGGCGAACTGTTCGCGCAGGTCGATTGGATCAGCCTGGGCGGCGGCATCCACTTCACCGCGCCCGGCTATCCGCTGGCGGCGCTGGCCGAGCGGCTGCGCGATTTCGCCGCGCGCCACCGCGTGCAGGTCTACCTGGAGCCGGGCGAGGCCGCGGTCGCCGACAGCGCCAGCCTCGAGGTCACGGTGCTCGACACGATGCACCACGGCAAGCCGCTCGCGGTGGTCGACGCCTCCACCGAAGCCCACATGCTCGACCTGCTGATCTACCGCGAGCGCGCGCAGGTCGAGCCCGACGCCGGCCCGCACCGCTGCCTGGTGTACGGCAAGTCCTGCCTGGCGGGCGACATCTTCGGCGAGTTCGACTTCCCCGAGCCGCTGCAGGTCGGCAGCCGGATCTCGTTTCGCAACGCCGCCGGCTACACGATGGTCAAGAAGAACTGGTTCAACGGCCTCGCGATGCCGGCCATCGTCGTGCGCGAGCTCGACGGCCGCGAGCGCGTG
Organism: Pseudomonadota bacterium; assembly: GCA_018240325.1. Lineage (GTDB taxonomy): Bacteria > Pseudomonadota > Gammaproteobacteria > Burkholderiales > Burkholderiaceae_C > Rubrivivax. The sequence goes on from JAFEFZ010000146.1 coordinate 5,342, forward strand.
GTGCGCCGCTTCGGCTACCAGGACTACGTGGACAGCCTGTCGTGACGGGCGCACGCGGATCAACAGGGAGAGACGACGACATGAAGCGCAACATCCTGATCATCGGCGCCGGCGGCGTCGCCCACGTGGCCGCGCACAAGCTCGCGCGCGACAGCGATGACTTCGCCGCGATCCACATCGCCACGCGCACGGTGCACAAGGCCGACGCGATCGTCGCGTCGATCCGCGCCAAGGGCGGGCCGCGCCCGGGCACCGTGCTGCACACCCACCAGGTCGACGCGCACGACAGCGCCGCCACCGAGGCGCTGATCCGCGCCACCGGCGCCGGCGTCGTGCTCAACCTCGGGTCGGCCTTCGTCAACATGGCGGTGCTGCAGGCCTGCCTGCAAACCGGCGCCGCCTACATCGACACCGCGATCCACGAAGACCCGGCCAAGATCTGCGAGCCGCCGCCGTGGTACGCCAACTACGAGTGGCAGCGCCGCGAAGCCTGCGAGCGCGCCGGCGTGACCGCGATCCTCGGCGCCGGCTTCGACCCGGGCGTGGTCAACGCCTACGCGCGCCTGGCGGTGGACGAGTATTTCGACCGCGTCGACTCGATCGACATCATCGACGTCAACGCCGGCCGCCACGGCCGCTGGTTCGCGACCAACTTCGACCCGGAAGTCAACTTCCGCGAGTTCACCGGCACCGTCTGGTCCTGGCAGGGCGGGCGCTGGCAGGCGGCGAAGATGTTCGAGCATCGGCGCGAATGGGATCTGCCGGTGGTCGGCCGCCAGACCACCTACCTGACCGGCCACGACGAGCTGCACTCGCTGTCGCAGCACCTGGACGTGCCCGACATCCGCTTCTGGATGGGCTTCGGCGAGCACTACATCAACGTGTTCACCGTGCTCAACAACCTCGGCCTGCTGTCGGAGCAGCCGGTGCGCACCGCCGAGGGGCTGGAAGTGGTGCCGCTGAAGGTGGTCAAGGCGGTGCTGCCCGATCCGGCATCGCTCGCGCCCACCTACACCGGCAAGACCTGCATCGGCGACCTGGTGCGCGGCCTGCACCGCGGCAAGGCGCGCGAAGTCTTCATCTACAACATCGCCGACCACGCCGAGAGCTGGCGCGAAGTCGGCAGCCAGGCGATCGCCTACACCGCGGGCGTGCCGGCCGCCGCGGCCGCGCTGCTGATCGCACGCGGCACCTGGGACGTGCGCCGCATGGCCAACGTCGAGCAATTGCCGGTGCGCCCCTTCCTCGAGCTGCTCGCCGAGCTCGGCCTCGAGACCTGGGTGCGCGAGGGCGGCCGCGACACCCCGGTGGCCGTGCGGCGCGACCACGCGACCGCCTGAGCGCACCGGCGGCGCAGCCGCTCGTGGCCGGGGCCGCGCGGCCGGCCGACGTGCGGACGCCGGCACGCCGGGCCGGTCAGTCGAAACCGCGCCCTTCGCCCGCCTCTTCCTGGGTCACGCCGTCGCGGATGTGGTAGATCCGCTTGAAGGTCGGGATGATCTTCTCGTCGTGGGTGACGACGATCACCGCCGTCTCGAAGCGGCGCGCCATGTCGTTCAGGATGCGGATCACCGCCATCGCGCGCTGCGAGTCCAGCGGCGCGGTCGGCTCGTCGGCCAGGATCACCGGCGGCTGGTTGACCAGCCCGCGCGCGATCGCCACGCGCTGCTGCTCGCCGCCCGACAGCTGCGCGGGCATCGCCTGCGCGCGGTGCTGCACGTCCAGCGCGGTGAGCAGCTCGAGCGCGCGCCGGCGCGCCTCGTCGTTGGGCACGCCGGCCAGCATCGGCAGCAGCGCGACGTTGTCGGTCGCGTCCAGGAACGGGATCAGGTAGGGTGCCTGGAACACGAAGCCGATCTTGTCGCGGCGCAGCGCGCGCAGGTCGCGCACCTTCCAGCCGCCGTCGTAGATCACCGCGTCGTCGAGCACCATGCGGCCGGCCGTCGGGTCGATCACCGCGCCCAGGCACTTCAGCAGCGTACTCTTGCCCGATCCCGAAGGGCCGATCAGGCCCACCACCTCGCCGGGCGCCACCTGCAGGTTCACGTCCTTCAGCGCCAGCACCGCCGTGTCGCCCTGGCCGAAGCGCTTGCTCAGGTGCTCGATGCGGATGCCGCGCGTGCTCATGCGCATCGCTCAACCGATCGCCTGCGCCGGATCGACGCGCAGCGCGATCCGGATCGCGACCACGCTGGCCAGCACGCAGATCGCCAGCACGGCGAAGAAGCCCAGCACCGAGTCGATCGGCACCAGCAGCACGTACTTGGGGAACAGCGGCGCGGCGAAGGTGACGCTGATCTTGCCGACCACGAAGCCGATCACGCCCAGCACCAGCGACTGCTGCAGGATCATCGCGGCGATGGTGCGGTTGCGCGTGCCGATCAGCTTGAGCACGGCGATCTCGCGGATCTTGTCCATCGTCAGCGTGTAGATGATGAAGGCGACGATCGCCGCGCTGACGCAGGCCAGGATCACCAGGAACACGCCGATCTGCTTGGCCGACGTGGCGATCAGCTTGCCGACCAGGATGCCTTCCATCTGCTCGCGGTCGTACACGGTCAGCCGCTTCCAGCGCCGGATCGGCTCGGCCACTTCCTGCGGCGTGGCCTCGGGGCGGATGCGCACCAGCACCGCGTTGACGTAGGCATTGCCGGCCTGCGACGCAATCACGGCCTCCAGCAGCCCGGGCACGGCGGGGCGGTTGAAGGCCGGGTTGGCCTCGGTGCGGCGGCGCTGCATCAGGATCGCGTCGTTGTCCTTCAGGAACTGGGCCTCCTGCGCGTCCTTCAGCGGGATGAACACCATCGGGTCGCCGCTGGACGACACCATGCGCCGCGTCAGGCCGACCACGGTGTAGTGGTTGCGGCGGATCCTGAGCACGTCGCCGAGGCGGAAGCCGGTGGCGAGGTCGGCCACCGCCTCGTAGTGGCCGCGCGTGATCTGGCGCCCGGCCACGAGCTGCGGCGGCCAGCCCGGCGCCCCGGGCTCGCCGGCGCTGATGCCCACCACCATCGCGCGCACGTCCTGGCTGCCCTTGCCGACCTGCGTGGTCAGGTAGGTGACGTTGGCCGCCTGCGCGACGCCGGGCATCGTGCGGATGCCGCGCCACAGGTCGTCGGGCACGCTGGAGGATTCGGCGTAGGGGCCCAGCGTGTCCTTCTGCACCACCCACAGGTCGGCACCGCTGCTGTCCAGCAGCACCCGGGCGTCGTCGACCATGCCGCGATACAGGCCGGCCATCGTCAGCGTCACGCCGATCAGCAGCCCCAGCCCGACGCCGGTGAACACGAACTTCCCCCACGCATGCAGGATGTCGCGCCCGGCCAGGCTGATCACGGCGCGACTCCGGGCAGGCGCTCGACCACGTGGATGCGGCTGCGCGCACCGAGCACGGCTTCGCTGTAGACGACCACCCGGTCGCCGGCCGCGAGCCCTTCGAGCACCTGCACGCGGCCGTCGAGGTCGGAGCGGCCCAGCACCACCGGGGCGAAGGCCAGCCCGCGCCCGGCGAGCTTCCACACGCCGCGGCGCCCATCGACCGTCCGGATCGCCGCGTTCGGAATCGTCGGCGCCGCCGGCAGCGCGCCGAGCTGCACGGTGACTTCGGCCAGCTCGCCCAGCGGCGGCAGCGGCACCGGCGGCGCGTCGAACACGATCTTCGCCAGCGTCTCCTCGGTGACCGCGTCGGCGCGCGGCTCGATCCGCAGCACGCGGCCGGCCACGCCC
>JAFEFZ010000147.1 GCA_018240325.1 Pseudomonadota bacterium
ACGATCTCGATCCTGCCGCAGGTGGTGAAGAAGCCCGGCTTCGCGCCCGCCGAGGACTTCGTCGCGCTGGGCGGCTTCGCCACCTTCGTCAACGGGCTGGCGGTGTCGGCCGGCACGCCGGCAGCGTCGCTGACCGAATACGTCGCCTGGGTGCGCGCGCAGGGCGGCAAGAGCGCAGTCGGCATCCCCGCGCCGGCCTCGACGCCGGAGTTCCTGGTGCGGCTGATCGCGAAGAAGTACGGGCTCGAGCTGACCGCCATCCCGTACAAGGGCAGCGCGCCGATGATCGCCGACATGCTGGGCAACCAGATCCCGGCCGGCATCGGCTCGGTGCAGGACTTCATCGACTACCAGCGTGCCGGCAAGCTGCGCATGATCGGCGTGCTCGGCGGCAAGCGCCAGGCGGCGATGCCCGACGTGCCCACCTTCGGCGAGATGGGCTTCGCCGGCCTCGAGGACACGCCCTTCTACGGCATCTGGGCGCCGCGGGGCACGCCGGCCGCGTTCATCGACCGCTTCAGCCGTGCGCTGGAGAAGGTGGTGGCGCTGCCCGAGGTGCGCGCGCGGCTCACCGACCTGGGCCTGACGGTGGGCTACATGACGCCGCAACAGCTCGACCAGCGCGAGCGCGCCTACACCCGGGTGTGGGCGCGCATCATCTCGGAAAGCGGCTTCCAGCCGCAGTGATCGGTCAGGCCCGGCCGGCCGCCGGCCGGCGCGGCGGGCAGGGCGGCGGCGATGCGGTTGTCGTGAGGAGGGAACCCGGCATGAAGGCAAATGAAGCGGTTGCGCAGGCGCTGAAGGACATCGGGGTGCAGACCGTCTTCGGCCTGCTCGGCGACGCCAACCTGTTCGTCGTCGACCACTTCGTGCGCCGGTGCGGCGGCGAGTTCGTCGAGGTGGCGCACGAGGCCAGTGCCGTGCTGGCCGCGCTGGGCTGGGCGTCGGTCAGCGGCCGCACCGGGGTGGCCACCGTCACCTGCGGGCCGGCGCTGACGAACACGCTGACCGCGCTGATCGAGGGCGTGAAGGCGCGGCTGCCGATCGTGCTGGTCACCGGCGAGACGACTTCGAAGTGGAAGTACTACCTGCAGGCCGTGCCGCAGCGCGAGCTGGTGGCGGCCACGGGCGCCGGCTTCGAGCAGGCCACGCTGCACGCGCGCATCGGCACCGAACTGGCCTACGCCTTCCGGCGCGCCGATGTCGAGCGCCGGCCGATCGTCTTCAACCTGCCGCCCTACGACCTGCAGTGGCAGGAGCTGGGCGACTGCCGCCCGGTCCGGTTCTCCACGCACCGCCGCGCCGCCCAGGCGGTGGACAGCCCCGACCTGGATGCGGCGATCGGCATGATCGCCACCGCCAAGCGGCCGTTGATCCTGGCCGGCCTCGGCGTCGTGAAGGCCGGGGCGCGCGATGCCGTGCTGCAGCTGGCACGCCGGCTCGAAGCGCCGCTGATGACGACGCTGCGCGCGAAGGATCTGTACCGCGGCGACCCGCTGAACCTCGACGTGATGGGGATCTCGAGCAGCCCGGCGGCGCTCGAGGTCGTGGTGGCGAGCGACTGCATCGCCGCCTTCGGCGCGAGCCTGAACTTCATCACCACCGGCGACGGCGCCCTGATGCGCAACAAGCGCGTGGTGCTGGTCAACGACGATCCCGAGGAGATCGGCAAGCACATGAGCACCGACGCGGCCGTGATCGGCGACTGCGGTTCGGTCGCGCATCGCATGATCCATTGGCTCGACGAGGCCGAGGTGGCGCCGTCGGGCTTCGCGTCGGAAGACGGCGTGCGCACGGCGCTGGCGGCCGCCGCGGCACCGCCGGTGGCGCCGGCAGCGCCCGGCGGTGCGCTGCAGATCGAGGCGGTGCTGCAGGCGATCGAGCCGATGATCGGCCCGGACCGGGTGCTGGTCACCGGCGTCGGGCGTTCGCCCGGTCATGCGTGGAAGGCCTTCCACGTCGCCGAACCGAGGCTGTTCGTGCCGGGCCACAGCTTCGGCGCGATCGGCATGGGCCTGGGCCACGCGATCGGCGCGGCCGAGGCCGAGCCGGGCCGCCCGACGGTGCTGGTCACCGGCGACGGCGGCTTCATGCTGGGCGACCTGGCCGAGTTCCACACCGCCGTGCGGCAGCAGCTCGACATCGTGATCGTGATCTGCAACGACAGCGGCTACGGCGCCGAGCACATCCAGTTCCGCGACCGCGACATGGACCCGGCGATCTCGCACATCCGCTGGCCGGATTTCGCGCCGATGGCCCAGGCGCTGGGCGGCCAGGGGCTGACCGTGTGCAGCCTCGAAGACCTGGCGGCGGTCGGCGCGGCGATCGCCGGCCGCACGCGCAAGGGACCGATCCTGATCGACGTCAAGGTCGATCCGGATCACGTGCCGCGCACCTACTGAGCACTGCCGGGCCCGGCTTGCACCCAGCCCGGCCCCGCCGGGGTGCGTCTGCACGGGGCGGCCCTTCGCCGGCCCATGACCGCAGCATGGGCGGCCGTGGCGCGGGGCCGCACCGGCGTCACTTCGCGTGCTTGCGGAACTCGGGCTTGCGCTTTTCCTTCAGCGCACTGACGCCTTCGCGCGATTCGTCGGTGTCGTAGTACAGCTTCAGCGCCATCATCCCCATGCCGGCGATGCCGGCCTGGTGCGCGGTGTCCATGTTGAAGCTGCGCTTGGCGATCGCGATCGCGGTGGGGCTGCGCTCGCCGATCTCTTCGGCCCACTGCTGCACGGTGGCGTCGAGCTGCTCGTGCGGCACGCAGACGTTGGCCAGTCCCATCGCCACCGCCTCGGCGCCCGAGTAGCGCCGGTTCAGGTACCAGATCTCGCGCGCCTTCTTCTCGCCGACCACGCGCGCGAGGAAGGCGGTGCCGTAGCCCGGATCGACCGAGCCCATCTTCGGCCCCACCTGGCCGAACACCGCCTTGTCGGAGCAGATCGTCAGGTCGCAGATCGTCGCCAGCACGTTGCCGCCGCCGATCGCATAGCCCTGCACGCGCGCGATCACCGGCTTGGGCACGTCGCGGATGGCGGTGTGCAGCTCTTCCATCGGCAGGCCGATAGTGCCGCGGCCGTCGTAGTTGCCGTCGTGCGCCGACTGGTCGCCGCCGGTGCAGAAGGCGCGCTCGCCGGCGCCGGCCAGCACGATCGCGCCGATGCCCTTGTCGTAGCCGGCGCGGTACAGCGCCTTGATCAGCTCGTCGCAGGTGGTGCCGCGGAAGGCGTTCATCTTGTCCGGGCGGTTGATCGTGATCCAGGCGACGCCGTTGCGCACCTCGTACAGCAGGTCTTCGTATGCCATCGGGTTCTCCAGCACAACTCGACATTCCGGCCGGCGATGCCGCCGGCGCTCCAGGGGCCGGCGGCCCCTGCGCGCCGATTGTCGGCAGCCGCGCACCGGGCACAAGCGCTGCGAACCCGCACCCGCCGGCGTGCGCTGCGGTGCGGCTCGGCGCGTACGGCCGCACGAAATCCCTGCAACGCCATGCGCCGGCCGCCGCCGCGTTCGCCTGAACCCCGCCCGCGGTCGCGCGTGCATGCACAGCGGCGCGCGACCTGTTGCGTGCCGCCATGCCGCGATCCTGCCGCCTGCTGTCTCGGCTGCTGCTCCTGGCCCTGGCCTTGTCGGCGGGATGCGCATCGTTGCCGCCGCCGCCGAAGGCTGCGAGCCAGGCGCTCGTCGATGTCGACGACACGCCGCTGGCGCGCATCGCGGCGGCCTCGCTGCTCGCCGGGCTGGCGGACCATGCCAACGTGGAACTGCGCATCTTCAACCCCTTCGCCGTGCGCAGGGGTTCTCCGGCATGGCGCATCCTCGGCTCGCTCGACGGGTTTCTCATCAACCACCGCATGCACAACCAGCTGTTCATCGCCGACAGCCCCGACAAGGCCGCCGGCGGCAGCGGGCCGACGGTGGCGCAGCAGGTGCTGGCGCTGTTCGCGTCGGCGCAGCAGTACATGCACATCGCGTCGCCGTACTTCATCCCCGGCGGGGCCGGCCTGAGGCTGCTGCGCGCTGCCGGCGCGACCCAGGACAACGGCTGCGTCGTGCTCGTCACCAACTCGATCGGCGCCGCCGACGAGCCGCGGGCCCATGCGGCCTGTGCGCAACAGCGCCTGGCGATGCTGCAGGCGGGGGTGCGCGTCTACGAGGTCGGCGCCGAGCTGGGTACGCGCGTGCCGCGCAGCGGCGGCATCGGCGCGTCGCACTCGGCGCTGCATGCCAAGGTGGCGACGGTCGACGGCCGCTGGCTGTTCATCGGCTCGATCAACCTGGATCCGCGCTCGGCGCCGATCAATGCCGAGATCGGCCTGTTGATCGACAGCCCGCCGCTGGCGCGCACGATGACGGCACTGTCCCGGCGCAGCCTGGTCTACGACGCCAACCGCCTGCGTCTGTCGGCCGACGGCCGGCACATCGAATGGCTGGAGCCGCGCGCCGACGGGTCCACGACGGTGCATGCCGTCGAACCCGGCGGCCACTGGGGCAAGCGG
>JAFEFZ010000148.1 GCA_018240325.1 Pseudomonadota bacterium
AGCTTGACGTTGCCCTTGGCGCGGATGCCGTCGGCGCCCTTCTTCCAGCCGGCGGCGTCGAGCACCTGGTTGGCCTTGTCGACGTTGAACTCGAACTTGGTCGTCTTGCTGCGGAAGCGCTCGGGGTTGTTCAGGAAGTTGGCGGTGGCCACGCCGGTGCGGCCGTAGATGAAGTCCTGCACGCCCTTGCGGTCGACCAGCAGCCCCATCGCCTCGCGCACCGCCTTGTCCTGGAAGGCCGGGTGCTTGCTCTTGATGCTGGCGCGCTCGCCGTCGACCTCGGTCCAAGGGTCGGTCGAGTTCAGCATGATGAACTCGATGTTGCCGCCGGCGACGATCCGGACCCGGCCCTTGCCCGAGGCCTCGAGCCGCTTGAGGATCTCGTCCTCGACCTGCAGGTTCCACGCGTAGTCGTACTCGCCGGTCTGCAGCACCGCGCGCGCGGCACCGATCGCGTCGCCGCCGCCCTTCATCTCGATCGCGTCGAAGTACGGCCGGCTCGGCTGGTGGTAGTTGGGGTTGAGCGCGCCGCGCAGCATGTCGCCGGGCTTGAAGTCGACGAACTTGTACGGCCCCGTGCCCACCGGCGCCATGTTCATCGGCGCCTCGCGCGACTTCGCGCCGATGTAGGGCGCGAACAGGTGCTTCGGGATCATCATGCCGTTGGTGCCGACGAAGGGCTCGGCCCAGAACGGCGTGGCCTTGGCGAAGATCACGCGCACCGTGTGCGCATCGACCTTCTCGACCTGGATGTCCTTGTAGACCGAGATCAGCGACGCCGCGGTGGCCGGGTCGCGTGCGTATTCCCAGTTGAACACCACGTCGTCGGCGCTGAAGGGCTTGCCGTCGTGCCAGGTGACGCCCTGCTTGAGCTTCCAGGTCACGACCTTGCCGTCGGCCGACACGCCGCCGTTGCCCGGGCTCGGCACCTCGGCGGCCAGCACCGGCAGCAGGTTGCCGTCGTTGTCCCAGGCCGCCAGCGGCTCGTAGAACATGCGCGCGCCTTCCTGCTCCTTGGTGCCGGTGGCCCAGTACGGGTTCAGATGCACGGGGCCCTGCCACCACAGCAGCTTGAGCGTGCCGCCGCCGCCGCGCCGGGTGGGCTTGTACGCCGGCAGGCCCTGCGCCATCGGCACGCCGTGGTGCAGCAGCAGCATCGAGGCCATCGGCGCGCTCAAGCCGGCGCCGGCCAGCCGCCGGATGAAGCTGCGCCGCGGCAGCTTGCCGTCCTGGACCTGGCCGATCAGGCGGCGGATCTGGTGTTCGTTCATTGCGTGTCTCCTCGAGCTGAAGCCGGGGTGGCGCCTGCAGGGTAGGGCCGCGGCGGGAGGGCCGCCAGTAGAGCCGAAGGACTGCCCTGAAACCATCCTCCGAAACCCGGATCGTACGCAGGCGCGCGGGCGGGCCGCGGCGCGGGCGGGGGGGCGGCAGCGCGAAGGGCAGCGCGAGGGGCGGCGCGAGGGGCGCCGGCGCGATGCGCCGATCGCCTACAGTTGCCCGCCGGGGCTGCCCGCCGATCGCGCCCGAAATGCCATGTCCGCTGCCGTGCTGATGCGCCCGACCATGCTGTCCGACCTGGACTTCGTGACCGCGCTCGAGCGCGACAGCCGCAACCTGCCCTTCATCACGCCCTGGGATCGCACCCAGCACGAAGGCGCGGTGCGCTTCCCGGACTTCCGCCACTTCATCGTCGAGGCCGGCGCCGGCTACCCGGCGGTGGGCTTCGTGATCCTGCAGGGCTGCCGCAACCCGCACGGCAGCGTCGAGCTCAAGCGCATCGTGCTGCAGGCCAAGGGCCAGGGGCTCGGGCGCGCGTGCGTGCGCCTGCTCAAGCGTATGGCTTTTCGCGACCTGCACGCGCACCGCTTCTGGCTCGACGTGAAGCAGCTGAACCAGCGCGCGCTGGCGCTGTACGCGAGCGAAGGCTTCGTCGAGGAAGGCCGGCTGCGCGAGAGCGTGCGCGTCACCACCGACGGCGCCGACGGCTACGACTCGCTGGTGGTGATGAGCCTGCTCGACCGCGAATACCAGGCGCGGGTCGCGCTCGGGCTCGAAGCGGGCGAGTTCGGCGCCGACGATTCCGGTGCCGGCGGTGCAGCGCCGGCCCGGCCGAGCCCCGAAGCCGGTTCCTGAGCCGGTATTCGAAACGCAAGCACAGGGCGATCGAAGCGGCCCGGGCGGCCGCTGCACTGGTGCCTCGCGGGTGCCGCCTGCCGCAGCGGCGACAATCGCGCCGGCGCCCCCGCACCGGGGGCCACCGGTGCCGCCGCCCGGGCCGCCTGCCGCGGCCGCCGCGGCCCGGCTGCCGGCGGCTGCCGCCGGCCACCGACGAATCCCCACGATCCCGATGAACCAGGGCAACCTCGATTTCGACCTCGATTCGCCGCGCGATGCCGGCGAACGCATCGCGCTGGGCGACTACGCCGAGCGCGCCTACCTCGAATACGCGCTCAGCGTGGTCAAGGGCCGCGCGCTGCCCGACGTGTGCGACGGGCAAAAGCCGGTGCAGCGCCGCATCCTGTACGCGATGCAGCGCATGGGCCTGGGCCACGGCGGCGGCGCGGCGCCCAAGCCGGTGAAGAGCGCGCGCGTGGTCGGCGACGTGCTCGGCCGCTTCCACCCGCACGGCGACCAGGCGGCCTACGACGCGCTCGTGCGCATGGCGCAGGATTTCAGCCAGCGCTATCCGCTGATCGACGGCCAGGGCAACTTCGGCAGCCGCGACGGCGACGGTGCCGCGGCGATGCGCTACACCGAGGCGCGGCTCGCGCCGATCGCGCGGCTGCTGCTCGACGAGATCGACGAAGGCACGGTCGACTTCGTGCCCAACTACGACGGCTCCACCGAAGAGCCGGCGCTGCTGCCGGCACGGCTGCCCTTCGTGCTGCTCAACGGCGCCAGCGGCATCGCGGTGGGCATGGCCACCGAGATCCCGAGCCACAACCTGGCCGAGGTGGCCGCCGCCGCGGTGGCGCTAGTCCGCAACGAGCGCCTGGCCGACGACGAGCTGTACGCGCTGCTGCCGGCGCCCGACTTCCCCGGCGGCGGCCAGATCATCTCGAGCGCCGCCGACATCCGCGACGCCTACGCCAGCGGCCGCGGCTCGCTGAAGGTGCGCGCGCGCTGGACGATCGAGGACCTGGCGCGCGGCCAGTGGCAGCTGGTGGTGCACGAGCTGCCGCCGTTCACCAGCGCGCAGAAGGTGCTCGAAGAGATCGAGGAGCTGAGCAACCCCAAGGTGCGCGCCGGCAAGAAGGCGTTGACGCAGGAGCAGCAGCAGCTGAAGGCCTCGCTGCTGGCGGTGCTGGACGCGGTGCGCGACGAATCCGGCAAGGAAGCGGCGGTGCGGCTGGTGTTCGAGCCGCGCAGCCGCACGGTCGAGCAGGCCGAGCTGATCCGCGCGCTGCTCGCGCACACCAGCCTGGAATGCAGCGTGCCGCTGAACCTGACGATGGTCGGGCGCGACGGCAAGCCCACGCAGAAGAGCCTGCGCCGCATGCTGGAGGAGTGGATCGACTTTCGCCAGCACACGCTGCGCCGGCGCACCGAGCACCGGCTGCAGCGCGTGCGCGACCGCATCCACGTGCTGGAAGGCCGGCAGCTGGTGCTGCTGAACATCGACGAGGTGATCCGCATCATCCGCGCCGCCGACGAGCCGAAGGCGGCGCTGATCGAGCGCTTCGGCTTGAGCGAGCGCCAGGCCGACGACATCCTCGAGATCCGCCTGCGCCAGCTCGCGCGGCTCGAGGCGATCCGGATCGAGCAGGAGCTGAAGAGCCTGCGCGACGAGCAGGGCAGGCTGGAGGAGATCCTCGGCAGCGCCGCGGCGCTCAAGCGCACGCTGATCCGCGAGATCGAGGCCGACGCCAAGACGCACGGCGACGCGCGGCGCACCCTGATCCAGGAAGACAAGCGCGCGGTGGCCGAGATCAGGATCGTCGACGAGCCGGTGACGGTGGTGGTCAGCGCCAAGGGCTGGGTGCGCGCGCTCAAGGGCCACGAGGTCGACCCGGCCACCTTGAGCTTCAAGGCCGGCGACGCGCTCTACGGCAGCTTCGCCTGCCGCAGCATCGACCCGCTGCTGGTGTTCGGCTCGCCGGCCGGCGGCAGCGCGCGCGTGTACAGCGTGGCGGTGGCCGCGCTGCCCGGCGGGCGCGGCGACGGCGTGCCGATCACGTCGCTGATCGAGCTCGAGCCGGGCACGCGCGCCGTGCACTTCGCCGCCGGCGCGCCCGAGCAGATGCTGCTGCTGGCCGGCAGCGGCGGCTTCGGGCTGCTGGCGCGCATCGGCGACATGGTCGCGCGCAACCGCAGCGGCAAGGCCTTCCTGAGCATCGACGACGGCGACGCGGTGCTGCGCCCGGCGCCGCTGGCCGACGGCGACACGCAGGCCGCCTGCGCGTCGGCCGACGCGCGGCTGCTGGTGTTCGCACTGGACGAGCTCAAGCACCAGCCCAACGGCGGCCGCGGGCTGACGCTGATGGACGTGGATGCGGCGCAGCCGCTGGCTGCGGTGGCGGCGCTGGCCGGCGCGCTGCGCGTCGCCGGCAGCGGCCGCGGGGCGAAGCCGCGCGACGAAGTGCTCAAGGGCGCCGCGCTGGCCGCGCACGCGGGCAAGCGCGCGCGCAAGGGCCACAAGCTGGCCGGCTTCCAGAAGGTGACGGCACTGGCGCGCGGCTGAAGCGGCGGCGGATCTCGAGCCCGGGCCGCCGCAGCACCCCGCGCCGGGATCGGGGGCAGGCCGACGCAGGCCGGCGCGAACGCCGGGCGGCCTGGCGCCGCAGACCGGCGGCGCGCGCGGCCGATCGCGACAGGGTTCACGCTCGACCCTCGCCCGGGTGGGGGCATGCCGGTTCCCGGCCGGCGTGCCCCGCGCGTAGCATCGGCGCGCCGACCAACGCTGCACCCGCAGCGTGATCGCGCTGCCCAGGAGACCAGGCCTTGCGTCCCACCGACATCTCGGACCCCGCCTACTTCCACCGGGTGGTGGACTGCCAATGGGCTTGCCCGGCCCACACCCCCGTGCCCGAATACATCCGGCTGATCGCGCAGGGCCGCTACAGCGACGCCTACATGGTCAACTGGGTCGCCAACGTGTTCCCCGGCATCCTCGGCCGCACCTGCGACCGGCCCTGCGAGCCGGCCTGCCGGCGCGGCCGGGTCGAGGAGGAGAACATCGCCAAGCCCGAGCCGGTGGCGATCTGCCGCCTCAAGCGCGTGGCCGCCGACCACAAGGACGACATCCGCGCGCGGCTGCCGCAGTCGGCACCGGCCAACGGCCGGCGCGTGGCCTGCGTCGGCGCCGGACCGGCGTCGCTGACGGTGGCGCGCGACCTGGCGCCGCTGGGGTACCAGGTCACGGTGTACGACGCCGAGCCCAAGGCCGGCGGCTTCATGTGGTCGCAGATCCCGCGCTTCCGTCTGCCCGAGAGCGTGATCGACGAGGAGACCGGCTACATCCTCGACATGCCGCACGTGCGCTTCGTCGCCGACCGCCGGATCGAGTCGATGAAGGCGCTGCTGGCCGAAGGCTTCGACGCCGTGTTCGTCGGCTGCGGC
>JAFEFZ010000149.1 GCA_018240325.1 Pseudomonadota bacterium
GCCGGGCGCACGGCCTGGGTCACCGGGCTGCGCCGCCAGCAGTCGTCGAACCGCGGCGCCGTGCCGTTCAGCGAGCGCGACGGCGCCGGCCGCATCAAGCTCAACCCGCTGGCCGACTGGAGCTGGGGCGACGTGTGGCACTACATCGCCACGCACGCCGTGCCTTACAACGATCTGCACGACCAGTTCTTCCCCAGCATCGGCTGCGCGCCCTGCACCCGCGCCATCGCCGTCGGCGAGGACTTCCGCGCCGGAAGGTGGTGGTGGGAGAACGACGATGCCAGGGAATGCGGCTTGCACGTCAAGCCGCATTCCGCGGCGCCAGCCGCCGCCTCGCACAGCGAGGCGACCGGCATCGTCGTTCCGGCGCAGGCTCACATCGGCGCAGCCGATGTGAAGGCCGCGTCAGCGGCCGGCCGCAGCCAAAGCGAAAGCGCCAGCGGCCTGCACGTCGTCAAGAACCCGGAGGAAGCGCATTCATGAACGCCCCGCTGAGCATCGACCGCCTGCTGCCGGCACTCGACCACAAACACCTGGACTGGCTGGAAGAAGAAGCCATCTTCATCCTGCGCGAGGTGGCGGCCAGCTTCGAGCGGCCGGCGCTGCTGTTCTCCGGCGGCAAGGACTCCTGCGTGGTGCTGCGCCTGGCCGAAAAGGCCTTCAAGACTCGAGTGCAGGGCAATGAATTCAAAGGCCGCTTGCCCTTCCCGCTCTTGCACGTGGACACCGGCCACAACTTCCCCGAGGTCATCGAGTTCCGCGACCAGCGCATCGCCGAAATGGGCGAGCGCCTGGTCGTCGGCCATCTGGACGACTCGATCCGCCGCGGCACGGTGCGCCTGGCGCACCCGCTGGAGTCGCGCAACGGCCACCAGACGGTGGCGCTGCTCGAAGCCATCGACGAACACCGCTTCGACTGCCTGATCGGCGGCGCGCGCCGCGACGAGGAGAAGGCGCGCGCGAAGGAGCGCATCTTCAGCCACCGCGACGCCTTCGGCCAGTGGCAGCCGAAGGAGCAGCGGCCCGAGCTGTGGACGCTGTTCAACACGCGCATCCGCCCGGGCGAGCATTTCCGCGCCTTTCCGATCAGCAACTGGACCGAACTGGACGTGTGGCTGTACCTGGCGCGCGAGCACATCCCGCTGCCCGGGCTGTACTACGCGCACGACCGCGACGTCGTGCGCCGCAACGGGTTGCTGGTGCCGGTGACGCCGGTGACGCCGCCGCGCGACGGCGACCGGGTCGAGACCGCGCAGGTGCGCTTTCGCACCGTGGGCGACATGACCTGCACCTGCCCGGTCGAGAGCGCCGCGGCAAGTGCCGCCGAGATCGTCGCCGAGACGATGAGCGAGACCGTCAGCGAGCGCGGCGCCACGCGCATGGACGACCGCAGCAGCGAAGCCGCGATGGAACGACGCAAGAAGGAAGGATATTTCTGATGGCTGCAGTGCTGAACGAAGCGGCGCCCCCCGAAGGCGAGACTGCGGGCACCGGCGCCGGCGCCGGCGCCGGCAGCCGGCGCGCGCTGCGCTTCCTGACCGCGGGCAGCGTCGACGACGGCAAGAGCACCCTGATCGGGCGCTTGCTGTACGACGCGCAGGCGATCCTGGCCGACCAGCTCGACCATCTGGAGCGCCGAGCCGCCGGCCAGCCGATCGACCTGTCGCTGCTGACCGACGGCCTCGAGGCCGAGCGCGAACAGGGCATCACGATCGATGTCGCCTACCGCTACTTCGCGACCCGGCGGCGCAAGTTCATCATCGCCGACGCGCCCGGCCACGAGCAGTACACGCGCAACATGGTCACCGCGGCCGCGGGCAGCGATGCCGCCGTCGTGCTGGTGGATGCGACCAAGCTCGACCTGCGGATGCGCCCGGTGCCGCTGCTGCCGCAGACCCGGCGCCATGCGTTGCTGGCCCGGCTGCTGCGCGTGCCGGGCATCGTGTTCGCGGTCAACAAGATCGACGCACTGCCCGACCCCGGCCCGGCCTTCGCCGCGGTGCGCGAGGCGCTGCTCGGCTTCGCGCACGAAGCCGGCATCGAGGCGGCGGCGGTGGTGCCGGTGTCGGCGCTGCGCGGCGACAACGTCACGCGCCGGCTCGATTCGCCGTGGTACCGCGGGCCGTCGCTGCTCGAGCTGCTCGAGGAGCTGCCGGCCGGCGCCGAGCCCATCGACGCGGCCTTGCGTCTGCCGGTGCAGTACGTGGCGCGCGAATCCGGCGGCCAGGCCGACGGCACCGGCCACCAGCCGCGCACGCTGTGGGGGCGCATCGCCCGCGGGCGGGTGCGGCCGGGCGACGAAGTGCAGCTGTTCCCCAGCGGCGAGCGCGCGCGTGTCGTGGCCTGCCGGCGTGCCGGCCTCGATGCCGCCGGCGCCGAGGCCGGCCAATCGGTCGGCCTGGTGCTCGACCGCCAGCTCGACGTGTCGCGCGGCGACTGGATCGGCGCGCCGGCCACGCTGCTGCCGGTGCAGCGCTTCGGCGCGACACTGGCCTGGCTCGACCCCGAGCCCGCCGTGATCGGCCGCAAGTACCTGGTGCGCCACGGGCACCGCTGGGTGCAGGCCCGGATCGCGGCGATCGGCCACCGCCTGGACATCGGCAGCCTGCAACCGCACGACGCCGAGCACCTCGAGGTCAACGACATCGGCCAGGTCGTGGTCGAGCTGCAGCAGCCGCTGCCGCTCGAACCCTACGCGGACGATCGCGTCGCCGGCGCGCTGATCGTCGTCGATCCGGCCAGCCACCGCACCAGCGGTGCGCTGCTGGTGCATTCGGTGCGCTGAACGGCGGCGCGGTCTTGCGCGGCCGCAGCCTGCGCAAGACCGCGGACGCAGTCGGGGCTCGGGGTTCAGGCTGCGGCCCAAGCTCTAGAATTCGGGTTGTCCCCAGGGCACGACGCATCACCGGCGCCACCGGCCCGCAGCTGGACCCCGACACCCCCGCGCCCACCACCCCACCCGTCATGACCCACGTCGTCCTCGAATCGTGCATCCGCTGCAAGTACACCGACTGCGTGGACGTGTGCCCGGTCGACTGCTTCCGCGAAGGCCCGAACTTCCTCGTGATCGACCCGGACGAATGCATCGACTGTGCGGTCTGCATCCCCGAGTGCCCGGTGAATGCGATCGTCCCCGAAGAAGACGTACCGCAGGACCAGCTGAGCTTCATCAAGCTCAATGCCGAGCTCGCCAAGAAGTGGCCCAGCATCACCAAGCGCAAGGGCGCGCTGCCCGATGCCGAGGAGTGGGCCGACAAGAAGGGCAAGCTCGGCGAGCTGAAGCGCTGAACCCCTCCCACCTTCCCGACGCGGTGCGGCCGGCAGGCCGGGCGCCGCGCCCGCATCGATGAACCCACCCAATCCCGCCGGGGCCGCTGGCGCCGCCCCGATCGAAGCCGATGCCGTGATCATCGGCGCCGGCCCGGTCGGGCTGTTCCAGGTGTTCGAGCTCGGCCTGCTCGAGATCAAGGCACACGTGATCGACTCGCTCGCCTATCCCGGCGGCCAGTGCATCGAGCTGTACCCGGACAAGCCGATCTACGACATCCCCGCGGTGCCGGTGTGCACCGGCGGCGAACTGACCGACAACCTGCTGCGCCAGATCGAGCCCTTCGGCGCGACCTTCCACCTGGGCCAGGAGGTGGTGGAACTGCGCCGGCAGGACGACGGCCGCTTCTTCGTGCGCACCGCCAAGGACACGCGCTTCCTGACGAAGACGGTGTTCATCGCCGCCGGCGTCGGCGCATTCCAGCCGCGCACGCTCAAGGTCGACGGCATCGAGCGCTTCGACGGCACGCAGCTGTTCTACCGCGTGCGCGACCCGGCCCAGTTCGCCGGCAAGGATCTGGTGATCATGGGCGGCGGCGACTCGGCGCTCGACTGGGCGCTGAACTTCGTGCAGGAAGGGCCGAACCAGGCCGGCAGCGTGATCCTGGTGCACCGGCGCGACGGCTTCCGGGCGGCGCCGGCATCGGTGGCGAAGATGCGCGAGCTGTGCGAGGCGATGCAGATGCAGTTCATCGTCGGCCAGGCCGCCGGCTTCGAGGAAAGCGGCGGCCGGCTCACGGGGCTGAAGATCGTCGGCGGCGACGGCGTGACGCGGCTGGTGCCGCTGGACGCCTTGCTGGTGTTCTTCGGGCTGAGCCCCAAGCTCGGGCCGATCGCCGACTGGGGCCTGGCGATCGAGCGCAAGCAGTTGGTCGTCGACACCGAGAAGTTCCAGACCAGCGTACCCGGCATCTTCGCGGTGGGCGACATCAACACCTACCCGGGCAAGAAGAAGCTGATCCTGTCGGGCTTCCACGAGGCTGCGCTCGCCGCCTTCGGTGCCGCGCCGTACGTCTTCCCCGAAAAGCGCATCCTGCTGCAGTACACCACCACCAGTCCGAAGCTGCACAAGGTGCTCGGCGTCGAGACGCCGAACTTCGACGACTGAGAGGCTGAGTCAACGAAGGGCCGCCCCCCGAGTTGACCCCCCCGGGGGGCGACCGCGGGCGTTTGCCGCCGCCTGGGGCTCTATCGAAGGGCCGCCGCAATGGCGCCATAATCCGCACTGCCGGCCGCATCCCTTGCGGCCGGCGCTCCGCTGGGGGTGTTGGCCGTGCATCGCTGCACGGCCGACTGAGAAAGTCCCTTCGAACCTGATTGAGGTAATCCTCGCGCAGGGAAGCAAGCCGGGCCGCCGCACAGACGGCCGCCGGCGCCGCCGACCTGCCATCGCATCGAGAAGACGATGGCACCCAACCGATCACCGCTGCTGCCCGCGCTGGCGCGCGCGGCACTCATGGTCCTGGCCGCCGCGCCGGCCGCACCCGCACTCGCGCAGAGCGACAGCGTGGTCGTGACCGCACCGCGCGGCGCCGGCACCGTCACCGGTTTCGGCGACCAGCCGATCGCGACCTCGCCGTTCCAGGTGGACACGCGCACGCAGGAGCAGATGCGCGACGAAGGCATCCGCCGCATCTCGGACGTGGCGCGCGTCGATGCGTCGGTCGGCCAGGGCTACAACGCGGTCGGCTACTGGGACTTGATCAGTGTGCGCGGCTTCGTGCTCGACAACCGCTTCAACTACCGCCGCGAAGGGCTGCCGATCAGCGCCGAGACCACGATCGCGCTTGACAACAAGGCACGGCTCGAAGTGCTCAAGGGCATCAACGGCTTCCAGGCCGGTGTCGGCTCGCCCGGCGGGTTGGTCAACGTGGCCGTCAAGCGCCCGCTCGCCGGCACGCTCAGCGAGGCCTTCGTCGGCTGGCAGAGCAACGGCTCGGTGCTCGGCAGCGTGGACCTGAGCCGGCGCTTCGGCGCGCAGCAGGCCGCGGGCCTGCGGCTCAATGCGGCGGCCGAACACCTCGACCCGCCGGCGAACAAGGCCAGCGGCAACCGTTGGCTGCTGGCGCTGGCGGGCGACTGGCGGCCGGCCGCGGACACGCTGCTGGAAGCCGAGCTCGAAGTCGCGCACCGCAGCCAGCCCAGCGTGCCCGGATTCAGCGTGCTCGGCAGCCGCGTGCCGCCGCC
This sequence comes from Pseudomonadota bacterium, assembly GCA_018240325.1. GTDB lineage: Bacteria > Pseudomonadota > Gammaproteobacteria > Burkholderiales > Burkholderiaceae_C > Rubrivivax. The sequence goes on from JAFEFZ010000149.1 coordinate 5,515, forward strand.
GGGCAACCCGTGGATCAACCTCAACGACCAGCCCTGGACGCAAGCGTCGGTGTTCGATTCGACGGCGGGCACGCTGCGCTGGCGGCAGAGCCTGGCCGACAGCTGGCAGTTCACGGCGTTGGCCGGCACCCAGCAGCTGA
>JAFEFZ010000014.1 GCA_018240325.1 Pseudomonadota bacterium
CGCAGGCTCACCTGCATCGCGCCGGCCGCCTTCATGCGGCCTGGCCCCTGCTGCGCATCGGCCCGATCATGTAGTAGTCCATCTCGTCGTCGTCGAAGCGGCTGCGCTCCAGGATGGCCTCGCAGCCCGCCAGCGTGTCGGCGATCGGCACGCGCACGCCCGGCGTGCCGCTGAATGCCTCGGCCACGTGGAACGGCTGCGTCAGGAAGCGCTCGAGCCGGCGCGCCCGGGCCACGACGGCGCGGTCGGCCGCCGACAGCTCCTCGAGGCCGAGCATCGCGATGATGTCGCGCAGCTCCTCGTACTGCGCCAGCGTGCGGCGCACGTCGCGCGCCAGATCGTAGTGGCGCTGGCCGACGACCGCCGGCGTCAGCATGACCGAGCCCGACGCCAGCGGGTCGATCGCCGGATACAGGCCTTCGCTGGCGCGCTTGCGCGACAGCACGACCGACGCCGACAGGTGCGCGAAGATGTGCACCGCCGCGGGGTCGGTGAAATCGTCGGCCGGCACGTACACCGCCTGCACCGACGTGATCGCGCCGTGGCGGGTCGAGGCGATGCGCTCCTGCAGCTCGGCCAGCTCGGTGGCCAGCGTCGGCTGGTAGCCTACGCGCGACGGCATCCGGCCCAGCAGGCCCGAGACCTCGGAGCCGGCCTGCACGAAGCGGAACACGTTGTCGATCAGCAGCAGCACGTCCTGTTGCTGTTCGTCGCGGAAGTACTCGGCCAGCGTCAGCGCCGTCTTGCCGACCAGGAAGCGCACACCCGGCGCCTCGTTCATCTGGCCGAACACCATCACCGTCTTGTCGCGCACGCCGGCCTCCCCCATCTCGCGGTACAGCTCCTCGGCCTCGCGCGAGCGCTCGCCGATGCCGCAGAACAGGCTGACGCCCTGGTAGTGCTGCACCGTGTTGTGGATCAGCTCGTTGATCAGCATCGTCTTGCCGACGCCGGCGCCGCCGAACAAGCCCGTCTTGCCGCCGCGCTCGATGGGCGCGAGCAGGTCGATCGCCTTGATGCCGGTTTCCAGCACCGCGCCGCGGACCACGCGCTCTTCCAGCATCGGCGGCGGGCGATGAATCGAACGCCGTGCCGACGCCGCGGGCGCGGGCCCGCCGTCGAGCGGCTCGCCGAACACGTTGAGCACGCGGCCCAGCACGGCCTTGCCGACGGGAACCTGGATCGGCGCTCCGGTGGCCTGCACCGCTTCGCCCAGACCCAGGCCGCGCACCGGCGCCAGCGCGATGCAGCGCACCGTCTGCTGGTCCACCAGCGCACTCACCTCCAGCGGTACGTCGGCGGCGTACAGCAATTCCTGGATGCGCGGCGGATCATCGGCAAACTGCACGTCGACGACGTCGCCGCGCACTCTGACGACCTTGCCGCTGCTCGGGAGGCTCGATTCTCCGGACACGCGCTCGGGACGGCTTTCGACGTGA
>JAFEFZ010000150.1 GCA_018240325.1 Pseudomonadota bacterium
GCGATGCCACTGGGCATCGCTGCGGTTTGCGCCTAGCCAGGACGACAAATCCATCGGTTTTCTTCAGTGCTGCACAGAGTGGAACACTGCACTAGGAAGGCACGCGCGTGGACATGGCTTTGTGGACGAGCACCGATGGCGGCCTGCTGCTGCCGGCGGCCGTGCTGCTGCCCTTCGCCGGCATGCTGCTCGGCTTGGGCCTAGGCGGGCGCTGGGTGCAGCGCGTGGCCTTCGTCGTGATCGCGCTCGGGATGATGCTGGCGCTGGCCATCGCGGCGTCGTGGCTCGGCGCCGGCGGGCCGCTGGTCTACCTGCTCGGCGGCTGGCAGCCGCCGCTGGGCATCGCGCTGCGCGCCGACGGCGCCGCGGTGGCGATGCTGCTGGCGATCGCGGGCGTGGTGTGCGGCATCGGCCTGTACGCGCGCGCCGATTTCGGCACGCCGCGCGGCGCCCCGGAATCGCGCGCCGCCTTCGCCTACTGGCTGCTGCTGATGGCGGTGTGGGGATCGCTGAACCTGGTGTTCGTCAGCGGCGACCTGTTCACGCTGTACGTGGCGCTGGAGCTGCTGACCTTCGCCGGCGTGCCGCTGGTGTGCCTGGCCGGCAGCGGCGAGACGCTGCGCGCGGCGCTGCGCTACCTGCTGTTCGCGCTGTGCGGCTCGGTGCTGTACCTGCTGGGCGTGGTGCTGCTGTACGGCGGCTACGGCACCGTCGACATCCCGCTGCTGGCGCAGGCGGTGCAGCCCGAGCCGATCGCGTGGACGGCATTGGCGCTGATGACGGTCGGCCTGCTCGCCAAGACGGCGCTGTTCCCGCTGCACATCTGGCTGCCGCCGGCGCACGGCGGCGCACCGGCCGCCGCCAGCGCGGTGCTGTCGGCGCTGGTCATCAAAGGCTCGTGGTTCCTGGTGCTGCGGTTGTGGCTGGACGTGTTCCCGGGCGTGGCCACCGCGTCGGCGGCGCAGCTGCTGGCCGGCATGGGCGCGGCGGCGATCGTCGTCGGCAGCGTGGTCGCGTTGCGCCAGCAGCGCTTGAAGCTGCTCGTCGCGTACTCGACGGTCGCGCAGATCGGCTACCTGTTCCTGTTGTTCCCGATGGCCTTCGACGCCGCCGGCCAGATGGCGCTGCGCGACGTGGCGCAGGCCGCCGGGCTGCTGCAGGCGATCGCGCATGCCACCGCCAAGGCCGGCATGTTCATGGCCGCGGGGCTGGTGTATGCGGCGCTGGGCCACGACCGCATCGACGACCTGGCCGGCGCCGCGCGCGCGCTGCCGATCGCCGTGCTGGCCTTCGTGGTCGGCGGCGTCGCGCTGATGGGCGTGCTGCCCAGCGGCGCGTACTTGGCGAAGAAACTGCTGCTCGACGCCGCCGCCGAATCGGGCCAGTGGTGGTGGACCTGGGTGCTCACCGGCGGCGCCGCCTTCACCGCCGGCTACGTGGTGCTGGTGCTGGCGCGCGTGCTGCGCCGCCCGGCCGAGGCGCTGGCCGTCAAGCCGGTGTCGCGGCTGTCGCAGTGGGCGGCGCTGGGGCTCGCGCTGGCGTCGCTCGCGCTGTCGCTGGCGGCCGTCGTCGGGCCGTTGCCGGCCGCGCTGGTGTCGAACCCGCTGGCACCGAAGGAGCTGGGCAACACGCTGGCGATGTTCGCCGCCGGCGCGCTGCTCGCCGCCGTGCTGGCGCGCCGGCCGCTGCTCGACGCCGCCGCGCCGCGCCGCGGCGGCATCGGCCTGGTGTTCGAGCAGGGCGACCGCTTCGTGCGCCGCTGGCCGTCGGCGATGCTGGCGATGCTGCTGATCGCCGGCGCATCCGGCTGGCTGCTGCTGCGGGGTTGACGGCGATGGCACGCGCGCCGGGCCGCTGCGCTGCGCTTCGGGCGGGGCGCGGCGGCCGCGCCGGGCAGGCGGACTCTTGAAGACTCTTGGGAAGGACACCGACATGAATTCGCGAATCGCCGCCGCCTGCATCGCCGCCGCCTGCATCACGGTGCTGGCGGGCTGCACCGTCGGCCCGAACTACGTGCGCCCGACGGTGGACACGCCCGCCGCCTGGCGCATCGACTACCCGAAGGCGGCCGAGGTCGCCAACACCCAGTGGTGGGAGCAGTTCGGCGACCCGGAGCTGAACCGCCTGGTCGAGACCGCGCTGCGCGACAACCGCGACCTGCGCGTGGCCGCGGCGCGGGTGGACCAGTTCATCGGCGCGCTCACCGCCACCGGATCGCAGCTGTACCCGCAGATCGGCTACGGCGCCGACGCCACGCGCGCGCGCGCCAGCCAGGTCGGCATGCCGCCGCTGCCGCCGACGCTCAGCCCGTACTTCTCGCTGTACAACGTGTCGCTCGGCGCCGCGTGGCAGCTCGACCTGTTCGGCCGCGTGCGCCGCCAGACCGAAGCCGCGCAGGCCCAGGTCTACGCCAGCGAGCAGGGCCAGCGCGGCGTGGTGCTGACGCTGGTCGCCGGCGTGGCCACCAGCTACATCGTGCTGCGCGCGCTCGACCGGCAGCTCGAGATCGCGCAGGCCACCGCGCGCAACTTCGAAGGCACGCTGCGCATCTTCGAGCTGCGCTTCAAGGCCGGGATGGTCGGCAAGTCGGAGGTGATGCAGATCCGCTCGCAGCTGCAGCAGGCGCTGGCGGCGATCCCGCAGTTCGAGCGCGCGATCGCCGCGCAGGAGAACCAGATCTCGATCCTGCTGGGCCGCAACCCGGGGCCGATCGCGCGCGGCAAGACGATCGACGAGCTGGCGGCGCCGCAGATTCCGGGCGACCTGCCGGCCAGCGTGCTGCAGCGCCGGCCCGACATCCTGGCGGCCGAACAGAACCTGGTCGCGGCCAACGCCAATATCGGCGCGGCGCGCGCGCTGTACTACCCGAACCTGTCGTTGCAGGCGGCGCTGGCCACCACCGCCACCGCCGCCGGCAGCCTGTTCACCGGCCCGGCCGCAGTCGGGCTGATCGGCGCCAGCCTGGCCGGGCCGATCTTCACTTTCGGCGGCATCGAGGGCCAGGTGGCCGGCGCCGAGGCCGGCGAGCGCGCCGCGCTGGCCGTCTACCAGCAGGTCATCCTGAACGCGCTGCGCGAAACCAACGACGCGCTCATCGGTACGCAAAAGCGCGAGGCCGAGTTCGCCGAGCAGCGCGAGCGCGTGAAGGCGCTGCGCGAGTTCGCGCGCCTGGCGCGGCTGCGCTTCGAGCGCGGCGTCAGCGGCTACCTCGAGGTGCTGGTGGCCGAGAACGAATTGTTCGTCGCCGAGATCGCGTCGGTGAGCCTGCAGTCGGCGCGCTACGCGCAGATCGTCGGCGTGTACCAGGCCGTCGGCGGCGGCTGGGTCGACCTGGCCGCGGCCTCTGCACCGCAGCCGCAGGGCAAGCTCAGCAGGGTGCAGAGCCCGGCGTGGAACGCCGGCTTCGGCAACCTCGGCTCCGGCAACCTCGACTCCGGCAAATGACGGGCCTGCGGCAGGCAACCGGCCTGCGGCAAGCAACCGGCGCCGAGCGGGCGCCGCGTCGCTGGCCCCCGGCCTGCCCGGTCTCCCGAGCAACGCATCCCTCCACCCGAAAGACCACCATGCACGACAACCGCCGTCTGGCCGCACCGCCCGCGATCCTGGGCGCAACCTTGATGGCCGCGCTGGAGCCGGCCTGGGCACAGGTCGCGCCTGCGGCGCTGGCCGAATGCGCGGCGATCGCCGCCGACAGCCAGCGCCTGGCCTGCTTCGACCGCCTCAGCGGCCGCCCGGCGCGGCCCGCGGCCGAAGCCAGGCCGGATGCCGCGCCCGCGCCGGCCGCCGGCGCACCCACGGCTGCCGCCGCAGCGCCCGCGGCGGCGCCGGCCGGCAGCGAGTCGATGTTCGACAAGGCCTGGCAGTTCGATCCGTCGACGCCGCGCTATGGGCTGTCGCCGTACGCGGCGAACTACCTGCTGCTGGGCCGCTACACCAACGACGTGAACACCGCCGTCTACCAGCCGCTGTTCGACAGCGGCCTGTTCAAGCCCGGCACCACGATCGATTCCACCGAAGCGGCGTTCCAGCTGAGCTTCAAGTTCAGGCTGTTGACCACCGACGACCGCCGCTGGGCCCTGTGGGCGGCCTACACGCAGCAGAGCCAATGGCAGGTCTACAACGATTCGGGCAACGCGTCGCGGCCGTTCCGCGAGACCAACTACATGCCCGAGCTCATCGTCAGCTGGAAGCCCGGCATGCAGTGGGGCGGCTGGCAGTGGAACCTGCTCAACCTCGCGCTCAACCACCAGTCCAACGGCCGCTCCGACGTGATCTCGCGCAGCTGGAACCGCGTGATCGCCGGCGCCGGCGTCGAGAACGGCAACTTCGCGCTGCTGGGGCGGCTGTGGTGGCGCATCCCCGAGTCCGACGACTCCGACGACAACCCGACGATCTCCGACTACTACGGCTGGGGCGACCTGTCGGCGATCTACAAATGGCGCGACAACAGCTTCGCCGCGACGATCCGCGGCAACCCGAGCACCGGCAAGGGCGCCGGCCAGCTGAGCTGGACCAGCGCGCCGCTGCTGGGCCCGCTGCGCGGCTACGTGAAGCTGTTCAGCGGCTACGGCGAAACGCTGATCGACTACAACTGGAAGCAGACGACGATCGGCGTCGGCGTGACGCTGAACGACTGGCTGTAGCGCGCCGCGCTGCCGGCGCAGGCCTGCGGCGCGCGGCCCGTTGCGGCCGCTGCGGCCAGGCCTGCCTGCGCGGCACCCGTCCGTGCGCCCGTCAGCGCGCGCCCCGGTCCCCCGGCGGCCCGGTGAACCAGACGCCGTCGCTGTCGGCGAGCCCGAGGCCGAAGCCGGATCCGAGGTCGTACAGAGCCTGCATCTGTGCCGGGTCGAAAACCTCGTCGGCGGCCATCGGCACGTCTTCGGGGATCGTGATCCATCGGAACCCCGCCTGCTGGCGCTGCGCGTAGGCAAAGATGCGGAACAGGTCGCCCACCGCGGCGGTGCTGCCGGTGGCGCTGATCACCCGCCCGGCGATCTGCGGCAGCGAGCGGCGCACCGGATCGGGCTGCGGCACCAGCTGGCCGTTGTGGATCACGAAGATGTCTTCGCGGCCTTGCCCGCCGTGCCCGCCGCGGCCGAGCACCACGCTGCCGCTGAACACGCCGCCGTTGAGGAACACGCGCGCGCCCACGCCGCCGTCGACGTGCATCTCGTCGAAGCGCGGCCCGCCGGGCACCAGCTCGACGTCGAAGAACACCGGCGGGAAGGCCACCGGGATCGACGCCGACGCCAGCATCACCTTGCGGAACAGCGCCAGTGCGCCGGGGCGGCCGCTGGCGGCCAGCGCCCCCATGTTCCAGACTACGAAGCGCGGCGCGTCCAGGTTGGTCGTGCCGATGTACAGCCGCCGCCCCTGGGCGTGCGCCTGCGCGACCCGGCGCAGCAGCTCGTCGTCGACGTGGCGCACGATCATCGCCTGCAGCGGCCGCGTGTCGGCGAGCGCGTCGCCGGCCAGCACCTGGCGGATCAGGCCGAACATCGAGCCCAGCACGAAGATGTCGCCGGTGGAGGTGGTGGTGTAGAAGTCGCGCAGCGCGTCGTCGTAGTCGGGGCCCACGAAGGCGAAGGGCGCCATCAGCGCGCCGGTGGACACGCCGGTGACGATCTTGAACACCGGCCGCCGGCCCGACCGGCTCCAGCCGGTCAGGAAGCCGGCGCCGAAGGCGCCGTTGGCGCCGCCGCCCGACAGCGCCAGGTGCGAATAGCGCACCACGCCGTCGGGGCCCGGCGGGAAATCGGCCGGCGACTCCTGGGCGAAGGATTCGGCGAGATCGCGCTCGAGCACGGCGCTCGGCGCTCCGGCCCAGGCGCGCACGTCGGGGAAGTCCGGGATCGTGCCCTGCATCGCGTGTTCGCCCGGCACCGCGTGGCGCGGCAGCGTGCCGCAGGCGGCCAGCAGCAGCGCGGCGGCAGCGGCGAGCAGTACGCGCAGCCCGCGCATCCGGGGACGATCGGGCGGCGACCGGCGGTGGGGCGTCGGCAGTGGCGTTGACATTGGCATGGACATCGACAGTCGCACCGGCAGCGGGGTTGCGGATTCCTGCCGCGCGTGCCGGAAGTGTCGACGGTGCCGGCCGCAGCGGCCCGCGGATTTTGCACGTGCAGCAGGACGGCGCACGCGAAGCCCTGCGCGCAACTCTTCTTGGCGCGCGGGGCCGGCCGCCCCCTTGCCGGCTTTGCCCCACGGCCCCAAGACGCAACGACGAACAGCGGCCAACGCAGGCGACCGCAACGGGCAGACATGCGACAGCAGAGGAGGGCAGCTCCACCGCCACTGTCCAATGCGCCGAAGCGACACCCGCGACGCATGAGGCCGGCGCAGCGGGCGGTTCACGTCAACCGCGGCGATAGTCCGACGGCGTCTTGCCGCCGCTCCAGCGTGCCAGCGCGTGGCGGAAGTTGGCGGCGTCGCTGTAGCCGAGCCGGCTGGCGATGTCCTCGTTGGTCATCGGCGTGCTGCGCAGGTATTCGATCGCCAGGCGCATGCGCACGTCGGCCAGGATGTCGCGGTACGCGCTGCCCTCGGCCTCGAGCCGGCGCCGCAGTGCACGCGGGTGCAGCGCGAGCCTGCGCGCCATCGCCTCGACGGTGGGGAAGCGGCCCGGTTGCTCCAGCAGCGCGCGCCGGATCTCGCCGCTCAGGCCGCTGCCGCCTTCGATCTCCGCCAGCAGCTTCTCGCACATCTCGCGCCCGGCCGCGTGGCTGACCGGGTCGGCCAGCGTGAACGGGCGGTCGAGCCAGGCGGCATCGAACAGCAGCCGGTTCGCCGTCTGGCCGAAGCGCACCGGGCAGCCGAAGCGGTTGAGGTACGCGCGGGCGTGCCGCGGCGCCGCATACGCCAGATGCACCGCCCTGAACCGGAACTCCGGGCCGGCCATGTCGCGCGCCATCGTGTGTTGCGCCGACAGCGCGAACTCGACGGCGAAGCGATAGGTCTGCTGCATCGGGTCGGGCCAGTGCAGCGGCATGCACTCCCAGTACATCGTCGCGCCGTCGCGCACGTAGCTCGCCTGCACCAGCGGCCCCATGACCGGCGCGTAGCGGGCGGCAAAGTCGATCGCGTCGGCGTACGAGCCGCTGCTCAGCAGCGCATAGCCGTACAGGCCGTGCGCGGTCACGTGCATCCGCCCGCCCGCGCGCAGCGCCATCGCCGGGTCGCGCGTCAGGCGCAGCGCGTTGCGCAGCACCGCATCGGTCTGCCGATACGACACGCGCGTCGCCGGCAGCCGCAGCTGCGAGGCGTCGATGCCGGTGCCTTCCAGGGCCGCCGCGGCCGCGACGCCCTGCTCGGCCAGTTCGGCGACGATGGCGGCGATCTTCTGTGGCGGGTATGCGCGCTGGTCGAAGGCGGAAGTCGGACGGTCGATGGCTGCACCCTGCCTCTCAGCCTCTCAGGCCCCATTCGGACCCGAGGATATACCCTCGGCACAGGGCGCCTGTCCGCAAATCACCCGGCAGGCGGGTCGATCGCACCTTCCCGCGCTGCGGAAGCTGCGCGAGCATCGCCGCGCCCGGGGCACGCCGGGTGGGGAACGCGAAGCGCCGGTTTCGAGGCTTGCGGGCGTGCCGCTGCGAGGCTTGGAGCGACCCCATGAGCGACCCCATGAGCGGCCTATGGGCGAGCACTCGAGCGATCACATGAGCGACGACATGAGCGACGACATGAGCGACGACATGAGCGACGACATGAGCAGCCCCAGCGCACCACCGGCGCGCGCGCTGCTTCAGGCCGAGTGGCGCGCTTTCGCCGAGCTGGGTGCGTTCTGGTCGATGCTGCCGCTGCTGCGCCTGTTGCCGCGCGGCGACGGCCACCCGGTGCTGGTGCTGCCCGGCCTGGCGGCGGGCGACGCCTCGACTGCGCCGCTGCGCGCCTTCTTGCGCGACCGCGGCTGGCGCGCGCACGGCTGGCGGCTCGGCACCAACTGGGGCCCGCGCCCCGGCGTCGAACAGGCGATGCACGCGCGCCTGGCCGATCTGCATGCGCGCTGCGGTGCGAAGGTCAGCGTGATCGGCTGGAGCCTGGGCGGCATCTACGCGCGCGAACTCGCGCGCCAGGCGCCCGAGCGGGTGCGCGCGGTGATCACGCTCGGCAGCCCCTTCGCCGGCGATCCGCGCGCCAGCCATGCGCGGCACCTGTACGAGTCCGTCAACGGCCGCCGCGCCGATGCCGGGCACCCGTGGCGCGCGCGCATGCCCGAGCCGCCCCCCGTGCCGGCCACCGCGATCTACAGCCGCAGCGACGGCGTCGTCGCCTGGCAGGGATGCCGGGAGCGCGAGGCGCCGCAGACGGAGAACATCGAGGTCGAAGGCAGCCACGGCGGCCTCGGCCACAACCCGGTTGTGCTGTACGCGGTCGCCGACCGGCTGGCGCAACCCGAAGGCGGCTGGCGCCCGTTCGAGCGCAGCGGCCTGCGCCGCTTCGTGTACCCGGACCCGTACCGCGACCGGCGCAAGGCCGCCTGAGCGCCGCGCGCACCTCACAGAAGGAGATTCGAGATGAGCGACATGCCCTGGCTGAAGTCCTACCCGCCCAAGGTCCACTGGGACGTGCGGATCGAGCCGAAGCCCGTGCAGCACATCCTGGCGCACGCCGCGTCGAACTGGCCGGACCGGCCGGCGATCGAGTTCATGGGCAAGCGGCTGAGCTACCGCGAGCTGGACGACCTGAGCAGCCGCGTGGCCAAGGGCCTGCAGCAGCTCGGCGTCAAGCCGGGGGTGCATGTCGGGCTGTTCCTGCCGAACACGCCGCACTGCATGATTGCCTTCTTCGGCGTGATGAAGGCGGGCGGCACGGTGGTCAACTACTCGCCGCTGGACGCGGCGAAGGTGCTCGAGCACAAGATCGGCGACAGCCGCACCGACTTGCTGTTCACGCTCGACCTGGCGGCGCTGTACCCGCAGATGGCGGCGATGCTCGGCAAGACCCGGCTCGCGAAGCTGATCGTCGGCAACATCGGCGAGATGTCGCCCGCGCCCGACGCCGTCAATGCGCAGCTGAAGGCCGCGAAACAGCTCGCCGATGTCGCGTGGGACGACCGTCACCTCGGCTTCGCCCGGCTGGCCGACAACGATGGCCGGTACGCGCCGTACCCGGTCGCCGATCCGAAAGACACGGTCGCGGTGCTGCAGTACACCGGCGGCACCACCGGGTTGCCGAAGGGCGCGATGCTGACGCACGCCAACCTGTCGGCGGCCGTCGACCAATGCGTCGAACAGACCAACGGCACGCTGCGCAAGCTCGAACCCGGCGGCGAGCGCTTCCTGTGCGTGCTGCCGCCGTTCCACATCTACGCGCTCACGGCGAACATGCTGTTCGGCCTGAGGATCGGCGCCGAGCTCGTCCAGCACGCCCGCTTCGACCCGAAGGCCGCGCTCGACGACATCGCCGGCAAGGAGCTGACGGTGTTCCTGGCCGTGCCGACCATGTTCACCGCGCTGATCGACCACCCCGACACGCCCAAGTACAGCCTGCACACGCTCAAGTACTGCGGCTCGGGCGGCGCCCCGCTGCCGGTGGAGGTCGGGCAGCGCTACACCGCGATCACCGGCTGCGAAGTGTCCGAAGGCTGGGGCATGACCGAGACCTCGCCCACCGGCACCTTTTCGCCGCAGGGCAGCAGCAAGCCCGGATCCTGCGGCATCCCGTCGCCGGGGATCACGATCAAGATGCTGTCGCTCGACGACCCGACGAAGTACGTGCCGCTCGGCGAGAAGGGCGAGATGTGCATCCGGGGGCCGAACGTGATGAAGGGCTACTGGAACAAGCCCGAAGCCACCGCCGAGTCGACCACCTTCGACGGCTTCTTCCGCACCGGCGACGTCGCCTACATGGACGAAGACGGCTTCATCTTCATCGTCGACCGCTGCAAGGACATGCTGCTGTGCAGCGGCTTCAACGTCTACCCGCGCGTGCTCGAGGAAGCGATCTACCAGCATCCGTCGATCCGCGAGGTGGCCGTGATCGGCATTCCCGACGAATACCGCGGTCAGTCGCCGAAGGCCGTCGTGTCGCTCAAGGCGGGTGCCGCCGGCTTCACGCTGAAGGAGCTGCAGGCCTTCCTGAAGGACAAGCTGGGCAAGCACGAGATGATCCAGGCGCTCGAGATCCGCGACGAGCTGCCCAAGACGCCGGTCGGCAAGATCTCCAAGAAGGATCTGGTCGACGAAGAGGCCCGCAAGCGCGCGGCCTGACGAGGCCCGCCGCCGCAGCCGCCCCCGAACCCGCAGCACCGGAGACCCGCGATGGAACACCTCAGCAGCATGGACGCGTCGTTCCTGCACCTGGAGACGCCCGAGATGCCGATGCACGTCGGCAGCCTGATGCTGTTCGACCTGCCCGACGGCTACGACGGCGACTTCTACGAGGACGTGAAGGCGCTGATCGGCAAGCGCATGCACCTGTCGTCGATCATGACGCGCAAGCTCGCGACGATGCCCTTCGAGCTGGCCGAGCCGGTGTGGATCCAGGACGACGACATCGACCTCGACTTCCACGTGCGCAGCATCACGCTGCGCCGCCCGGGCACGATGAAGCAACTGCACCAGCTGATCGCGCGGATGCACTCCAGCCTGCTCGACCGCAGCCGACCGCTGTGGGAGATGATCGTGATCGAGGGCCTGGAGAACGGCCAGGTCGGCTTCTACACCAAGGCGCACCACAGCGGCATCGACGGCAAGGCCGGGGTCGAGCTGGCCAAGGTGCTGTACGACGTGACGCCGAAGCCGCGCGAAGTGCGCCCGCCCACGCGCCGCAAGGCGGCCGAGCGCTACCAGCTCGGCGTGACCGAGCTGCTGCAGGCGGCGCTGACCAACTCGGTCGCGCGCTACCGCGAGATCGCTGCGCTGCTGCCCAACGCGGCCAAGGCGCTGGCCGCGGCCGGCAAGGTGATCGCCGCGCAGCGCACGCCCAAGGGCGAGCGCAAGCTGAACCTCGGTCTCGCGCCGAAGACGGTCTTCAACGTGTCGATCACCAACCAGCGCTCGTTCAGCACGATGTCGGTGCCGCTCGGCGACCTGAAGGCGCTGGGCAGGCGCGTGGGCGGCACCGTCAACACGATCGTGATGGCGATGTGCGCCGGCGCGCTGCGCCGCTTCCTGCAAGAGCGCGGCGAGCTGCCGAAGGCGGGGCTGATCGCGATGGTGCCGGTCAGCCTGCGCGGCGCCGGCGACGACCGGATGAACAACCAAGTGTCGGCGATCCGGGTGGACCTGGCCACCGACATCGCCGACCTGGGCGAGCGCTTCAAGGCGATCCACGCGTCGTCCGAAGCCGCGAAGGCGGTGGTGCGTGAACTCAAGCCGGTGCTGGGCGTGGACATGCCGATCACCGGCGCGCCCTGGCTGATGGCCAGCATGGCATCGCTGTACGGCCGTTCCAACCTCGCGAGCCGCCTGCCGGCCTACGGCAACGTCGCGATCTCCAACGTGCCGGGCTCCCCGGTGCCGCTGTACATGGCGGGCGCGCGCATGCGCCACTACTACCCGGTGTCGATCCCCGGGCACGGCATGGCCCTGAACATCACCGTGCAGAGCTACGCCGATTCGCTCGAGTTCGGGCTCACGGCCTGCCGGCGCGCGGTGTCGCAGGAGGAGTCGTACGAGCTGATCGACTACCTGCGCGACGCGCTCGACGAGATCCGGCAGCTGCCGGGCATCGACGTCGAGGTCCAGGCAACCGAGGTGCCGGCGCAGGCCGCGGGCCGGCGGGCGAAGGCGTTGCCGGCGCCCGCAGCGGACGGCGGCCGGTCGACGGCGAATCGCCGCGCCGCCGCCGCGAACAGGCCCGAGCCGGCAGCGAAGCCGGCGGCTGCGAAGCGAACCGCCGCTGCGAAGAAGCCCGCCGCCGGCAAGCGCGCCGCCGCGCGCGCCGCCTGAGCGGCGCGTGCATCCGCTCCCGACGACACGACGGAGACCGCACCCGTGAATCCGATGCAAGCGAAGGCCGGCCCCCACCAGGACTACACCGCCGCCGACATGGCGCTGTTCGCCAAGGTCAGCCGGCGGCTGCTGCCGCTGCTGATCATCTGCTACGTGATCGCGTTCCTCGACCGCGTGAACATCGGCTTCGCCCAGCTGCAGATGAAGCAGACGCTGCCGTTCAGCGACGCGGCCTATGCCTTCGGCGCCGGCGTGTTCTTCATCGGCTACTTCCTGTTCGAAGTGCCGAGCAACCTGATCCTCGAGAGGATCGGTGCGCGCAAGACGCTGCTGCGCATCATGTTCTGCTGGGGCATCGTCGCGTCGGCGATGATGTTCGTGCAGACGACGACGCAGTTCTACATCCTGCGCTTCCTGCTCGGCGCCTTCGAGGCCGGCTTCTTCCCGGGCATCATCCTGTACCTGACCTACTGGTACCCGTCGGCGCGGCGCGCCAAGGCGATCGCCACCTTCATGACCGGCGCGAC
>JAFEFZ010000151.1 GCA_018240325.1 Pseudomonadota bacterium
GGACCGCAGCAAGGACGTGATCATCAGCGGCGGCGAGAACATCAGCTCGATCGAGGTCGAGGACGCGCTGTACCGCCACCCGGCGGTGGTGGCCTGCGCGGTGGTGGCGCGGCCCGATCCGAAGTGGGGCGAATCGCCGGTGGCCTACGTCGAGATCAGGCCCGATGCCCAGGTGACGGCGGCCGAGCTGATCGCGCACTGCAAGGGCCTGCTGGCCGGCTACAAGGTGCCCAAGGAGATCCGCTTCGAGCCGATTCCCAAGACCAGCACCGGCAAGATCCAGAAGTTCCAGCTGCGCGAGCGCGCGAAGAGCTCGTCGGCGATCGAGTAGCGCAAGAGCGCAATTGCGCAAGAGCGCGAGAGCTGAAAGGCGGAAGGAGGACGGGCGATGGACGAGCAACCCCTGGTGCTGCATGCGCGCGACGCGCGCGGCGTGGTGACGCTGACGCTGAACCGTCCGCAGGCCTTCAACTCGCTGTCCGAAGGCATGCTCGACGCGCTGCAGCGCGCGCTCGACCGCGTGGCGGCCGACGACACGGCGCGGGTGGTGGTGATCGCGGCGGCGGGCCGCGCCTTCTGCGCCGGCCACGACCTGAAGGAGATGCGCGCTGAACCTTCGCTCGGCTACTACGAGCGGCTGTTCGCGCAGTGCGGCCGCGTGATGATGACGATCCAGCAGCTGCCGGTGCCGGTGATCGCGCGCGTGCACGGCATCGCCACTGCGGCCGGCTGCCAGCTGGTGGCGATGTGCGACCTGGCGGTGGCGGTGCGCGAGGCGCGCTTTGCGGTCAGCGGCATCAACGTCGGCCTGTTCTGCTCGACGCCGGGCGTGGCGTTGAGCCGCAACCTCGCGCGCAAGGCGGCCTTCGAGATGCTGGTGACCGGCGAGTTCATCTCGGCGGACGAGGCGCGCGCCAAGGGGCTGGTCAACCGCGTGGCCGATGCCGACCGGCTCGACGCCGAAGTCGAGGCGCTGGCGGCGAGCATCGTCGCCAAGCCGCGCGCCAGCATCGCGCTGGGCAAGGCGCTGTTCTACCGCCAGCTCGAGACCGGCATCGA
>JAFEFZ010000152.1 GCA_018240325.1 Pseudomonadota bacterium
GAAGCGTTCACCGGCCGCCTTGATCCAGGCCCGGATCGCCACGTCAGTCGGCTTCCCCATCGCCACCCCTTGCCGTGTGTACACACTGCCGGCCGGTGGGCCTTGTGGGTACACGTCTGCGTACACACGAACTTCGGGATGCGGTGGGCCGCCGTTCAATCTCCTGAAACGCCAAGCCCGCGTAAACGCTGGACCTTCCGGCCGCTTGGGGGTGTCAAGAGACCCCGCGAACCCTCACTCGATGTTCTGCACCTGCTCGCGCATCTGTTCGATCAGCACCTTCATCTCCACCGAGACCTGGGTCAACTCGAGCGTGGCGGATTTGGAGCCCAGCGTGTTGGCTTCGCGCTGCAGTTCCTGGATCAGGAAGTCCAGCCGCTTCCCGACCTCGCCGCCGGCGTCGAGCAGGCGCCCGATCTCGTCCAGATGCGCGCGCAGCCGGGCGAGTTCCTCGGCCACGTCGATGCGCAGCGCGAAGGCCGCGGCTTCGTTGAGCGCGCGTTCGCGCGCCTGCTCGGCACCGACCGCGGCGCCGCTGCCGGCCGCGGCCAGCGCCTCGTGCCAGCGCTCGACGAAGCGCTGCTGCTGCCGCTGCACCAGCGCCGGCACCAGCGGCTCGGCGCGCTCGGCCAGCGCATGCAACTGCTGCAGCTTGGCGCGCAACACCTCGGCCAGCTTCGCGCCTTCACGCGCGCGCGCCTCGCGCAGGCCGGCGATCGCCTGGCGCGCGGCCTGCAACAGCGCCTCGTCGGGCGGCGGGCCGCCGCCGGTGCTGCGGCACCACTGCAGCGCCTCGTTCACCGACAGCGCGCGCGCCTGCGGCAGCCAGCTGCGCACGAGCGCATCCACATGGGTCAAGCGCTGCAGCTGCTCGGGCGCCGGGTGCGGCCAGTCGGCTTCGGTGCCGCGCGCGGCGGTGGCCCGCAATTCGATCTTGCCGCGGCGCAATGCCGCGCTGAGCAGTTCGCGCAGCGCCGGCTCGAGCGCTCGCAACTCGTCGGGCAGGCGCAGGGCCAGGTCGAGGAAGCGGCCGTTGACCGAGCGCAGCTCGAAGACCACGCCGCCCGTGACCGATGCAGCAGCACGCGGATCCTCGGTGCCCGGCGTCGCGGCCGTCGCGTAGCCGGTCATGCTATAGACTGTCATCGCCTTCAGCGCCCCCGTCCAGGAAAGCCGCCAGTATGTCAAAGCCCAAGCCCGCGCCGTTGCCTGCAGGCACGGTGGTGGGCGGCTACACGATCGTCAAGAAGCTGGCCGCGGGCGGCTTCGGCGTCGTCTATCTGGCCGCGGACGACAAGCAGCACATGATCGCGCTGAAGGAATACCTGCCCGCGTCGCTGGCCGAGCGTTCGGCGGGCGAGCTGACGCCGCGCGTCAAGCCCGACAAGCAGCCGCTGTACCGGCTCGGGCTGAAGAGCTTCTTCGAAGAGGGCCGCTCGCTGGCGCAGATCAGCCACCCCAGCGTGGTGTCGGTGCTGAACTTCTTCCGCGAGAACGAAACCGTCTACATGGTGATGAACTACCTGCAGGGCGACACGCTGCAGGACTTCATCATCACCGCGCGCGACCTCAAGCGCGACAAGGTGTTCCGCGAGTCGTCGATCCGCAGCCTGTTCGACGAGATCCTGCGCGGGCTGCGCATCGTGCACCAGCACAAGATGCTGCACCTGGACATCAAGCCGGCCAACATCTTCGTCACCAACGACAACAAGGCGGTGATGCTCGACTTCGGCGCGGCGCGCGAGGTGCTGTCCAAGGAAGGCAACTTCATCCGCCCGATGTACACGCCGGGCTTCGCTGCGCCCGAGATGTACCGCCGCGACGGCACGCTGGGGCCCTGGACCGACATCTACGCGATCGGCGCGTGCATCTACGCCTGCATGCAGGGCTATCCGCCCAACGACGCGCCCCAGCGGCTCGAGAAGGATCGGCTGGCGCTGAGCCTGTCGCGGCTGCGCAATGTCTATTCGGACAACCTGATCGAAGTCGCCGAGTGGTGCATGTCGCTCGACCCGCTGAGCCGGCCGCAGAGCGTGTTCGCGCTGCAAAAGGAGCTGGCGCGCGAGACCGAGCGCCGCTACACCAAGCTGTCGTTCGGCGAGCGGCTGAAGCTCCAGCTCGAGAGCCTGAAGAGCGGCGCCAAAGCCTGAGCGGCCCGGATGCGCTTCGCCGTCCATCAGGTCAGCCGCAAGGGCGGCCGCGAGAAGAATGAAGACCGGATGGGCTACTGCTATACCCGCGACGCAGCGCTGTTCGCGCTGGCCGACGGCATGGGCGGGCATCCCGAAGGCGAAGTGGCCGCGCAGCTGGCGCTGCAGGCCCTGGCCGCGCGTTTTCAGCGCGAGGCCCAGCCGGCGCTGGCCGACCCGGCGCGCTTCCTGAACGAGGCGATCGTCGCCGGCCATCACCAGCTGCTGCGCTACGCATCCGGACGCGGCATGGTCGACACGCCGCGCACCACCGCGGTGGCCTGCGTGGTGCAGGGCTCGGCCGCCCATTGGGCGCATTGCGGCGATTCGCGGCTGTACCTGGTGCGCGGCGGCCGGCTGATCGCGCGCACGCGCGACCACTCCTACGTGGAGCTGCAGCAGGCGATGGCCAAGGCGCTGCCGCCGGATGCGCCGGTCAACCGCAACGTGCTGTTCACCTGCCTGGGCAGCCCGGCGCGGCCGCTGATCGACGTGGCCGGGCCGCTGCTGCTGCAGGCCGGCGACCGGCTGCTGCTGTGCAGCGACGGGCTGTGGGGCGCGCTCAGCGACACGGCGATCTGCGCGCAGCTCGCGCAAGGGGCGCTGTCCGACGCGGTGCCCGAGCTGGTCGAGCAGGCGCTGCGCAGCGCCGGCGCCAGCAGCGACAACGTGACCGTGATCGCGCTGGAGTGGGAAGGCGCGGACGAGCGCGATCCGCGCGCCGAAGTCTCGACCCAGGACCTGGGCGATCAGGTCTTCGCATCGACGATCCAGGCGAACCTGGCGGCCGAATCGGTGCCGGTGGAGCTCGACGACGCCGAGATCGAGCGCTCGATCCAGGAGATCAACGAGGCGATCCGGCGCTCGGCGCAGCGCCGCCCATGACGACACCGGGGCTGCGCCGCGTGCCTGCGGCCGGGCCCGCCCTTCGACACCAGACCCGATGACCGACCCGACACCCCTTGCGCGCAGCGACGGCCGCGCCCTCGATGCGCTGCGCCCGGTGGTGCTGACTCGCCGCTACACCGTGCATGCCGAAGGTTCGGTGCTCGTCGCCTTCGGCCACACCAAGGTGCTGTGCACCGCGTCGGTGGAAGAGAAGGTGCCGCCGCACAAGCGCGGCAGCGGCGAAGGCTGGGTCACCGCCGAATACGGCATGCTGCCGCGCGCCACGCACACGCGCGGCGACCGCGAGGCCGCGCGCGGCAAGCAAAGCGGCCGCACGCAGGAGATCCAGCGGCTGATCGGCCGCGCGCTGCGCAGCGTGTTCGACCTGCGGCTGCTCGGCGAGCGCACGATCCACCTCGACTGCGACGTGCTGCAGGCCGACGGCGGCACGCGCACCGCGGCGATCACCGGTGCCTACGTCGCGGCGCACGACGCGGTCGGCTGGCTGCTGGCGCAGGGCCGCATCGCCGCGTCGCCGGTGCGCGACTCGGTGGCCGCGGTGTCAGTCGGGCTGCTGCACGGGGTGCCGCTGCTCGACCTGGCCTACGACGAGGATTCCGCCTGCGACACCGACATGAACGTGGTGATGACCGGCAGCGGCGGCTTCGTCGAAGTGCAGGGCACCGCCGAAGGCGAACCCTTCTCGCGCGCGCAGATGGACGCGCTGCTCGCGCTCGCGGCGCAGGGCATCGCCGAACTCGGCGCGCGGCAGCGCGCGGCACTCGCGGCCGCGCTGCCGGCGTGACGCTGCGCCTGGTGCTGGCGTCGAACAACGCCGGCAAGCTCGCTGAATTGCAACGGCTGTTCGCGCCGCTGGCGCTGCGGCTGGTCGCGCAGCCCAGCCTCGGGCTGGCCGAGGCCGACGAGCCGCATCCGAGCTTCGTCGAGAACGCGCTGGCCAAGGCGCGGCATGCGGCGCGCGCGGCCGGCGGCGCCGCGCTCGCCGACGATTCCGGCCTGTGCGTGGCCGCGCTCGGCGGCGCGCCCGGCGTGGCCTCGGCCCGCTTTGCGGCGGCGCCGCTGCCCGCGCAGGCCGACCGCGAGACGCAACGCCGCGCGCAGGATGCCGCCAACAACGCGCTGCTGCTGCAGCGGCTCGAAGGCGCGGCCGACCGGCGCGCCGCCTTCGTGTGCACGCTGGTGGCGCTGCGCAGCGCCGACGATCCCGAGCCGCTGATCGCGCACGGCCGCTGGGCCGGCGAAATCCTGCACACGCCGCGCGGCAGCGGCGGCTTCGGCTACGACCCGCTGGTGTACGTGCCGGCGCTGGGCGCCAGCGTCGCCGAACTCGCGCCCGAGCAGAAGAACGCGCACAGCCACCGCGCGCTCGCCTGCCGCCGGATGGTGGCGCTGATGCGTGCGCACTGGCAGGTGGGCGACGCCGGCGCGGGCTGAAGCCGCGCGCGCACGCAGGCGCAGGAGCACTCATGGCCGACCACGATCCCCACGGCGCCGGCAGCGTTGCCGAAGCCGCGCAAGGTGCCGCGCCGATCGGCGCCGAGGCCGCGGCGCTGTACCTGCGTGCCGGCACCTTGCAGCTGCCGGCGCAGCCGCCGCTGGCGCTGTACGTGCACCTGCCGTGGTGCCTGCGCAAGTGCCCGTACTGCGACTTCAACTCGCACGCGTTGCGGCCTGAGCGGGCGCCGGCGGCGCCCGCGTCGCCAGAGGCGGTTTTCGGCGCCGGTCCTGCCGACGCGGCGCTGCCCGAGGCGCGCTACCTGGACGCGCTGCGCGCGGACCTCGAAGCCTCGCTGCCGCTGGTGTGGGGCCGGCCGATCGTCAGCGTGTTCATCGGCGGCGGCACGCCCAGCCTGTTCTCGCCGGCCGGCATCGAACGGCTGATCGCCGATGTGCGCGCGCTGCTGCCGCTGCAGCCCGACTGCGAGATCACGCTCGAAGCGAACCCGGGGACCTTCGAGCGCGAGCGCTTTCGCGCCTATCGCGCTGCCGGCGTCACGCGGCTGTCGCTGGGCGTGCAGAGCTTCGACGACCGCTGCCTGGCGGCGCTCGGCCGCGTGCACGACGGCGCGCAGGCGCGCGCCGCCGCCCAGGAGGCGGCCGAGGCCTTCGACACCTTCAACCTCGACTTGATGTACGCGCTGCCCGGCCAGACGCCGGCGATGCTCGACGCCGACCTCGACGCCGCGCTCGCATTGCGGCCGCCGCACCTGTCGCTGTACCAGTTGACGATCGAGCCGAACACGCTGTTCGCGAGCCGGCCGCCGCCGCTGCCCGACGACGACGCCGCCAGTGCGATGCTCGACCGCATCGTCGCGCGCACCACCGAAGCCGGGTTGCAGCGCTACGAGGTGTCGGCCTTCGCGCGGCCGGGCCACCGCTGCCGCCACAACCTGAACTACTGGCAGTTCGGCGACTACCTGGGCATCGGCGCCGGCGCGCACGGCAAGCTCAGCTTCCCGCACCGCATCGTGCGCCAGGTGCGCTGGCGCGAGCCGCAGCGCTACATCGAGCAGGCGTTGGCGGGCCAGCCGGTGGCCAGCGCGCACGAGGTCAAGCGCGCCGAACTGCCGTTCGAGTTCATGCTCAACGTGCTGCGCCTGGCCGACGGCGTCGAGCGGGCGCTGTTCACGCAGCGCACCGGGCTGCCGCCGTCGGCGATCGAGGCGGCCGTGCGGCAGGCGCAGCAGCAGGGCCTGCTCTGCGAGGGCGGGCCGCAGCTGCGGGCCACGGCGCGCGGCTTCGATTTCCTCAGCGACTTGCAGGCGCTGTTCCTGCCCGCGGCGCGGCCGGCGCGCGGCAGCGGCTGAAGCGGCTGGAGCGGCTGAGGCGGCGCCGATGCGGCGCGTGCCGCCCGGCGCGTCGCGATGCGCGGCACGGATGACGCGCCACGGATGACGCGGCGCCGATGCCGGTGCCGATTGCCGTGCAATTTGCGGCGCAGTCGCCCGCTTGTTCCGGCGCTGGGGCTGCGCGCGCCCCGCTAGACTGCCGCGCCCATGCCCCGCACCGCCTCCTTGCCGCGCACCGAAGCGGCCGCACCGCTGCGGCTCGAGCAGGCGCTGCAACTGCTGCGCCAGGCCGGGGTGGAACTGCCGGCGGCCGATGCCGGCAGCGCCGCGTGGCTGCAGGCGCTGGTCGATGGCCTCGTCGAGCTGTCCAGCCGCGACGCGCTGACCGGCCTGGCCAACCGGCGCAGCTTCGAGCTGGCGCTGGCGCGCGAGATCGACCGTGTGGCGCGCGTCGGCGAGCCGGCGCTGCTGCTGGCGCTGGACATCGACCACTTCAAGCGCGTCAACGACACCCACGGCCACGCCGCCGGCGACCTGGTGATCCAGGCGGTGGCCGACGCGCTGCGCGACAGCGTGCGGCCGATGGACCTGGTGGCGCGCGTGGGCGGCGAGGAGTTCGCGATCGTGATGCCCAACTGCCCGCCGGCCTTCGGCGAGGCGGTGGCCGAGCGGGTGCGCCGGCGCGTCGAGGCGATGCCGGTGGCGGTGGCGCCGCGCCGGCAGATCCGGGTCAGCGTCAGCATCGGCGGCGCTTTTGCGCCGCAGTGGGTGCGCTCGTCGCCGGCACTGTGGATCGAGCGCGCCGACGCGCAGCTGTACCGCGCCAAGGCCCAGGGGCGCAACTGCGTGTGCCTGGAGCCGGCGGCGGTGTCGGCGGTCAGCGCCGAGGAGAAGGCGCTGCTGTTCGGCATGTCGCAGTACCAGGACCTGGAATAGGACCGCCGCATGAAAGCAGCCTCGCGCACGGCCGCCGCCGCCCCGAAGCCCGCCCGGGGCCAGCCGCGCAGCGCTCCGGCGGCGCGCGCGCGCATCACCGCGGTCACCAGCGGCAAGGGCGGCGTCGGCAAGACCTTCATCACCGCCAACCTTGCGGCGGCGCTGGCGCGCCAGGGCGAGCGCGTGCTGGTGCTCGATGCCGACCTCGGCCTGGCCAACCTGGACGTGCTGCTGAACCTGGCGTCGACGGTCACGCTGCACCAAGTGTTCACCGGCGCCGCCACGCTGGCCGACGCGATCGTGCCGGCGCCCGGCGGCTTTGCCGCGCTGCTGGCCGGCTCGGGCATGGTCGAGTATTCGCGCATGACGCCCGAGGTGCGCCAGCAGCTGCAGCAGGTGATCGAGGCGGTGGCGCCGCACTACGACCACGTGCTGCTCGACAGCGGCGCCGGCATCTCCGACGTGGTGCTGTACGCGGTGTCGCTGGCCGACGAGGTGCTGGTGGTGGCGACGCCCGAGCCCACCTCGATGACCGATGCCTACGCGACGATCAAGGTGCTGGCGACGAGCCAGGGGCGCCGCCGCGTGCAGCTGGTGGTCAACCAGGCGCGCCGGCTGGGCGAGGCGCGCGCGGTGCACCAGCAGCTGCAGCAGGTGGTGGACCGCTTCGTCAACCCGGGCCTGCCCGCGCCGGTGCGGCTGGAACTGCTGGGCCAGGTGCCGCTGGACATCGCGGTGCGCGACACGGTGCTCAGGCGCCAGTTGCTGCTGGACGTGCTGCCCGGCACGGCGGCGGCGCTGGCGGTGGTCGAGCTGGCGGCGAAGCTCGTCGCTGCCGAGATCGCGTAGGCGGCTGCGGCTGTGCGCTCGGGCCGGCCGCCCAGGCGTGCTTCAGGCGGCTCCTGCGGCTCCTGCCGCTGAGGCCGCTGAGGCCGCTGCCGCCGCTGCCGGCCGCTGCAGCAGCACGATCAGCGCCCCGGCGCCGCCCTGCGGGCCCGTGGCCTGCGCGAAGGCGATCACCTCGGCGCGCTGCGCCAGCCAGCGCTGGACCCGGGCCTTGAGCACCGGTTCGCGGCCGGGCGAGCCGTGGCCCTTGCCGTGGATCACGCGCACGCAGCGCCAGCCCTGGCGCAGCGAGCGGCGCAGGAAGTCGACGAGCTGCGCGCGCGCCTCGTCGCGGCGCAGGCCGTGCAGGTCGAGTTGCGCCTGCACCGCCCACTGGCCGCGCCGCAGCCGCGCGGCCACGTCGGGCGCGACGCCGGGGCGGCGCCAGCTCAGGCCGTCGTCGGTGAGCAGCAGCGACTCGACGTCGACCTCGTCGGACAGCGCCTCGCGCAGCGCCGCCTGTTCGTCGCGCTCGCGCATGCGCGGATGCGGCTCGGGCAACGGCGCCCGTGCCTGGCTGCGGCCGTGGTCGCGCAGCGGCTGTACCGGGCCGACCGCGTCGGCAAAGACGCGCCGCTCGCGTTCGGCGGCGGCGCGGCGGGCCTGCTCGCGCGCGGCGGCTGCTGCGGCCGCGGCCTCGCGCCGCCGCAGCTCGGCGCGCAGCGCGGCCAGTTGCGCCAGCCCCTGCACCTTCACAGCAGCCCGCGTTCGGCGAAGGAGACGACCTGGCCCTGGCCGACCACGAGGTGGTCGAGCACCTGCACGTCGACCAGCTTCAGCGCCGACTTCAGCGCCTGGGTCAGGAACTCGTCGGCGCGCGAAGGCTCGGCCATGCCCGACGGGTGGTTGTGCGCCAGCACCACCGCGCCGGCGTTGTGGTGCAGCGCGCGCCGCACCACTTCGCGCGGATACACGCTGGTCTGGCCGAGCGTGCCGTGGAACAGCTCCTCGGTGGCGATCAGCCGGTGCTGGCCGTCGAGGAACAGCACCGCGAACACCTCCTGCGGCCGCTGGCCGAGCTGCAGCGCCACGTAGTCCTTGACCTGCTGCGGCGCATCGAACACCGGCGCCGCGCGCAGCGGCTGCGCGAGCGCGCGCCGCGCGAGCTCGAGCACCGCCGCCAGCTCGGCGCGCTTGGCCGGGCCCAGCCCCTTGATGCGCGCCAGCGCGGCCGCATCGGCGTGCAGCAGACCGGCCACGCCGCCGAAGGCGTCGAGCACCTGCTGCGCCAGCTCGAACACGCCGCGGCCCTTGTAGCCGGTGCGCAGCAGCAGCGCCAGCAGCTCAGCGTCGCCGAGCGCGGCGGGGCCGCGCGCGAGCAGCTTCTCGCGCGGGCGCAGGTCGGCAGGCAGATCCTTCAGTGACATCGGCAGCCCCATGGAGACCCGGCCCGGCGCGCTCCGGCGCCGACGGTGCCCCCGTAGAATCGCGGCCAGTCTATTGCACCGGCGCGCGGCGGCGTGCCGCAGCCTGCCGTGAACCGCGTCCAGCCCGGCTCCTTCCTGACCCTGCACTATCGCCTCACGGCGCCCGACGGCACCACGGTGGTCGACACCTTCGCCGACAAGCCGGCCACGCTGTCGCTGGGCACCGGCCAGCTGGCGGCGGCGATGGAGGCGCGGCTGCTGGGCCTGGAAGAGGGCGCGCGCGCCGTGTTCGCGCTCGAGCCCGGCGAGGCCTTCGGCGAGCACAACCCGCAGATGGTGCAGCGCGTGGCGCGCCGGCTGCTCGACGAGCTCGGGCAGGAGGAGCCGCCGGGCGTCGGCGACGTGATCAGCTTTCCCACGCCCGACGGGCAGGGCAGCTTCGCCGGCCTGGTGCGCGAGCTCGGCGACGACTGGCTGCTGTTCGACTTCAACCACCCGCTGGCCGGCCGCGCGCTGAGCTTCGAGGTGCAGCTGATCGGGGTGCTGTAGTGGCGGCTGAACCGGCCCATCGTCTGGAACAGGTGCTGCTGGCCGAGCCGCGCGGCTTCTGCGCCGGCGTCGACCGCGCGATCGAGATCGTCGAGCGCGCGCTGCGCAAGTTCGGCGCGCCGATCTACGTGCGCCACGAGATCGTGCACAACACCTACGTGGTCAACGACCTGAAGACCCGCGGCGCGATCTTCATCGAAGACCTGGCCGAGGTGCCGGCCGGCGCGACGCTGGTGTTCAGCGCGCACGGCGTCAGCCGCGCCGTGCGCGACGAGGCCGAGCGCCGGGGATTCCGCGTCTTCGACGCCACCTGCCCGCTGGTCACCAAGGTGCACGTCGAGGTGGCCAAGCTCGCCAAGGAAGGCTTCGAGTTCGTGATGATCGGCCACAAGGGGCATCCCGAGGTCGAGGGCACGATGGGCCAGCTCGGCGACGGCATCTACCTGGTCGAGAGCGTGGCCGACGTCGATCGCGTGCAGCCGCGCGGCGACAGGCTCGCGGTGGTCACGCAGACCACGCTCAGCGTCGACGACGCGGCCGAGATCCTGGCGGCGGTCAAGCGCCGCTTCCCGCAGGTGCGCGAGCCGAAGAAGCAGGACATCTGCTACGCCACCCAGAACCGCCAGGACGCGGTCAAGGCGCTGGCGCCGCAGGTCGACGTGGTCATCGTCGTCGGCAGCCCGACCAGCAGCAACAGCAACCGGCTGCGCGAAGTGGCCGAGCGGCTGGGCACGCCGGCCTACATGGTCGATGCCGCGGCCGACCTGCAGCCGGCCTGGTTCGAAGGCCGCCGCCGCGTGGGCCTGACGGCCGGCGCATCGGCGCCCGACATCCTGGTGCAGCAGGTGATCGCCCGGCTGCGCGAGCTGGGCGTGGCCAGCGTGCAGCGCCTGCCCGGCGTGCGCGAAGAGGTGCACTTCCCGCTGCCGCTGGGCCTGGGCGACCGCTCGATGGCCGAGCTGGAACCCGCGCCGCCGCCTGCCGGCTGAACCACGACGCCGGCGCCGCCCGAGCCGCCCGAGCCGCCCCTGCAGGCCGCGCCCGCGCCGGGCGGCAGGGGGCCGAGGCGGCGTTGCCGAAACCGCATCCGCTTCGACGACGAGGACCTCATGCTCGACATCAACCAGCTGCGCCGCGACCTGGACGGCGTGATCGCCCGGCTCGAGACGCGCAAGTCGCCGCAGCCCTTCCTGGACGTCGAGCGCTTTTGCACGCTCGAGGCCGAGCGCAAGCGGCTGCAGACGCGCGTGGAGGAACTGCAGGCGCGGCGCAACGCGCTGAGCAGGCAGATCGGCCAGCTCAAGGCCAAGGGCCAGGATTGCGCCGAGCCGATGGCCGAAGTCGGGCGCATCGGCGAGGGCTTGACTGAAGGCGCGGCCGTGCTCGAGCACCTGCAGGCCGAGCTGAACGAGATCCTGATGGGGCTGCCGAACCTGCCGCAGCCGGACGTGCCGTCGGGCGCCGACGAGAGCGCGAACGTCGAGCTGCGGCGCTGGGGCACGCCGCGCGAATTCGGCTTCGCGCCGCGCGACCATGTCGAGGTGGGCGCGCCGCTCGGGCTGGATTTCGAGACCGGCGCCAGGCTGTCGGGTGCGCGCTTCACCTTCCTGCGCGGCGCGGCGGCGCGGCTGCACCGCGCGCTCGCGCAGTTCATGCTGGACGTGCAGACCGGCGAGCACGGCTACACCGAATGCTGGACGCCGTACATCGTCAACCGCGAGGTGCTCGAGGGCACCGGCCAGCTGCCCAAGTTCAAGGACGACATGTTCTGGGTCTACCGGGGCAGCGCCGGCGATGCCGGCGCGGGCGGCGGCAGCGAGGAGCAAGCCGAGCAATACCTGATCTCGACCAGCGAGATCTCGCTGACCAACAGCGTGCGCGAGCAGATCCTCGACGCGGCTTCGTTGCCGATCAAGCTCACCGCGCACAGCCCGTGCTTCCGCTCCGAGGCCGGCAGCGCCGGGCGCGACACCCGCGGCATGATCCGCCAGCACCAGTTCGACAAGGTCGAGATGGTGCAGATCACCCACCCCGAGCACAGCGACGCCGCGCTCGAGCAGATGGTCGGCCACGCCGAGGCGATCCTGCAACGGCTCGAGCTGCCTTACCGGGTGGTGCTGCTGTGCAGCGGCGACATGGGCTTCGGCAGCGCCAAGACCTACGACCTCGAGGTGTGGCTGCCGGCGCAAGGCACCTACCGCGAGATCAGCTCGTGCAGCAACTGCGAAGCCTTCCAGGCGCGGCGCATGCGCACGCGCTGCCGCAGCGCGCAGGGCAAGACCGAATTCGTGCACACGCTCAACGGCTCGGGCCTGGCGGTGGGGCGCACGCTGGTCGCGGTGCTCGAGAACTTCCAGCGCGCCGACGGCGGCATCGACGTGCCGGCCGCGCTGCGCCCGTACCTCGGCGGCGCCGAGGTGCTGCAGCCGTGAACGCGCCGGCGGGTTCCCAGGTAGGTGCCCCACGGCCGGGCCCGGCATGTCCGGCCGCTTCAGCAGGCCTGCGGCCGCCAGCAGTGGACGGCCGCAAGTCCGGCCTCGGCCCGCAACGCGCGGCGCGCAGGGCCGACCCGTGATCGACGCCGTCGAAGGCCTGGCCGACGAACTGCTGGCCGCCTGGGACCAGGCGCGCACCGTGCCGCTGCCGTCGGCGCGGCCTGGCGGCCTGAGCACGGCGCAGGCCTACGCGGTGGCCGAGGCGCTGCGCCGGCGCCGCATCGAGCGCGGCGAGCGCCCGGTCGGCTGGAAGATCGGCTTCACCAACCGCCGCATCTGGCCGATCTACGGCGTGTACGAGCCGATGTGGGCACCGGTGTGGGACAGCAGCACCGAACTGCTCGCGGGCGACGCCTGCACGCTCGCGCTCGCCGGCCTGAGCCAGCCGCGGCTCGAGCCCGAGATCGCCTTCGGCATCGGCCGCGCGCCGCGCGCCGGCATGACGCTGGCGCAGCTGCAGGGCTGCATCGACTGGGTCGCGCATGCCTTCGAAGTGGTGCACACGCACTACGAGGGCTGGCGCTTCACCGCGCCCGACACCGCCGCCGACTTCGCGCTGCACGGCCGGCTGCGCGTCGGCCCGCGCGTGCCGGTGCAGGCCTGGGCTACGCTCGCCGCCGACCTGAGTGCGCTCGAGGTGGAACTGCACGGCGACGGCACGCTGCGCGACCGCGGCCGTGGCGAGGTCGTGCTCGGCGGCCCGCTGCAGGCGTTGCAGGCGCTGGTCGAGGCGATGGCGCGCACCACGCCGCACTGGCGCATCGTGCCGGGCGAGGTGGTCACGACCGGCACGATCACCGACGCGCAGCCGCTGCTGCCGGGGCAGCGCTGGCACACGCGGCTGTCGCAGCCGCGGCTTGCGGGCCTGACGCTGACCACGGTGGCCTGAGCGGCCGCGTTCGGGCTCGGTTGGCGGATAGGCTGGCGGATAGGCTGGCGGATAGGCTGGCGGATAGGCTGGCGGATAGGCTGGCGGATAGGTCGGCGGATAGGTCGGCGGATCGGCACCGGGCCTGGCCCGCGGGGGCTGCCCTACAATCTGCGCTTCCGCCGCGATGGCGGACCACCGGAGAGGTGGCAGAGCGGTTGAATGTACCTGACTCGAAATCAGGCGTACGGTAGCCCCGTACCGCGGGTTCGAATCCCGCCCTCTCCGCCAGGGATCAGTCTCAAGGCATCCCACCAAGAGCCAAGATGATCACGTAAAGCCCCGTCAGAAGGGGCTTTTTCGTTTCTGGGCGTCCCACGGAGGGGCTGGACATCCCGGGCCAAGTGGGGGACTATTTGGGGGACTTTTCGGAGAACTTGCACCCGACCTCGAAAAAGTCCCCCACATGCCTCTGACCGAAGTGCTCTGCAAAGGGGCGGCCTGCCCCGAAGATCGGCCCCGCGTGCGCCTCACGGACGCTGGTGGCTTGTACCTGGAAGTTCATCC
>JAFEFZ010000153.1 GCA_018240325.1 Pseudomonadota bacterium
GGCCGACAGCGGGTGCGGCACCTCCTCGAGCACGCGGCGGGGCGGCCGGCCGGGCGAAGACCAGTTCGCTGCAGGCGCGGGCGAAGGTCAGCACCCAGGCCCCGGTGGCAGTGGCGTGCGCGAGGATGGCGGCATCGCCGGCCCGCGGCATGGTTTCGGCGACCGCTTCCACCGCTGCCCCCGCAGCGCGCAGCTTCAGCAGGGCGGGGCGCGGGAAGTTCTCGTTGGCCAGCAGCCGCGGCGCGGTCATGCCGCGGCCTTGTCGGCGGCCACGTACTGCTCGTCGCGCAGCATCTCGGCGGCGAAGGCGAGGCAGGCGAGGATGTCGTCGTTGTGCAGTTGCGGGTAGCTCTGCAGCAGCATCTCGTGCGTCCAGCCCTGGGCCAGCCAGCCGAGCACCAGCTCCACCGAGATGCGCGTGCCCTTGACCGCGGGCTTGCCGACGAGGATGTCCGGGTCGCTGCCGATGCGATCGCGCCAGTTCATGACTTCAGGCCTTGCGATGCAGTTTCACCGAAGGGGCGGCCTGGACGGCGGCGCCGGCGTCGAGCGGGTGCGCGGGCTGCCGTCGATGGTGACCGAGTATGCGCCGATCGGGTCGCTCAGGCGGTTCAAGCCGCGATCGCCGTCCTGCGCACCCCTTCGATCGCCGCCAACAACTCGTCGACCTGCGCCGAGCTGAACAGCCCGTCGGGCCCGCGCGGCGTCAGGTCGGTGAACGGCGATTCGTACAGCCTCGCCGCGTCCATCGCGCCGTGTTCGGTGAGATGGTCGACGACCAGGTTCACGAACTCGATCTGGTTGGCGCCGAGTGCCTTGCCGTCGAGGAACCCGGTCATCGCCTCCTTCGCCGCCTGGCGATCGAGCCCGACCAGCGAGCGCACGAACAGCCCCAGCCCCTGCGCCTGCTCGGCGGCGCGCCGGATGTCCTCAGGCGCGCCGACGCCGCTTTCGCCGAGGATGCGTTCGAGCTCGGCCAGGTCGGCAGCGGTCAAGGCCCGGTTCATCCGCAGCTTGCGGATGGCGACATGGTCCTGATGCGCACGCAGGAACGCCTGCGCCTTGGCGCGGAACTTCGCGTCATCCGTGCCCTGGCCGAAGCCGGGCAGATCGACCGCGGTCTCGCTGCCGAGATCGTCGTCGAAGTCGGTGTAGACGGGTTTGCGCTGGCGCTTGTCGATGAACTGGACGAGCAGGCGCAGCCGCCGGCGCATCGCTTCGAGCATCGGCACGGATGCGTCCTGCCACCATGCGTCGGTCTGCAGCTCCTGGATCAGCGCCATCTGGTCGCGCACCATCGGAATCGCCGCCTTCTCTTCGAGCAGGCCGGCGAGGCCGATGACCCGATCGCGCAGGCTCGCGAAGCCCGGCTCCGAGTGCAGCAGCGCGAGCTGCAGCTCGAGCGCCAGCAGGTCGAATCGCTTCGCCTCCTCGTTCTGCGGGTCGAGCTGCGACGGCAGCCCCGCCACCCCATCCGCCAGCTCCGCGATCGCTTCCGGCGGCAGACGATGCCAGGCCCCGGGGTCGGCGTACTTCTCGACCAGGCGCCGCCGCGGCCGCACGACGAAGTTGTCGAGCTTCATCGCAGCGACCTCGCGCTGCAGCAGCGCCGCCGTCTGCGCGCGCACCTCGTCGTCGGTCTGCGGATGTCCGGCCGGCGGCGGGGCCCTGTCCGCTGCCTTCGGCGGCCAGCCGGCAGCGGCCTTGTCGTCCAGCGCCGCGATCAGGCTCAGGCGCGCAGCGAACAGCCGCTTGCCGAGCGATGCGCCGGCCGCGCCGTCGATCGCCGGGAGATCCTGGCTGAAGTATTCGAGGTTGCCGCAGTAATCGAAGACGCAGAAAAACCGCTTGTCGCTCCCCGGGCCGAACAGGTCGGGGCAAAGGCGCGTGCCGCGGCCCAGCATCTGCCAGAACTTGGTCTTCGACCGCACCGGCTTGAAGAAGACCAGGTTCACGACCTCGGGCACGTCGATGCCGGTGTCGAGCATGTCCACCGAGATGGCCATGTGCGGCGCCTTGTCCCGGGCAGAGAAGTTGTCGATCAGGCTCTGCGCGTACTCGGTCTGGAACGTGATCACGCGCGCGAACTCGCCCTTGTGCTGCGGGTAGTTGGCGTCGAAGCGCTCGGCGATGAACTCGGCGTGGCGCTGGTTCTTCGCGAACACGATCGTCTTGCCGAGCCGGTCGCCGCCGGCCACCATCTGGCCCCGCGTCATCAGGTGCTCCAGCACCTTGTCGACCGTGTCCCGGTTGAACAGCCATTTGTTGACCGCCTCGGCCTCGACCCGGTCGGGCACGTCGTCGCCCCATTCCAGCGCGTCCCACTGGTCCTTGTCGTCTTCGGGCAGGTCGTCGTACCTGATCCCCTCGCGCTGGAATTTCAGCGGCACCGACACCGCCTTCGGCGGCACGAGGAAGCCGTCGCGCACCGCATCGTCGAGCCCGTAGGCGTCGGTCGGCACGCCGCTTTCCAGATCGAACAGGCCGTAGGTGTTGCGGTCGATCTCGTCCTTTGGCGTGGCGGTCAGGCCGACGAGCAGCGAGTCGAAGTAGTCGAAGATCGCGCGGTACTTCCGGAACACCGAGCGGTGCGCCTCGTCGATGATCACCAGGTCGAAGTGGCCGACGCCGAAGCGGCGCTGGCCGTCGCCTGCGCGCCCGGCGCGTTCTTGCGACATCTCGTCGATCAGCCCCATCATCGTCGGGTAGGTGCAGACGAAGACGCGGCCCTCGGCGTCCTTCTCGGTCACCAGGTTCACCGGCGAAGCGTCGGGCAGGTGGCGCTTGAACGCGTTGACTGCCTGGTTCACCAGCGCCACGCGGTCGGCGAGGAACAGCACCCGCTTGGCCCAGTTGCACCTCATCAGCAGGTCGGCGAGCGCGATCACCGTGCGCGTCTTGCCGGCGCCGGTGGCCATCACCAGCAGCGCCTTGCGGTCGTGGTCGCGCTCGAAGGCCTCGGCGATGCGCCGGATGCCGCGCGTCTGGTAGTAGCGCTCGACGATCGCCGTATCGATCTCACCCGCAGCCAGCGGCTTGCGCGTGCCGCGCCGCTGGATCGCGAGTTCCAGCTCAGCCTTCTTGTAGAAGCCCTGCACCGCGCGCGGCGGCCAGCGCGTGTCGTCCCACAGCCAGTGTTCGTAGCCGTTGGAATAGAAGATCAGCGGGCGCTGGCCGAACTGGCGCTCCAGGCAATCGGCATAGAGCCTGGCCTGCTGCCGGCCGGTGCGCGCATCGCGCCGCGTACGTTTGGCTTCCACCAGCGCCAGCGGCTTGCCGTCGTCGCCCCAGAGCACGTAGTCGACAAAGCCGCTGCCCTGCTGGTTGGGCATGCCGCTGACTTCGAACTCGCGGTCGCGCGGCTGGTCGAGCGGCCAGCCGGCCTCCTTCAGCAGCAGGTCGATGAAGGTGTCGCGGGTCTCGGCCTCGGAGTAGTCGTGCGTGTCGGCTTCGGCCGCCGCGGCCTGCCTGGCTGCTGCGACCTCGGCGCGCAGGCGCTTCAGCTCCTCGTCGAGCGCGGTCTGGTCGGCCAGCACCGTGGCGAGCTTCTCGTCGCGCTCGCGCAAGCCGGCTTCGAGCTGCTGCAGCTGCTCGGCCGTCGGCCCGCGCACCGGCTGCGCCTTCGGCAACGCACTCGCGTCGAAGTTCAGCCCCGGCGCCGGGCGCGCCGCGCGGCCGTAGCTGCGGGCCAGCCAGTAGGCCACGTGGAACAGCTCGCGCACCGCAGCCAGCGCGTCTTCGGGCGGGACCGCGCGCGCGCCGTGCACCGCGCGGTTGCCGAGCGTGGTGATGACCCGCGCCTTGGCGAACACCGCCTCGCCCGCGGCCTGCTTGAAGCTCGGCTCGTGGATCAGCGCCGACAGCTTGTCCTGGTACGGCAGCTTGAGCGTGGCGTCGTGCTTGTACGCCCAGGCAACCGCGAGTTCGAGCGCGCGCCGCGCGTAGAAGCACGCGCTGCGCGGGTCGGCGTGCACGGCGGCTTCGGCGCGCACCGCCGCGTCGTGCACCGCCGGCCATTCGATCTGGAGGAACGCGAACTGCGTCATGCCGCGGCCAGCTCCGCGCACAGCCCGACCAGCGACACCGCGTCGATGCCATCGGCGATCGGGAAGCGCTCGGTGCCGCCGTACACCACCCGGCGCCGGGCCGGACGCACCGCGTCGCAGCCGAGATGGAAGCCGCGCTCGACCTTCGGCGCGAGCCCGCGCTTGATCTCGATCGCCCAGGGCTGGCGCTGGCCGGGCAGTTGCAGCAGCAAGTCGATCTCGGCGCCGGCGGCGGTGCGGAAGAAATGGGCCTGCGTGCCCGCGGGCGCGGCGGCGATCAGCGACTCGATCGCCAGAGCCTCCCAGCTCGCGCCGGCCACCGGATGCGCGAGCAGCGCCTCGAGGTCGCCCAGCCCGAGCAGCGCGTGCACCAGCCCGCTGTCGCGCACATAGACCTTCGGTGACTTGACCAGGCGCTTGCCGACGTTGCCGTGCCACGGCGCCAGCCGGCGCACGAGCAGCAGGTCGACCAGCAGGTCCAGGTATGACGCGACCGTCTTGCCGTCGATGGCGAGTGCACGCGCCAGCGCGGCGGCGTTGAGCAGCCCGCCCTGGCTGTGCGCGAGCATGGTCCACAGCCGGCGCAGCGTCTCGGCGGGGATGCGCGGCCCGAGCTGCGGGATGTCGCGTTCGAGGTAGGTGCGGATGAAGTCGGTGCGCCAGCGCAGGCTTGCCGCGTCGGATGCGGCGAGCAGGCTCTCGGGAAAGCCGCCGCGCAGCCACAGCGCATCGACGCGCTCGGCGCCGACCTCGCCGGCGTCCAGCGGCGCCAGCTCCAGCAAGCGGATGCGCCCGGCGAGCGACTCGCTCGACTGCCTGAGCAGATCGATCGACGCCGAGCCCAGCACGAGGAAGCGGCCCTTGCCCTGCCCGCGCCGCCGGCCGGCATCGATCAGGCCGCGCAGGCTGAGGAAGAGCTGCGGCGCGCGCTGGACCTCGTCGAGGATGACCAGCTTGTCGGCGTGCTGCGCCAGGTACAGCTGCGGCTCGGCGAGCTTGGCCCGGTCGGGCTCGGCTTCCAGGTCGAGATAGACCGTCGGCCGCTCGGCAGCAAGCGCCAGCGCCAGCGTCGTCTTGCCGACCTGGCGCGGCCCGAGCAGCGCCACCGCCGGCGCCTCGGCGAGGGCCGCCTTGAGCGCTGTGGCGAGCCGGCGCGGGATCATCCGCGCAATTGTGGAGTCTTGCTCCAGAAATGCAAGGTTGGCCGGGTGCCGGCTGCCGTGCTCCCGCAGCCGGTCATCGGCAACCCGGTCCGCTGCCATCAGGCGCGCGCAGCCCGCTCCACGGCGTCGGCGATCAACGGTGCGACCCTGCGCAGCCCCGCCAGATCGAGCTGGCCCGCGGTGTAGAGCTGGTACCAGCTCTGCCGCCAGCGCACGACGCGCTCGCCGTTGTCGAGCTTGAGCCGGCGCAGCGTGTACGCCGCCTTCGCGCGCAGCCGCTGCGGCAC
>JAFEFZ010000154.1 GCA_018240325.1 Pseudomonadota bacterium
CGGCCACCCAGGCCTCGAGCGCGCGCAGGTCGGCCTGGCGCTCGGGCTTGGCGTAGACGCGCTCGTATTCGGGCGCGCGCCGCGCGTAGTAGGCGCGCATCGCGTCGGCGGGGTCGGCGGCGGGGCTCACAACTGCGGGTACAGCCGGCCGGGGTTGAAGATGCGGTCGGGGTCGAAGGCGGCCTTCAGCTCGCGCTGGATGCGCAGCAGCGGCTCGGGCAGCGGCGCAAAGACGCCGGCGCTCTTGTCCCGCGCGCGAAACAGCACCGCGTGCCCGCCGGCCGCCTGCGCGGCGGCGCGCACCTGGGCCGCCGGCAGCCGGCTGCACAGCCAGCGCTGCGCGCCGCCCCATTCGATCAGCATCGGCTCGGCGGGCGCGCCCGGCGCCGGGCCTTCGTGCGGGCCGTTCCCCGCGGCAGCCGCCGAACCCGACAGCACCAGCGGCGGCGCCACCTGCGGCAGCGACAGCCGCCATAGGCTCGCACCCTGCTCGACCGCCGCCTGCGCGGCGACGAAATATTCGTCGCGGTGGTCGCGCAGGCCCGCCCAGAAGCCGGCGGCCAGCTCCGGCGGCACCGGCTCGCCGCCGAGCTCGCGCTGCGCCGCATCGACCGCCGCCGCCTCGCCGGCCAGCCGCAGCACCAGCAGGCCGTCCCACCAGGCGCTGGCGCTGATCGGCAGCGGCCGCCCGCTCCATTCGTTGACGCGCCGGATCGCCGCGCCCGCGTCCAGCTCGAAGCGCAGCGTGGCGGTGGCCACCGGCCGCGGCAGCACCTTCAGCGACACCTCGCAGATCACGCCGAGGATGCCCATCGAGCCGGCGAGCACGCGCGACACGTCGTAGCCGGCGACGTTCTTCATCACCTGGCCGCCGAAGCTCAGCACCTGGCCGCGGCCGTCGAGCAAGGTGGCGCCGAGCAGGTAGTCGCGCACGCCGCCGACCGCAGCGCGCGCCGGCCCCGCCAGCCCGGCGGCGACCATGCCGCCGACGGTGCCGCCTGCCACCCCGCCGGCCGCGCCGAAGTGCGGCGGCTCGAAGGGCAGGCACTGGCCCTGATCGGCGAGCGCGGCTTCCAGCTCGGCCAGCGGGGTGCCGGCGCGCACGGTGACCACCAGTTCGGTCGGCTCGTAGCTGCTGATGCCGGCCAGCGGGCGCACATCCAGCGGCTCGCCCTGCGCCGCCTCGCCGTAGAAGGCCTTGGTGCCGCCGCCGCGGATGTCGAGCAGGCTGCGCTGCGCCCGCGCGCTGCACACCTGGTCGACGAGGCGCGCGAGCGCGGCGTCGGCCGCCATCAGAAGCGCTCCAGTTCGGGAAAGGGCAGCAGCCCCTTCTTGACGTGCATCTTCCCGTACTCGGCGCAGCGGTGCAGCGTCGGAATCACCTTGCCCGGGTTCAGCAGTTCCAGCGGGTCGAAGGCGCGCTTGACGGCCAGCATCAGCGCGCGCTCCTCGGGCGAGAACTGCACGCACATCGAGTTGAGCTTTTCCACGCCCACGCCGTGCTCGCCGGTCACGGTGCCGCCGAAGCGCACGCTGGTCTCGAGGATGTCGGCGCCGAAGCGCTCGCAGCGCGCCAGCTGGTCGGGGTCGTTGGCGTCGTACAGGATCAGCGGGTGCAGGTTGCCGTCGCCCGCGTGGAACACGTTCACGCAGCGCAGCCCGTACTGCTGCTCCATCTGCTGGATCGCCAGCAGGATGTCGGCCAGCCGCTTGCGCGGAATGGTCGAATCCATGCACAGGTAGTCGGGGCTGATGCGGCCGCTGGCCGGGAAGGCGTTCTTGCGCCCGCTCCAGAACTTCAGCCGCTGCGCCTCGTCGCGGCTGACTTCGAGCCGGGTCGCGCCGCAGCGGCCGAGCACCTCGGTCATGCGGCCGATCTCCTCGGCCACCTCGTCGGGCGTGCCGTCGCTTTCGCACAGCAGGATCGCCGCGGCGTCCAGGTCGTAGCCGGCGCGCACGAAGTCCTCGACCGCGGCGGTCATCGGCTTGTCCATCATCTCGAGCCCGGCGGGGATGATGCCGGCGGCGATCACCGCCGCCACCGCGTCGCCCGCCTGGCGCACGTCGTCGAAGCTGGCCATCACGCAGCGCGCGAGCTGCGGCTTGGGCACCAGCCGCACCGTGACTTCGGTGATCACCGCCAGCATGCCCTCGCTGCCCACCACCAGCGGCAGCAGGTCCAGCCCCGGC
Source organism: Pseudomonadota bacterium (assembly GCA_018240325.1). Taxonomy (GTDB): domain Bacteria; phylum Pseudomonadota; class Gammaproteobacteria; order Burkholderiales; family Burkholderiaceae_C; genus Rubrivivax. Next base: position 2,191 of record JAFEFZ010000154.1, read on the forward strand.
ACGTCGAGCGC
>JAFEFZ010000155.1 GCA_018240325.1 Pseudomonadota bacterium
GTCGAAGCGGATCACGCGGCAGCCGCGCGCGGCCAGCTGCGCGCAGAAGGCCTCGTCCCAGGCGATCATCTGCGTGCCCAGCCCCATGATCAGCAGCAGCGGCTGGCCTGCCGGATCGCCGAAGCTGTCGTAGGCCAGATCGATGCCGTTGGCGCGGGCGTGGAGGGTCGGCGGCGGTTCAGGATTCATGGCCTTCGGTCGTGTCGGAAGAAGGGGAACGGGGAAGTCTGCGTGCCGGCGGCCGGGGTGTGCCGGGACGGCGATCGCGGCGGGCGCGATCCGCGACCCCGGGCGCCCGGCCTGCCGCTACTTCGGCTGCAGCAGCCTGGACAGGTTTTGCAGGTTCTCTTCGAGCCGGTCCTGCACCACCTTCCAGGCATCGCCGCGCGTGCGGGCTTCCATCTCGGCCAGTTCGCGGAAGTTGGCGATGGCCTGCTGCACGCCTTGCTGCGCCCCTTCGGTCAGCTGCGCCAGGCCGCCCTGGCCGGTGGCGCCCTGGAGCTGCTGCTGCCAGCCCGCGAAGGCCTCCTGCAGCATCTCGTTGCGCCGCTGCACCAGCGCCTGGAAGCCTTCGTAGGCCTGGCGGTTGGCCTCGGCCAGCGCCTCCAGATCCTTGCGCTGCCAGTCGACCAGTGCGCCGACATCGACGCCGGGCAGCTTGAAGTCCTGCATCAGCTTGGACAGGTCTTCGAGCGACGGCAGTCCAGGGATCGGATTCGCGCCTGCTTCGGCGGGCTTTGGGGTAGTGGCCATCGGATTCCTCCAGTCGTTGCGAGCTTGGGGCTCGGGGGTTGCGGGCCGGTCAGCCGCACGGCGCGGCTCGGCATGCAGGCAGCCGCTGGTTTGCGTCGGCAGCCGCACGCAGCATATCGGACACCGCCGCCGCCGACGCGCCCGGCCCGGTGCGAACGGTTGCCGGGCAACTCATGCCGACGCCAGCTCCGCCTTGCCTGCTGTTGCCGGCCGCAACACGAGCAGCAGGATGACGCCCGCCGTCAGCCACAGGGCGATCACCAGGTACAGGCTGTAGGCCGGCGAGCCGGTGGCCGAATTGAGCCAGGCGACGACCGACGGCATCACCGCAGGCCCGAGGTTGCCCAGGCTGCTGATCAGCGCGATGCCGCCGGCGGCGGTCTTCTTCGGCAGGTA
>JAFEFZ010000156.1 GCA_018240325.1 Pseudomonadota bacterium
CCGCCCGGCCAGGCAAGGGGCAGGCCGCGCCGTGCGCCGCCCGGCCCTGGCGCTGCCGCTGCTGCCGGCGGCGACGGCTGCCGTGGAGGCGGTGGCGACAGCGGCGGCAGCGGCGACAGCGGCGGCGACAGCGGCGGGGACAGCGGCGGGGACAGCGGCGGCGACGGCGGCGGCGACGGCGGCGGCGACGTCGGTGGTGGCCGCAGCGGTGGCGCCGGCGGCGGCCGTGGCCGCGAAGGTCGTGCGACGACGATCGCCAGCCGCATCGGCGACTTCCCTGAATGGCACCGCGGCCGGCCCTGCTATGCGGTCTGGGCGATCGCGCTGGACGACGCCGCGATACAGGCGCGCCTGGATGGCCTTCGCCGGGCGCTGCACGGCCTGCTGCTGCCGGGCGGCGCGCGCCAGCCGCACGTCACGCTGCAGGTGTGCGGCTTTCCGGCGGCGCTGCCGGCGCGGCCCGACGACTTCGGGCCGCAGCAGCTGCAGGCGCAGCTCGACGCGCTCGCCGGCGCCGCCGCCTTCGAACTGCACATCGGCGGTGCCTTCAGCTTCGTGTCGGCTGCGTGCCTGTCGGTGCGCGATCCCGCCGGCAGCCTGGCGCGGCTGCGCGCGGCCTGGCAGCAGGCGGCGCCGTGCAGCGACGCGACCCCGTACGTGCCGCATGTCACCGCCGGCCTGTACGCCGGGGCGTGGCCGCTGCGCGAGGTCCGGGCGCGGCTGCGGCCGCTGCGCCGCGCGCCGCCGCTGCGGCTGCAGGTCGAGGCGCTCGACTGGATGAGCTACGACAGCCGCCACGTCGCCGGGCCGCTGCGACCCCTGCTGCGGGTCGAGCTCGCCGGCGGCCGCGTCCGGGTCGTCGACCCCGACGGGCTGCGCGCCGCGTTCGCCGCGCCGGCGGTCGACGCCGGCGCCGCCCGGGGCGCGCGAGCCGACGTGGCGCCATGCGCCGCCGATGTTCAGCCGGCGGCCGCGATCGCCGCGCGCAGCCGGCGATAGCCCTCCACCAGCCGCGGCCCCGGGCGGCCGAGGAAGGCCTCGCCGATCGCGTGGATCCGGCCGGCGGCCACGGCGGGAACGGCGCTCCAGCCTTCGCGGCGGCGCACGACGTCGGCGCGGTAGTCGGCCTCCTTCACGCCGCACCAGCTCATCACCACGACATCGGGCGCGGCCCGGCGCGCGTCGGCGTCGTCCAGCGGCAGGCTCTTGGCGTCTGCGCTGCCCCAGGGATTGGTGCCGCCGGCACGCTCGATGATGTCGGTGACCCAGGAGCGCCGCCCGGGCACGATCACCGGCTTGGGCCACCATTCGACCAGCACCGTCGGGCGGCGCGCGCGCGTCTCGACGGCCGGCATCGCCGCGTCCATCGCGGCGACGAGCGCATCGGCCCGCTGCGCGACGCCCAGCGCCGCGCCGATGCGGCGGATGTCCGCGTACACGTCGTCCAGCGATTGCGGGTCGCACACCAGCGTGCGCAGCCCGGCCTGCGCCAGCGCCTCGACCACGCGGTCGTGGCCGGGGACGGTCAGCGAGGTCAGCACCAGGTCCGGCGCCAGCGCCGCCACCTGGCGGATGTCCAGATCCAGGTCGCGGCCGGCGCGCGGCAGTGCGGCGACCACCTCGGGCGGATGGTCGGAATCGGCATCGACGCCGACCAGCCGGTCGGCGCAGCCGAGTGCGCAGACGATCTCGGTGTTCGAGCAGGTGTGGGAAAAGACGCGCTGGGCCATGGCGACGGGCTGCTCCTCGAACGCATAGGGCATGCCGGCTCGCGCACCGCAGCGCCGTGGCATCGCGGCACCGCCGGCGGCCGGCCATGGCCGGATTGCGCCGGCGGCGGAACACTACACTAGCCGGCACCCAGCGTCGCGAACAAGGATCGGCGGCGGCACCCGCGCCGGCGATGCGATCGTCGCGACCAGACGCGTTCCGCGAGGGCGCCGCGCGCGCCGAAGGAGACTGCCCCATGCCGAGCCCATCTTCGAACGGCGGCGCCAACGGCGCCGCCGTTGCCGCGATCCGCACGCTGGCCCTGGTCGGGCCCGCGGCTGCGGGCAAGACCCTGCTCAGCGAGGCTTTGCTGCTGCAGGCCGGGGCGATCAAGACGGCCGGCTCGCTGGAGCGCGGCAGCACCGTCAGCGACTTCGACCCGCTCGAGCGCAAGGCGCAGCACTCGCTCGGCGCGTCGGTGATGCACCTGCAGCACGACGGCGTGCGCGTGCACCTGATCGACACCCCGGGCGCGCCCGACCTGGTGGGCCAGGCGTTGCCGGCGCTCGAGGCGGTGGAGACGGCGGCGGTGGTGATCAATGCCGCCGCCGGGATCGAGCCGGCCGCGGTGCGGATGATGGAATACGCGGCCGAGCGCCAGCTCGACCGGCTGATCGTGGTCAACAAGATCGACAGCGCCGGCATCGACCTGCCCGCGCTGCTCGCGCAGATCCAGGCCGCCTTCGGCAAGGAGTGCCTGCCGCTGAACCTGCCGGATGCCGGCGGCGCAAAGGTGGTCGACTGCTTCTACAACCGTGAAGGCCACAGCGATTTCGGCTCGGTCGCCGACGCGCACCGCGCGCTGGTCGAGCAGGTGGTCGAGGTCGACGCCGAGTTCGTCGACCGCTACCTGAACGACGGCGACATCGACGCCGCCGAGCTGCACGCGCCGCTCGAGCAGGCGCTGCGCGAAGGGCACCTGATCCCGGTGTGCTTCGTGTCGGCGCGCACCGGCGCCGGCGTGGCCGAGCTGCTCGACGTGATCGTCAAGCTGCTGCCCGACCCGACCGAGGGCAACCCGCCCGACTTCCTGAACGGCGAGGGCGCGGACGCGCAGCTGATGCACGCCGAGCCCGACCCGGCCAAACACGTGCTCGCGCACGTGTTCAAGGTTACCGCCGACCCCTTCGTCGGCAAGCTCGGCATCTTCCGCGTGCACCAGGGCACGGTCGCGCCGGGCAGCCTGCTGTACGTGGGCCACGGCCGCAAGCCCTTCAAGGTGGGGCGGCTGTTCCTGCTGCAGGGCAAGGAGCAGGTCGAGCTGGCGCGCGCGCTGCCGGGCGATATCTGCGCGGTGGCCAAGGTGGACGAGCTGCACTACGACGCGGTGCTGCACGACGCCGCCGAGGACGAGCACATCCACTTGAAGCCGCTGCCCTTCCCGGTGCCGGTCCACGGCGTGGCGATCAGCCCCAAGCGCCACGGCGACGAGCAGCGCATGTGGGAGATCATGTCCAAGCTGGTGGCCGAGGATCCGTGCCTGAAGATCGAGCACCTGGCGGCCACCAACGAGACCGTGCTCTACGGCCTGGGCGACCTGCACCTGCGCATGCTGCTCGAGCGGCTGCGCGAGGTCTACAAGTTCGAGGTCGACACCCGCCCGCCGCGCATCGCCTACCGCGAGACGGTGACCGCGCCGGCCGAGGGCCACCACCGCCACAAGAAGCAGAGCGGCGGCGCCGGCCAGTTCGGCGAAGTCTTCCTGCGCATCGAGCCGCTGGCGCGCGGCGCGGGCTTCGAGTTCGCCGACGAGGTCAAGGGCGGCACCATTCCCGGGCAGTTCATCCCGGCGGTGGAAAAGGGCGTGCGCGAGGTGCTTGCCAGCGGCGCGATCGCCGGCTACCCGGTGGTCGACGTCAAGGTCGTCGTCTACGACGGCAAGCACCACAGCGTGGACAGCAAGGAGATCGCCTTCGTCACCGCCGGGCGCAAGGCCTTCGTCGAGGCGATCCGCGCGGCGCGCCCGATCGTGCTCGAGCCGATCGCGAACATCGAGATCACCGCGCCCGACGCGGCGATGGGCGACATCGCGGGCGACCTGTCGGCCAAGCGCGGCCAGGTCAACGGCACCGCCAACGCCGCCGCCGGCACGATGGTGGTGCGCGGCCAGGCGCCGATGTCGGAGCTGGCCGGCTACCAGTCGCGGCTGAACGCGATGACCGCCGGCCAGGGCCGCTACACGATCACGCTGTCGCACTACGAGGCGGTGCCGCCGGCGGTGCAGCAGCAGCTGGTTTCGGCGCACAAGGTGCACGACGACGAATAGACTGTCCCGCAGCCGCCGGCCCGAGCGCCGGCGGCCGGCATTGCCTGCCGTGATCGTCCAAGGCCAAGAAGAAGGAGGTCCACCATGCAAGGCAACCCGGCACCGGCCGGCAGGAAGCGTCTGTCGCCCGCCTGGCTGATCCTCGGCGCGATGGTGCTCGGCATCGTCGTCGGTTACGCGATCTTCGTCGGCGTCCCCGACAAGAAAGAGGCCGCGCAGATCGCCGGCTACATCTCGATCCTGTCGGACATCTTCCTGCGGCTGATCAAGATGCTGATCGCGCCGCTGGTGTTCTCGACGCTGGTGATCGGCATCGCGCACATGGGCGACTCGGCGTCGGTCGGCCGGGTGTTCGCGAAGGCGCTGGGCTGGTTCGTGACCGCATCGCTGATCTCGCTGCTGCTGGGCATGCTGCTGGCGAACCTGCTGCAGCCGGGCAAGGATCTCGGGCTGCCGCTGCCCGACGTGGGCGCCGCCACCAACCTCGCGACCTCGAAGTTCACGCTGAAGGACTTCGTCAACCACCTGGTGCCCAAGTCCTTCGCCGAGGCGATGGCGAACAACGAGATCCTGCAGATCGTCGTGTTCTCGATGTTCTTCGGCGTCGCGCTGTCGGCGCTGGGCGAAAAGGGCAAGACGACGGTGGCGGTGATCGACGAGCTCGCGCACATCATGCTCAAGATCACCGGCTACGTGATGAAGCTCGCGCCGGTGGCGGTGCTGGCGGCGATGGCGGCGACGGTGGCGGTCAACGGGCTCGAGATCCTGCTGAAGTTCGCCGTCTTCATGGGCTACTTCTACCTCGGCCTGTTCATCCTGTGGGGGTTGCTGGTGCTGGCCGGCTTCACCTTCCTCGGCCCGCGCGTGTTCCAGCTGCTGCGGCTGATCAAGGAGGCGTTCATGCTGTCCTTCGCCACCGCCAGCTCGGAGGCGGCATACCCGAAGCTGCTCGACGCGCTCGACCGCTTCGGCGTCAAGCGCAAGATCTCGAGCTTCGTGATGCCGATGGGCTACTCGTTCAACCTCGACGGCTCGATGATGTACTGCACCTTCGCGACGCTGTTCATCGCGCAGGCCTACGGCATCACGCTCGCGCTGGGCACGCAGATCACGATGCTCTTGATCCTGATGCTCACCTCCAAGGGCATGGCCGGCGTGCCGCGCGCGTCGCTGGTGGTGATCGCGGCGACGCTGAACCAGTTCGACATCCCCGAGGCCGGGCTGCTGCTGATCCTGGGCGTCGACACCTTCCTCGACATGGGCCGCTCGGCGACGAACGCGGTCGGCAACTCGATCGCCACCGCGGTGGTCGCCAAGTGGGAGGGCGAGCTGCTGGATCCGGCCGACGCCGCCGCGCACGAGCAGCGCATGGACGTGGAGGCCGGGCTGCACGCGCACCCGATCCCCGGGCCGGACGTGGCCTGAGCGCCGCGATGCGCGCGACTCGATGGCTCAGGGGGATCGCCGCCGCGATCCTCGCGCTGGCTGCCGGCGGCGCTGCGGCGCAGCCGGCCGGCGACGACGTGGTGCTCGCCGGCACGCTCAAGGCGCTGCGCCAGCGCGGCTCGGTGCTGGTCGGCTACCGCGAGGCGTCGGTGCCGTTCTCGTACCTGTCGTCGCTGCGCGAGCCGATCGGCTACTCGATCGAGCTGTGCAAGACGCTCGTCGCCGACCTCGGCGACGCGGTGGATCGCGAGCTGCGCATCGACTGGGTGCCGGTCACGGCGGCGAACCGGGTCGAGGCGGTCGCCTCGGGGCGCGTGGACCTCGAATGCGGGTCGACGACCAACAATGCCGAGCGCCGCGAGCGCGTCGCCTTCTCGCCGACGATCTTCGTCGCCGGCACCCGGTTGATGGTCAAGACGGGTTCGGGCATCCGCAACTGGCGCGACCTGGCCGGCAAGCGCGTCGCCGTCACCGCCGGCACGACCAACGAGCAGGCGATGCGCGAGCTGTCGCAGCGTTTCGACCTTCGCCTGCAGTTCGTCGTCTCGGCCGACCACGACCAGTCGCTCGCCAAACTCATGGCCGGCGAGGCCGACGCCTTCGCCACCGACGACGTGCTGCTGTACGGCTTGATCGCGCAGCGCCGGCTGAAGGGCCAGGTGGAGGTGGTCGGCGACTTCCTGTCCTACGACCCGATCGGCGTGATGTACCGCCGCGGCGACCCGGCGATGGCGCGCGTGGTCAACGACAGCTTCCGGCGCATGGCGCAGGACGGCGAGATCGAGCGCCAGTACCGGCGCTGGTTCCTGCGCAAGCTGCCGCTGGGCGTGAGCATCGGCCTGCCGATGAGCGCCGAGCTGGAGACGATCATCAAGGCCACCGCCACGCGCAGCAGCGAATGAACCCATTTCCCGGAGCCCGCCGATGAACCCAACCCGCACCCGCATCGAGCACGACCTGCTCGGCGACCGCGAGATCCCCTTCGACGCCTACTACGGCGTGCACACGCTGCGCGCGCTCGAGAACTTCCCGATCACCGGCACGCCGATCTCGGTCTATCCCGAGCTGGTGCGCGCGCTGGCGGGCATCAAGAAGGCGGCGGCGCGCGCCAACCACGAGCTCGGCCAGCTCGACGCGCAGCGCTGCGGCGCGATCGCCGCCGCCTGCGACGAGCTGCTCGCCGGCCGGCTGCACGATCAGTTCGTCGTCGACGTGATCCAGGGCGGCGCCGGCACCTCGACCAACATGAACGCCAACGAGGTCATCGCCAACCGCGCGCTCGAGCTGCTCGGGCACGCGAAGGGCGCGTTCGAGCACCTGCACCCGAACGACCACGTCAACCTCGGCCAGAGCACCAACGACGTCTATCCGACCGCGCTGAAGATCGCCGCCTGGGCCGGCATCGGCGGCCTGATCGACGCGATGGCCCACCTGCGCCGCGCCTTCGAGGCCAAGGCCGACGAGTTCAAGGACGTGCTCAAGATGGGCCGCACCCAGCTGCAGGACGCGGTGCCGATGACGCTGGGCCAGGAGTTCAGCACCTATGCGGTGATGCTCGGCGAGGACGAGCAGCGGCTGCACGAGGCGCGCCAACTGATCTGCGAGATCAACCTGGGCGCCACCGCGATCGGCACCGGCATCACCGCGCACCCCGACTACGCGGCGTGCGTGCTCGCGCAGCTGCGCGAGATCACCGGCATCCCGCTGCTGACCGCGCCCAACCTGATCGAGGCCACGCAGGACTGCGGCGCCTTCGTGCAGTTGTCGGGCGTGCTCAAGCGCGTGGCGACCAAGCTGTCCAAGACCTGCAGCGACCTGCGGCTGCTGTCCAGCGGGCCGCGCGCGGGCCTGGGCGAAATCAACCTGCCGGCGCGCCAGGCCGGCTCGAGCATCATGCCGGGCAAGGTCAACCCGGTGATCCCCGAGGTCGTGAACCAGATCGCCTACGAGGTGATCGGCAACGACGTGACCGTGACCTTCGCCGCCGAGGCCGGGCAGCTGCAGCTCAACGCCTTCGAGCCGATCATCGCGCACAGCCTGTTCAAGAGCGTGCAGCACCTGCGCAACGGCTGCCTGACGCTGGCCGACCGCTGCGTGGCCGGCATCACCGCGAACGTCGAGTACCTGCGGTCGACGGTCGCCAACTCGATCGGCATCGTGACCGCGCTGAACCCGTACATCGGCTACAAGAACGCGACCGCGGTCGCGCAGGAGGCGCACGCCGGCGGCGGCAGCGTCTACGACATCGTGCTCGCGCGCGGTCTGCTGACGAAGGCGCAGCTCGACGAGATCCTGCGCCCCGAAATGCTCACCCGGCCGGTGCCGCTGGACCTGGCGCCGCCGGCAGGCGCGGGCGCGCAGCCCTGACACGCGCGCGGCGCGCGCCGGCTTCAGCCGATCGCCAGCGGCTGCTTGCGCCGCGGCGGCGGGAACAGCGCATCGATGCGCTGCCGCGTCGCATCGTCGAGCCTGATCGACGCCGCACGCCAGTTCTCGCGCAGCCGTGCCGGGTCGGCCGACTTCGGGATGGCCATCACGCCCGGCTCGGCCAGCAGGCGCGCCAGCGCCAGTTGGGCCGGGGTCATGCCGGCTTCGGCCGCCAGGCGCTGCAGCCCGGCATGCGCGGCGAGCGCGCCCTGGTCGATCGGCGAATAGGCCATCAGCGCCATCTGCTGCGCCTGTTGCCACGGCAGCAGGTCGAACTCGACGCCGCGCCGCGTCAGCGAATACCAGACCTGGTTGGCCGCGCACTGCATGCCCTGCGGCAGCGCGGCCAGTTCCTGCAGGTCGGCGACATCGAAGTTGCTGACGCCCCAGTGGCGGATCAGCCCGCGCGTACGCAGCCGCTCGAAGCCTTCCACCGTGGCC
>JAFEFZ010000157.1 GCA_018240325.1 Pseudomonadota bacterium
CACCCTCGCCTTCGCGCTGACGGCGCCGCTGTGGTTGGCGCTGGCCGCCTGGGCCGGTTGACGCCGCCGCGGCACCCGCACCGGCGCGGGGCGAGGCGGCGATCAGGCCCGGGCACCGCCCGATCTTGCGCCCGGTGGGACAATCGGCGCGATGGATCCGAGCGACATCAGCGCCTACATGGCGCACGTCGGCACGGCGGCGCGGGCCGCCGCGACCGCGATGGCGGCCGCGCCCAGCGCGGCGAAAGACGACGCGCTGCGCGCCCTGGCGGCGCGGCTGCGCGCGCAGACCGCGGCGCTGCGCACGGCCAACGAGCGCGACTTGCAGGCGGCGCGCGCCGCCGGCCTGGCCGAGCCGCTGGTCGACCGGCTGAAGCTGACGCCGCAAGCGATCGACACCGTGGCCGAAGGCTGCGAACAGATCGCCGCGATGCCCGACCCGGTGGGCGAGATCACCGAACTCAAGCGCCGCCCGAGCGGCATCGCCGTGGGGCGCATGCGCGTGCCGCTGGGCGTGTTCGGCATGATCTACGAGAGCCGGCCGAACGTGACCATAGAGGCCGCGTCGCTGGCGATCAAGAGCGGCAACGCCTGCATCCTGCGCGGCGGCTCCGAGGCGCTGCAGTCCAACCGCGCGCTGGCCGAACTGGTGCAGCAGGCGCTGGCCGAAGCCGGCCTGCCGCCCGAAGCGGTGCAACTGGTGCAGACCACCGACCGCGCCGCGGTCGGCCGGCTGGTCGCGATGCCCGAATACGTGGACCTGATCATCCCGCGCGGCGGCAAGTCGCTGATCGAGCGCATCAGCGCCGAGGCGCGCGTGCCGGTGATCAAGCACCTGGACGGCAACTGCCACGTGTACGTCGACGATCCCGTGGACCTGGAGATGGCGCTGCGCGTGACCGACAACGCCAAGACGCAGAAGTACAGCCCCTGCAACGCGGCCGAATCGCTGCTGGTGCACCGCGGCGCCGCGCCGGCCTTCCTGCCGCGCATCGGCGCCGTCTTCGCCGCCAAGGGCGTGCAGATGCGCTGCGACGCCGCCGCACGGGCGCTGCTCGAGGGCGTGGCCGGCGCCGACCTGGCCGACGCCACCGAAGCCGACTGGGCCGAGGAATACCTGGCGCCGGTCATCAGCGTCAAGGTGGTCGCGAGCTTCGACGAGGCGGTCGCGCACATCAACCGCTACGGCTCGCACCACACCGACGCGATCCTGACGCGCGAGCACGCGCACGCGATGCGCTTCCTGCGCGAAGTCGATTCGGCCAGCGTGATGGTCAACGCCAGCACGCGCTTCGCCGACGGCTTCGAGTACGGCCTGGGCGCCGAAATCGGCATCAGCACCGACAAGTTCCACGCGCGCGGCCCGGTCGGGCTGGAGGGGCTGACCTCGCTGAAGTGGGTGGTGCTGGGCCAGGGCGAAGGCCGCGGCTGAGCCGCTGCGGGCCGCCCGCGCTGCCGTGAACACGCTGCGATGAGCGCATCCGCGAGCCCGGGCGCCGCGCCCGATGCAGCCGCGCTGCGCCGCACCGCGCGGCTGCTGAACCTCGGCCACGCGCTCGACCACATGTTCTTGCTGATCTTCGCGACCGCGGTCGGCGCGATCGCTGCCGAGTTCGGCTTCGCGCGCTGGGAAGACCTGATGCCCTACGGCGTCGGCGCCTTCGCGCTGTTCGGGCTGGGCTCGCTGCCGGCCGGCCGGCTGGGCGACCTGTGGGGCCGGCGACGGATGATGCTGTGGTTCTTCCACGGCATCGGCGCCGCCGCGATCCTGGCCGCGCTCGCACGCAGCGCGTGGCAGCTGGCGGCGGCGCTGACGCTGCTGGGGGCCTTCGCGTCGATCTACCACCCAGTGGGCATCCCGATGCTGCTGCAGCACGCGAAGCGGCCGGGGCGGGTGATCGGCTTCAACGGCCTGGCCGGCAACCTCGGCATCGCGGTGGCCGCGCTCAGCACCGGGCTGCTGGTGCAGGCGCTGGGCTGGCGCGCGGCCTTCGCACTGCCGGGGCTCGTGGCGATCGGCTGCGGGCTGCTGTTCGCCCGGGTCTGCCCGCACGAGACCGAAACGCCGGCGCGGCGCACGGCCCGGGCCCCGGTGGCGCTCGCCCCGCATCGGCTGGCGCGCGCGCTGGTGGTGATGACCGCGGCGTCGGTCACCGGCGGGCTGCTGTTCAACTTCACCACCAACGGCAACGCGCAACTGCTGCGCGAGCGCCTGGCGGGCACGCTCGACGACCCGGCGGTGATCGGTGCGCTGCTGGCCGCGGTCTATGCGCTGGCCGCGCTGGCACAGGTGGTGGTGGGGCGGCTGATCGACCGCGTGCCGCTGAAGCCGCTGTACCTGGGCATCGTCGCCGCGCAGGTGCCGCTGCTGGCGCTGGCCGCGCACGCCGAGGGCTGGTGGCTCGTGGCCGTGATGCTGGCGGTGATGGTGGTGATCTTCGGCTCGATCCCGTTCACCGACGCGATGATCGTGCGCTACGTGGACGACCGCATCCGCTCGCGCGTGGCCGGCGCGCGGCTGACGGTGTCGATCGGCGCCAGTTCGGCCGCGGTGTGGCTGCTCGGCCCGGTGGTCAAGGCCTGGAGCTTCTCGACGCTGCTGTGGGCGATGGCGGCGATCGCCTGCTGCACCGCCGCGGTGGTGGCCTGGCTGCCGGCCGAGGAAGCGGCCGGGGAGCCGGCGCCCGCGGCCCGGTAATTCGAAGGCGGCGCCCGGCCGCAGCGGGTTCCATCGGCTGCCGGCAGGCGCGAGCCGGGCGACAGCCCGGTCCTGCCGACGCTCAATGCTGGCCGACGATCGACGCGGTCGCCAGCAGTTCGTCGAGCAGCGCCATCGACACCGCGCCGGGCACGGCGAAGGGATCGAGCCGGGCGGTGGCCGAATACTTCAGCAGCAGCGCCGGGTTCAGCCGCGCCAGCGGCACCTGGCCCATCGCCCAGCCGGCGAAGCGGCGCTCGCAGATGCTTTCGTAGACCAGCAGCTCGAGCCCGCCGTGGCGCGGGTCGGCCGCCAGGCGCGCATACAGCCGGTTGACGGCCGCGCGGCCGCCTTCGAGCACCTGCAGGAACACCTGATCGGAGCAGCACAGCACCCCGGTGATGCCCTGCGCCGGGTTGTGCGCGCGCGCACTGCGCAGGATCGCGGCCAGCACCTCGGGCGTGACCGGCGCCGCGGCGCGACTGGCGTAGAGCAGGCGCACGAGCATCGGCTTCTCCCCGGCGCGCCGGCGTCAACCGGCCTTGCGCGGCAGCAGCGACAGGAATTCGCGCCGCAGGTTCGGATCCTTCAGGAAGGCGCCGCGCATCACGCTGTTGACCATCGCGGTGTCGGTGTCCTTCACGCCGCGCCAGTGCATGCAGAAGTGGTCGGCCTCCATCACGATCGCCAGGCCGTCGGGGCGCACCCGCTCTTGCAGCTCGTCGGCGAGCATCGTCACCGCCTCTTCCTGGATCTGCGGCCGGCTCATCACCCAGTTGCAGATGCGCGTGTACTTGCTCAGCCCGATCAGGTTGGAATGCTCGTTGGGCAGCAGGCCGATCCAGACCTTGCCGAAGATCGGCACCAGGTGGTGGCTGCAGGCGCTGCGCACGGTGATCGGGCCGACGATCATCAGCTCGTTCAGCCGTTCGGCGTTGGGGAACTCGGTGACCGACGGCATCGGCTGGTAGCGGCCGCGGAAGACCTCGTCGACGAACATCCGCGCCACCCGCTGCGCCGTGTCCTGCGTGTTGTGGTCGTTTTCGGTGTCGATCACCAGCGCGCGCAGCAGCTCGTGCAGCTTGCCCTGCACCTCGGTCTTCAGCTCGGCCAGTTCGCCGTCGCGGATGTGCGCGGCGATGTTGTCGTTGGCGTGATGGCGGCAACCGGCGGCCAGCAGCCGACAGCGGATGCGCTCCGACACCGGCTGCGCCGCGTCGGCATCGCCGCTGCGCGGCGTGCGCGGCGCGCTGGCTACCGGGCTGAGCTTGGGGGTCGACATGAGGCGGCGGACGGGTCGGGCCGTGGCGGGGACGGCATTGTGCGCGCCGCCGCGAGGCCCTGTGGGGCCGACGGGCTTGGCGGCGCCGAACGCCAAGCGGCCCGGACAGCGCAAGATGCCGCCCACGCTCCTAGACTCCGCCGCGATGGCAACGCCCGCACGCCCGGTTCCGCTGGCCGCCTTGCTCGACGGCTGCGCCACCGCCGTGCAGGCGGTGCGGGCCGGCCGCTCGCTGACCGACGTGCTGGCCGCAGTGGAGCCCACGCTGCGCCCGGGTGTGCAGGCGCTCGCATTCGACGTCATGCGCAAGCTCGGCGCCGCTGCCGAAGTGGGCCGGATGCTGGCGCCGAAGCGGCCGGCCCCCTGGGTCGATGCGCTGCTGTGTTCGGCGCTGGCGCTGCTGTGGCCGGCCGAGGCGCCGGCCTACCCCGCGCATACGCTGGTCGACCAGGCCGTGGCAGCGGCGCGCCGCCGCGTGCCGGCGGCTGCGGGCTTCGTCAACGCGGTGCTGCGGCGCTTCGCGCGCGAACGCGACACGCTGGCGGCGGCCGCGCTGCGCCATCCAGTGGCACGCTGGAACCATCCGGCGTGGTGGATCGAGCAGTTGCGCGCCGACTGGCCGGCCCAGTGGCAGGCGCTGCTGGCCGCCGCCGACCACCACCCGCCGATGACGCTGCGCGTCAACCGGCGGCGCATCAGCACCGACGCCTACGTGCAACGCCTGGCCGCCGCGGGGCTGGGCGCAGCCGTGCCGGCCGACCCTGCGATCGGCGGCCAGGTGGTGGTGCTCGAGCGTCCGTGCCCGGTGCTGGCGCTGCCCGGCTTCACTGAAGGCGAGGTGTCGGTGCAGGACGCCGCCGCCCAGCGCGCGGCACCGCTGTTGCTGGCCGGCGGCCTGGCGCCCGGCGCCCGGGTGCTCGACGCCTGCGCGGCGCCCGGCGGCAAGGCGGCACACCTGCTGGAGCGGGCCGACCTGGACCTGCTGGCGCTGGACCGCGACGCCGACCGGCTCGAGCGCGTGCGCGCCACCCTGCGGCGCCTGCAACTGCGCGCCGAGCTGCGCGCCGGCGACGCCGGCAACCCGCGCGACTGGTGGGACGGGCGCGCCTTCGACGCGATCCTGCTCGACGCGCCCTGCAGCGCTTCCGGGATCGTGCGGCGCCATCCCGACATCCGCTGGCTGCGCCGCGCCGGCGACCTGCAGTCGTTGGCCGCGCAGCAGGCACGGCTGCTCGACGCGCTGTGGCCGCTGTTGAAGTCCGGCGGGCGTCTGCTTTACGCAACATGTTCGGTCTTCCGTTGCGACGGCCAGCACCAGATCGACGCATTTTTGCAACGCAGCATCGCAGCCGACGCAAGGCTGCTGCCGGCATCGCCGGGGCACCTGCTGCCGCTGCCGGACAATTGCGGCGAAGCCGTGGGCCCGTACGGTGACGGCTTCTTCTACGCCCTGCTGATGAAGACCTGAACACCCGTGGTGATGCGCCCCTCGCAGGTCCGCCGCAAGCTGTCGTTCGGGCTGGCGCTGCTGCCGCTGGCCCTGGCGGCTGCCGTTGCAGTGCGCGCGCAAGGGGTGGATCTGGCGGCATTGACCGCGTACCGGCTCGACGGTGAGCTGCTGCTCGACTTCGACGCGCGCCTGACGCTGCCCGGGTCGGTGGAAGACGCGTTGCAGCGCGGCGTGCCGGTGTATTTCGTCGCCCAGGCCACGCTGTACCGCCACCGCTGGTACTGGCGCGACGAGCGCGTCGCCCGGGTGCAGCGCAGCTGGCGCGTCGCCTACCAGCCGCTGACCTCGAACTGGCGCGTCGGCTTCGGCGGCTTCAACCAGAGCTACCCGACGCTGGGCGAGGCGCTGGCCGCGGCGTCGCGCAGCACCGGCTGGAAGGTCGCCGACACCGCGCAGCTCGACGGCGACTCGCGCCACTACCTCGACTTCACGTACCGGCTCGACACCAGCCAGCTGCCCAGCCCGCTGCAGCTGGGCGTGGGCTCGCAGGCCGACTGGTCGGTCGGCATCGAGCGCACGCTGCGCATCGACTGAGAGGCTGAGAGGCTTTCGCCCATGCCCGCCTTGCACGCCAGAACACGCCGGCTCGTCGTTGCAAATGCTCGCCATAGCCCGAGCTATGGCTGCGCTTTGCGCCTAGATCCGACGCGTTCCGGCGCGCCTTTCGGGCACGGCCGAAAGCCTCTCAGCCTCTGACCCGCCTTCGGCGATGAACCGCAACGCGCGCTGGGTCTGGGCCGTCGCCGGCCTGGCCGTGCTGGGCGCAGCGCTGGTGCTGGCCTTCGTGCTGGCGCTCACCGCCGCCAGCAGCGGCGCCGGCGGCCTCGAGCGCCACTTCGTCTGGCTGTTCTGGGTGAACGTCGCGGTCGCGACGCTGCTGTGCCTGGTGGTCGGCGGTGCGCTGCTGCGGCTGCTGCAGCGCCATCGCCAGGGCCGCTTCGGCGCGCGGCTGCTGCTCAAGCTGGCCGGCATCTTCGCGCTGGTGGGGCTGCTGCCCGGGCTCGTGATCTACACCGTGTCGTACCAGTTCGTCTCGCGCAGCATCGAGAGCTGGTTCGACGTGGAGGTGGCGCGCGCGCTCGACGCCGGCCTGGCGCTCGGCAAGGGCACGCTCGACGCGCAGCTCAGCCAGCTCGCCGCGCAGACGCTGCAGGCCGCGCAGGGCCTGGCCGAGCAGCGGGGCACGGTGACGCCGCTGGCGCTGGAACGCCTGCGGACCCAGCTCGACGTGCGCGAGCTGGCACTCGTCGGCGGGCGCGGCCAGATCCTGCTGAGCACCGCCGCCGACGCCGCGGCGCCGGTGCCCGAGCGGCCCGGCATGGCCATGCTGCGCCAGGCACGCGGCGCGCACGTGACGGCGCAGATCGAGGGCCTCGACGAGGGCGCCGCCAGCGGCAGCGATGCGCGCGTGCGCGCGCTGGCGCTGCTGCCGGACACGCAGATCGCGCTGGCCGGCGGCGACGAGCGCTTCCTGCTCGCGGTGCAGGCCGTGCCGCCGCAGATGGCGGCGAATGCGCTCGCGGTGCAGGCCGCGTACAGCGAATACCAGCAGCGCGCGCTGGCGCGCAACGGCCTGCGGCGCATGTACATCGGCACGCTGACGCTGGCGCTGGTGCTGGCGGTCTTCGCCGCGGTGCTGCTGGCCGGGGCGTTGGGCAACCAGCTGGTGCGGCCGCTGCTGCTGCTGGCCGACGGCGTGCGCCAGGTGGCCGCGGGCGACCTGCGGCCCAAGCCGGTGTTCGCGTCGCACGACGAGCTCGGCGGCCTGACCCGCAGCTTCGCCGACATGACCGCGCAGCTGGCCGACGCGCGCGGCGCGGTGCAGCGCGGCGTGGCGCAGCTCGAGAGCGCGCGCACCCGGCTGCAGACGATCCTCGACAACCTGAGCGCCGGCGTCGTGCTGTTCGACCGCGACGGCCGCATCGACACCGTGAACCCCGGCGCGACGCGCATCCTGCGCCTGCCGCTGTCGGTGTACCGCGGCCGGCCGATCGAGGAAGTGCCCGAGCTGGCCGACTTCGCGCAGGCGGTGGCGCAGCGCTTCGCGCGCTATGCCGCCGGCCCCGAGGCCGGCGAGCGCGACCACTGGCAGGAGGCCTACGAACTGAGCCTGCCCGGCCGCGAGATGCAGGTGTTGCTGGTGCGCGGCGCAATGCTGCCCGGCGACGCGCGGCTGATGGTGTTCGACGACATCACCGAAGTCGTGTCGGCGCAGCGCGTGGCCGCCTGGTCGGAGGTGGCGCGCCGCCTGGCGCACGAGATCAAGAACCCGCTGACGCCGATCCAGCTGTCGGCCGAGCGGCTGCAGCACAAGCTGCACGCGAAGCTGGCCGGCAGCGATGCGGCGCTGCTCGAGCGCAGCGTGGGCACGATCGTCGCGCAGGTGCAGGCGCTGAAGCAGCTGGTCGACGAGTTCCGCGACTATGCGCGGCTGCCGGCCGCGCAGCTCGCGCCGCTGGACCTGAACGCGCTCGTCGGCGAGGTGCTGGCGCTGTACGGCCACGAGCAGGAGCAGGGCCGGCTGCAGCTGCAGCTGGCCGACGCGCTGCCGCCCGTGCTGGGCGATGCGACCCAGCTGCGCCAGGTGGTGCTGAACCTGGTGCAGAACGCGCTCGACGCGGTCGCGGAACAGGCCGACGGCCGCGTCAGCGTGAGCACCTCGGCCGTGCTCGACGCGGACGGCCGGCTGCGCACGGTGCGGCTGTGCGTGCTCGACAACGGCCCCGGCTTCGGCGCGCGCGTGCTCGCCCGCGCCTTCGAGCCCTACGTGACCACCAAGACCAAGGGCACCGGGCTCGGGCTGGCGGTGGTGAAGAAGATCGCCGACGAGCACCGCGCTGCCGTGCGCATCGTCAATCTGCAGGATGAGCCCGGCGGCGCAGCAGGCGGGACCGGCGCCCGGGTATCCTTATCATTTCCCAATCCTGCAAGCAGCATCGCGCCGGCACCCGCCGCGGCGGTGCCGGGCGGCTCCGTTCACACAGGCTGAAAGCAGATGGCAACCATCCTCGTGGTCGACGACGAACTGGGAATCCGCGCCCTGCTGTCGGAGATCCTCGGCGACGAAGGCCACACCGTCGAGCTGGCCGAGGATGCGGCCCAGGCGCGCGCGGTGCGCGAGCGGCTGCGGCCCGACCTGGTGCTGCTCGACATCTGGATGCCCGACGTCGACGGCGTCACGCTGCTCAAGGAATGGGGCGCCACCGGCCAGTTGTCGATGCCGGTGATCATGATGAGCGGCCACGGCACGATCGACACCGCGGTCGAAGCCACCAAGCACGGCGCGATCGCGTTCCTCGAAAAGCCGATCACGCTGCAAAAGCTGCTGCGCGCCGTCGAGCAGGCGCTGGCCAAGCCGGTGCAGCGCGCGGTGCCTGCGGGGCCCGCGGCCGGTGCGCACGACGTACCGGCGCCTCTCGCAGGCGAGCCGCTGACCGGCGGCCTGGCGATCCTGCCCGGGCCGCTGCCCGAGCAGAGCTTCAACCTCGACCGGCCGCTGCGCGAGGCGCGCGACGCCTTCGAGAAGAGCTACTTCGAGTTCCACCTCGCGCGCGAGAACGGCTCGATGACCCGCGTGGCCGACAAGACCGGGCTGGAGCGCACGCACCTGTACCGCAAGCTCAAGCAGCTCGGCGTCGACCTGAGCCGCGGCAAACGCAGCGAGCCGGCCTGAAGCGGCGCGCACGCAGGGGTGCTCGCAGGCGCAGCCGAAGCTGCCGGCTACAATGCGTGCCCTTCGGCCTGGTAGCTCAGTTGGTAGAGCAGCGGATTGAAAATCCGCGTGTCGGTGGTTCGATTCCGCCCCAGGCCACCACCACCAGACTCTCGCGCCCAACCTCTATCGGTTGGGCGTTTTCACATGCGCAGCCGGCGCTCAGTGCAGCACGATCACCTCGGGATCGTCGGCGTGCTCCAGCAGCAGCCGGCGCACGCGCTCCTGCCAGAGTCGGCCGAACAGCGCGGCCTCTTCCTCGTTGGCACGGCCGTGCATGCACAAGGCCATCAGCTCGCGCGTGCGCGCGTCGCCGCCCACGCGCTCGGCGCGCGCCGATGCCGACACCGCGCGGCCGTCGTCCACGCGGGTGAAGCGCAGCTGGCTGTCGATCGGCGCGTCGAAGGCCAGCAGCTGGCGGCGGTCGAAGCGCCCGCCCAAGCCCTTGAAGCCGGTGTCCACGGTCGCGCCGGTGATCAGCGCGACGACGTTGGCGATGACGCCGGTGACGCCTTCGACCGCCGGCTCGCGCATCTGCACGCGCACGCCGCCGCGCTCGGGCAGCTCGCCGGCGTACAGGCTGCGCAACGCGGCGCGCGTCATCAGGTACGCGCAGGCCACGGTGGGGCAGGAATGGCCGGCCAGCCGCACCGCGTCGGCATAGCGGTACTCGAGCACGCCGCCCGCGGCCGCGCCCAGGAATTGCGCGAGCGGGTCGCGCACGCGGATCACGGGCGCCGCGTCGAAGAAGGCGGGCAGGGCTTCGGCCGCGGCATCCATGGCCGGCCGCCTCAGCGCACGATGAAGTCGATCACGATCTCGCCCGGCTCGCGGCGGCGGTATTCGATCGCCACGCGCTCGCCGTAGCGCGCTTGCAGCTGGCCGAGCAGCGGCAGCGGATCGTGGTCGTTGCAAAAGCGCATCGTCTCGCCCGGCTGCAGCGCGTCCAGCGCACCGAAGATCGCCGCGTGGCGGAAGCGCTTGGCGATGCCGCGCGCGTCGAAGGGGTACAGCGCGTCGGGCGACAGGTGCAGATGCGGTTGCGACATGATGTCCTCAAAGATGCACAAGAAGTGCATCTATTATGCGGCAGCGGCGATGCGCGCCGGCCAAATCCCGCGGCGGCTTCCGGGAATTGGCGCGGTGCACGGTACCAAGGGGCTCGCGAGGCAACGCGGGGCCGCCCCAGGCTTCCTCGACACCCTGGCGCGGGCTGGGCGCAGCCCCGCCGTGGGGGCGCGCTCAGGCGCGTGCGGCCGGGCGCCTGCGCGCAGGCTCGGGCATCTCGGCCGGCGGCGCGCGCAGGTGGACGCCCAGGCCGGACCGGGCGGCTTCGCTGGGCGGCAGCACCAGGTCGGCCAGCGTGGCGCCGTCGAGCACGCGGAAGTACGCGTTCAGCGCATCGTCGAGCAGGCGCTTGAGGCGGCAGGTCGGCGAGATCGCGCAGTTGCTGGTGCCTTCGTCGAAGCATTCCACCAGCCGGAAGTCGGTCTCGGCGAAGCGCAGCACCTCGCCGATGCCGATGTCCTGCGGCGGCTTCATCAGCTGCACGCCGCCGCCGCGGCCGCGGGTGGTGGCCAGCAGGCCCTGGCGGCCCAGGTCGCTGACGATCTTCATCAGGTGGTTGCGCGACACGCCGTGGCGCTCGGCGATCTCGGCGATCGTGACCAGCCGCCCGGGGTTGGACGCGCAGTACATCAGCACGCGCAGCGTGTAGTCGGTGTAGTCGGCCAGGCGCACGGCGAGCCTTCCTTGCCCGCGCCGCACGCTTGCGCCACGGCACGGCGCGCTTTAAGATGCACGGATTGTGCATGTTTCTGCCCGGGCGATCAATCCCGGCCGCCATCTCGTGAAACCACCCCCGATCGCGATCGCCCCCACCCAGCCGCCTGCGGCCACGCCGGCGCCGCAGGGCCTGCCGCTGCTGCGGCTGGCGTTCCGCCCCTTCTACCTCGGCGCCGCGGCCTTCGCGGCGCTCGCGATCCCGCTGTGGATCGGCCTGTGGGTCGGCCATGTGCCGCTGACGCTGCCGGTCGCGCCGCTGCTGTGGCACGCGCACGAGATGCTGTTCGGCTTCGCGATCGGCGTGATCGTCGGCTTCCTGCTCACCGCGGGCCGCGCCTGGACCGGGCTGGACACCGTGCGCGGCGCGCCGCTGGGCGCGCTGGCCGCGCTGTGGCTGGCGGCGCGGCTGGCGGCGGTCGCCGGCCCGTACCCGCTGTACGCGGCGCTGGACGTGGCGCTGCTGCCGCTGGCGGCGCTGGCCTTCGTGCGGGTGCTGCTGAAGGCGAAGAACAAGCGCAACGTGCCGCTGACCGGCATCCTGCTGCTGATGGCGCTGGTCAACCTGTGCTTCCACCTGGCGGTGCTGGGCCTGCTCGCCATCGATCCGATGGTGCCGCTGCACGCCGCGCTCGGCCTGATCGTGATGATCGTGTACGTGATGGCCGGCCGCGTGGTGCCGGCCTTCACCGCAAACGCCACGCCGGGCCTGAAGTACACGCCGCTGCCGCGGCTGGACTGGGCCGGCTTCGGCGTCACCGCGCTGGCGCTGGCGCTGTGGGTGTTCACGCCGCCCAACGCGGCCACCGGCGCGGCCTGCGCGGCGGCCGCGGTGCTGCAGCTGCTGCGGCAGGCGCGCTGGTCGCCGGGCGTCACCACCAAGCGGCCGATCCTGTGGATCCTGCACCTGTCCTATGCGTGGCTGCCGCTCGGCCTGCTGCTGCTGGCGCTGGCGCAGTTCGGCTTCGTCGCCGCGTCGCTGGGCGTGCACGCGCTGGCGGTGGGCCTGGTCGGCGGCCTGATCATCGGCATGATCACCCGCACCGCGCGCGGCCACACCGGCCGGCCGCTGGTCGCATCGAAGCCGGAAGTGCTGGCGTACGTGCTCGTGATCCTGGCGGCGGTGCTGCGCGTGCTGCTGCCGCTGGCGCTGCCGCAGGCCACGCTGGCGGCCTTCAGCGCCGCGTCGTTCGCGTGGAGCGCGGCCTTCCTGATCTACCTGTGGATCTACACGCCCTGGCTGACGCGCACCCGCCTGGACGGCAAGGACGGATAGCCGGTCAATCCGCGGCCGGCAGCAGCAGCCGCAACCGCGCGCCGCCCAGCGGCGACGCCAGCGCCTGCACGCTGCCGCCGTAGGTCTCGGCCAGCGTGCGCACGATGTCCAGCCCCAGGCCCGAGCCGGGGCGCCGCTCGTCGAGCTGCACGCCGCGCTCGAACATGCGCGCGCGCTGCTCGGCCGGGATGCCCGGGCCGTCGTCGTCCACCGTGATGCACAGCCGGGCGTCGGCGCGCTGCACATTGACCACGACGCGCGTGCGCGCCCACTTGCCGGCGTTGTCGATCAGGTTGCCGAGCAGCTCGTACAGGTCCTGCTCCTCGCCGCGGAAGGCGCCGTCCGCCGCCTGCGGCGCGAGTTCGAAGCTGACTTCGCGCTCGGCGTGCAGGCGCTGCATCGTGCGCAGCAGCGCCTGCAGCGGCGCCAGAACCGGGGTGCGCAGCCCGGTGGCGCGCACCGCGGCGGCGGCGCGCGCACGCGCCAGGTGCACGTCGACCTGGCGGCGCGCGTTGGCCGTCTGCTCGCGCACCAGCGCGGCGAGCGGGCTGCCGTCCTGCGCTGCGGCGTTGGCGATGACGGCCAGCGGCGTGTGCACCGCATGCGCCAGGTTGCCGGCCTGGGTGCGGGCGCGCTGCACCATATCGGCGTTGGCCGCGAGCACGTGGTTGAACTCCTGCACCAGCGGCTCGAGCTCCTGCGGGAAGCGGCCCTCGATCTGCGCGGCCGCGCCGCTGCGCACGGCCGCCAGCCGCCGGCGCAGCAGCTCGAGCGGGCGCAGCGCCAGCTGCAGCTGCAAACCCACCGCCACCACCAGGCCCGCACCCAGCGCGCCCAGCGCGATCAGCAGCATCCGGGTGAAGCGCGCGATCGGCTCGGCGAGCAGCGCCTCGTCGCCGGCCACCACCAGCCGCAGCGGCGGCGCGTCGTCCTCGGGCAGCTGCAGCGTGCGCGCCGCCGCCAGCAGCGCGTGCCCCTGGGCGTCGCGCAGATGCAGGATGCGATGGCCCTGTGCCGGGTAGGCAGCCGGCGCGGGGGGCAGCGTCAGCACCTGGTCCCACAGCGAGCGCGAGCGCGCCACCGCCGCCTGCGGCCGGCTGCCCAGCCGGTCGATCTGCCAATACAAGCCCGACAGCGGCTGCGAGAGCAGCGCATCGGCCGCCATCGGGACCACGGTCACGCCCTTGCCCGACTCCCAGTCGACGGCGGCGCTGAGCTGGTCGAGCTGCATCACCAGCTGCAGCTGCAGCTGCTGGGTGATGTGCTCCTGGAACAGCGCACGCAGGCCCCAGCCGGCGAGCGCGATGGTCAGCGTGATCCACGCCAGCGTGCCGGCCAGCAGCCGCAGCCGCAGCGAGCCGGCGGCCGCCGGCCGCTTCACGCCGCGGTGCCGGCGTCCACCAGCCGGTAGCCCAGGCCGCGCACCGTCTCGATGCTGCCCGCCGGCAGCTTCTTGCGCAGCCGGCCGACGAAGACCTCGATCGTGTTGGAGTCGCGGTCGCTGTCGTGCGCGTAGATGTGTTCGGCCAGCTCGGTGCGCGACAGCACCTCGCCCTTGCGCTGCATCAGCAGCGCGAGCAGCTTGAATTCATGGCTGGTCAGCGGCAGCGGCTGGCCGTCGACCATCACGCGCGCGGCGCGCGTGTCGAGCTGGATCGGCCCGCAGTGCCACTGCGCACTGGCGTGCTCGCCCTGGCGGCGCAGCAGCGCGCGCAGGCGCGCGAGCAGCTCTTCCATGTGGAAGGGCTTGGCCAGATAGTCGTCGGCGCCGGCGTCGATGCCGGCGACCTTTTCCTGCCAGGCGCTGCGCGCGGTCAGGATCAGCACCGGCATGTTGCGCCCCGCGGCGCGCCAGCGGCGCAGCACCGACAAGCCGTCGAGCAGCGGCAACCCCAGGTCGAGCACGACGGCGTCGAAGTCTTCGACCTCGCCCTGGTAGTGCGCCTCGCGGCCGTCGGCCGCCGCCTCCACCGTGTGGCCGGCATCGGCGATCGCCTGCACCAGCTGCGCGCGCAGCGTGGCTTCATCTTCGACGACGAGGATGCGCATCGTTGCCTGTGGCCCCTGCACTAGTCCCTGCGCTTGATGCCCAGCACGCGGCCATCGACCGCATCGACCTTGAGCTTGGCGACGCGGCCGTCGGCCTGCAGCAGGCGGATCTTGTACACGAAGCGGCCGTCGTCGCGCTCGAATTCCACCTTCAGCGCCTGGCCCTGGTATTCGCGCTCGACCTTGTCGAGCACGGTGCGCAGCGGCAGCACCTTGCCCTGCTCGAGCGCCTGGCGCGCCAGCTCGTGGTCGCCCTCGTCGGCATGCAGCGCGCCGCCGGCGCCGAGCGCGCACGCCACCAGCCCCGCCACGACCAGGCGGCGCAGGTGCAGCCTGTGGCGCGCATGCATGCGGCGGTTTGTACCGCAGGCGCGATGAACGGCACGTGAATGCGGCATTCAGCATCGGTTCAGCGCGCGGCTTCGAGAATTCGGTCAACCCGGCACCACGCCGGGCCGCCCTGAAGCCGATCCCACCTGGAGACCACGCCATGCAACGCTTCCCGCACACCCCTCGCCGTCATCTGATCGCGCTGGCAGCCGGCGCCGCCCTGGTGCTGGGCATCGCGCAGGCGCAGACGCCCGCGCCCGCCCCGGCTTCGGCGACGGCCGCCGCGCCCGCCGCTGCGCGCCTCACGATCCGCGACATCTACGACCGCATGGAAGCTGCGGGTTATCGCGACATCCGCGAGATCGAATACTCGAGCGGCCGCTACGAAGTCGAGGCGCGCAACGCGCAGGGGCAACGCGTGAAGCTGTACGTCAACGCCGCTACCGGCGCCGTCGAACGCACCCGCACCCGCGACTGACGCGCACGCGCTGCCGGCGCCGCAGCCCCGCGCGGGCGGCGGCGCCCCCCGGCAGCGCGAAGCCGCGGCGGCGCGCCATTCGATTTGCAAGGAGAAGGTCATGCGCATCAAGGCGGCCCTCGGGGCCTGGCTGCTCGCGATCACACTGGCGTGGCTGGCGGTCGTGCCGCCCGACTTCGGCGTCGCGCCGCTCGTCGACGCTCAGGGCGCCGCCACCGGATGGTGGCAATTGCGCCAGCACACGATCTATCTCACCGGCCTGTGGAGCATCGGCCTGATGAGCCTGGCGCTGCTGCTGGCCTTGCGGCTGCCG
This sequence comes from Pseudomonadota bacterium, assembly GCA_018240325.1. Classification (GTDB taxonomy): domain Bacteria; phylum Pseudomonadota; class Gammaproteobacteria; order Burkholderiales; family Burkholderiaceae_C; genus Rubrivivax. The sequence goes on from JAFEFZ010000157.1 coordinate 15,431, forward strand.
TGGCTCGAGCGGCCGCTGGGCGGCATGGATCAGGTCTACCGCCTGCACAAGTGGGTGGGCATCGGCGCGGCCGCGACTGCCGTCGCGCACTGGGGCGCCAAGGAATCGAGCGGCTGGATCAAGGCGCTGTGGGGCCGCGCCGGCAAGCCCGCGCACGACGCCGTGCTGCCGTGGCTGACCGACAGCCGCGGCTTCGCCAAGGATCTGGGCGAATGGGCCTTCTACCTGCTGCTGGCAATGGTGCTGATCACGCTGTGGCAACGCCTGCTGCCGTACCGGCGCTGGCGCATCGTGCACCGCGCGATGCCGCTGCTGTACCTGGCGCTGGTGTTCCACGCGGTGGCGTTGATGCCGCTCGCGTTCTGGGCGCTGCCGCTGGGCCTGCTGATGGGCGGCCTGCTGGCGCTGGGCAGCGCCGCCGCGCTGTGGTCGCTCGCCGGCTGGATCGGCCTGCGGCGCCAGCACGCGGCGCGCATCGAAGCGCTCACGCTGCTGGGCAGCGGCGCCGACGCGCCGCTCGAGGTGACTCTGGCGATGCCGCCGAGCTGGCCGGGGCACCGCGCCGGGCAGTTCGCGTTCGTGCGCTTCCACGCGGCCGAGGGCGCGCACCCGTTCACGATCGCCAGCGCCCCCGGGGCGCTGGGTGCGAACACGCGCGGCGAACCGCTGCTGCGCCTCGTGATCAAGCCACTGGGCGACTACACGCGCACGCTGCACGGGCGGCTGCACGCCGGCCAGGGCGTGAGCATCGAAGGGCCTTACGGCCGCTTCGATGCCCGGGGCCATGCGGCGCGCCGGCAGGTCTGGGTGGCGGCGGGCGTGGGCGTGACGCCCTTCCTCGCACTGCTGGAAGCGCGCCAGCCCGGCGCTGCCGGCCGGCGCGGCGGGAGTGCGCCGGTGCAGATGCACTACTGCACCCGCGACGCGCAGCGCGATCCGCTGCTGGCGCGCGTGCAGGCGCTGTGCGCGCAGGCCGAGCCGCCGGTGGAGCTGCGCGTGTACAGCCAGGCCCAGGGGCAGCTGCTGCAGCCGCAGGATCTGGAGGGCAGCGGCGGGCCGCTGGACATCTGGTTCTGCGGACCGCAGGGCCTGGGCGACGCGCTGGACGCACACGCGGCCCGCAGGCGGCCCTGGCGCGTGCATCGCGAGTCGTTCGCGATGCGCTGACCGCGTGAAAGGAGGCATGGCGATGAAGATCCATCCGTTGGCGCTGGCCCTGTGGGCCGCCCTGGCTGCGGCGCCGGCGCTGGCCGGCGACGATTGCGACGTGCCGGTGGACCAGTGGCGATCGCGCGACGCGGTGATGCAGATGGCCGCGCAGCGCGGCTGGCAGGTGCAGCGGCTGAAGATCGACGACGGCTGCTACGAGATCCGCGGCCGCGACGCCCAGGGGCGCGAATTCAAGGCCAAGCTCGACCCCCGCACGCTCGAGCCGGTGAAGATGAAGCTGCGCGACCGTGACCGTGACCGCGACCGCGACCGCGACCAAGGCCGGGATCGCAACCGCAACCCCGGCACGGCGCCCACCGCCGGCGGCAGCGGCGCAAGCGTGCCCGCCCCGGCGCTGAAGCCCGGCACCACGCCGCGCGCGACGATCGAATGAGCGCGCGCACGCCACCCCGCAACCCAGGAGCCCTCATGTCCAAACCCCTGCTCTCGACCGTGGCCGCCGCCTGCGCGCTGGCCCTGCCCGCCGCCGCGCACAGCCGCCCGGTCACGATCGCCGCGACGCTGAAGAACTACGGCGGCGACGGCGCCTACCTGGCCGTGTACCTGACCGACGCCAAGGGCGCCTATGCCGGCACCTTGTGGGTCGCCGGCGGCAAGGCCAAGTACTACAAGCACCTGGCCGACTGGAACCGCCTGTCGGCCGCCGACGGCAAGCGGCTGCAGGGCGTGACCGGCGCCAGCGTCGGCCAGGGCCGCACGCTCAAGGTCACGGCCGACCTGGCCGACGCGCTGATCGACGCCGGCTACGAGATCCGCATCGACGCCGCGGTCGAGGACATGCGCGACAGCCCCGGCGAAGTGCGCATCCCGCTGACTTCCGCCAACGCGGGCAAGCCGCAGGCCGGCAAGCAGTACATCCAGTCGGCCAGCTTCCAGTTGCCCTGAGGACGCGCGGCGTGGGCTGGAGATCGATCCACCGCTGGCTGGGGCTGGTCGCCGGCGCCGTGGCGCTGGTGCTCGCCATCACCGGCGCGGTGCTCGCATTCGACCCGGTGCGCGACGCCTGGGCCACGGCCGCCGCGCCGGCCGAGTTGCCGGTGGCGACCCTGGCGCAGCGCGTGGCCGCCGCCGTCCCGGGCGCGGAGGAGATCCGCCGCCAGAGTGCGGGCGACATCGTCGTCTACGCCTTCGACAACGGCCAGGCGCAGGCCTGGCGCATCGACCCGGCCGACGGCCGCGTGCTCGGGCCCTACGAGCCGTCGGCGGTGTCGCGCTGGTTCAAGAACCTGCACCGCTCGTTCCTGCTCGGCGACGGCGGCCGCGTGGCGGCGGCCATGGTGGCGCTGGCGATGTTCGCGCTGTCGGTGTCGGGCCTGGTGCTGCTGCTGCGCCGCATGGGCGGCTGGCGCCGACTGGCCGAGCGCGTGCGCGGCACGCTCGCCGAGCGGCTGCACGTGCTCACCGGGCGCGTCGTACTGGCGGTGCTGCTGCTGTCGTCGGTCACCGCGCTGTACATGAGCGCGGCCACCTTCGGGCTGGTGACGCTGGATGCGGGCCAGGAGCCCGACGTGGTGTCGGCCGCACCGGCCCAGGGCACACAGCCGGCGCTGCCCGCAGCGCAGTTGCCGCTGCTGCAGCGCACGCGCGTGGGCGAGCTGCGCCGGCTCAACTTCCCCGACCAGGCCGATCCCGAGGACACCTGGAAGCTGACCACCGCGCGCGGCCAGGGCTGGATCGACCGCTGGTCGGGCGCGACGCTGGCCTGGCAGGACGCGACCGCCGCGCAGCGCGTGCACGATCTGGCGATGCTGCTGCACACCGGCGAGGGCGTCTGGCCGTGGGCACTGGTGCTGGGCGCCACCGCGCTGTGCATCCCGCTGTTCTGGGTCACCGGCGTGATCCTGTGGTGGCGCGCGCGCAGCCGCCGCCCGCGCATCGACTCCAACAGCCCGCTGCACAGCGCCGATGCGCTGATCTTCGTCGCCAGCGAGACCGGCAGCACCTGGGGCTTCGCGCAGGCGCTGCACGCGGCGCTGGTGCGCGCCGGCCACCGCGTGCACACGGTCGGGATCGAGCACTTCCAGGCGGATGCGGCGGCGCGCCAGGTCTTCGTGCTCGCCGCCACCTATGGCGACGGCCAGCCGCCGGCACACGCGGTGGGCGCGCTCGCGCGCATCGCGCGCACGCCGCCCACCGCCGCCAAGGTCGCGGTGCTGGGCTTCGGCGACCGTCAGTACCCGGCGTACTGCGGCTTCGCGCAGGCGCTGGACGACGCGCTGCGCGCTCGCGGCTGGGCGGCGCTGCTGCCGCTGGCGCGCATCCACCAGCAGTCGGCGCAGGAGTTCGCGCGCTGGGGGCTGGATCTGGCGCAGGCGCTGGGCGAGCCGCTGCAGATCGACTACCGCCCGCGGTTGCCGCCGAGCACCACGCTGACGCTGGTGTCGCGCCAGGACTTCCCCGGCGGCGCGGGCGAGCCGGCGGCGATCCTGCGCTTCGAGCTGCCGCCGCAGCGCTGGGCCGAGCGGCTGCGCGGGCGCGGCCTGGCGCACTTCGTTGCCGGCGACCTGCTCGGCGTGCTGGCGCCGGGCTCGACGGTGCCGCGCTACTACTCGCTCGCTTCGGGCACGCGCGACGGCTTCGTCGAGATCTGCGTGCGCCGCATGCGCGGCGGGGTGTGCTCGGGCTGGCTGCACGGCCTGCAACCCGGCGACGCGATCCAGGCCTTCGTGCGCGCGAACCCGGGCTTCGCACTGGCGGGCGGGCGACGGCCGGTGGTGCTGATCGGCGCCGGCACCGGCGTCGCGCCGCTGGCCGGCTTCGTGCGCGGCAACACGGCCCGCACGCCGCTGCACCTGTACTTCGGCGCACGCAACCCGGCGCGCGACTTCTATTTCGGCACCGAGCTGAAGCGTTGGCTCGCTGAGCAGCGCCTGGCGAGCCTGCGCACCGTGTTCTCGCGCGTGCCCGAAGGCGGCGGCTACGTGCAGGACGCGCTGCGCGACGACGCCGAGCGCGTGCGCGCGCTGCTCGCCGGCGGTGCCGCCGTGCGCGTGTGCGGCAGCCGGCCGATGGCGGCCGGCGTCACGCAGGCGCTCGACGCGATCCTCGGCCCGTTGCGCCTGAGCGTCGCCCAGTTGAAGGCGAAGGGGCGCTATGCGGAAGACCTGTTCTGAAGCCGCGCGGCACTCGGGCCGCCTGCAGCTGCACGGCCCGACGATGGGCACGCGCTGGTCGGTGGCCTGCGACGTCGAGCCCGGCACCGACGCCGACGCGCTGCGCGCGGCGCTGGCCGCGGCGGTGGCGCAGGTGGACGCGCAGATGTCGCCGTGGCAGCCGACGAGCGACCTGAACCGGCTGAATGCGGCGCCGCCCGATCAGTGGGTGGAACTGCCCGCCGAAATCCTGCAGGTGCTGGCGGTCGCGCTCGAGGTGTGCCGCGCCAGCGGCGGCGCATTCGACCCGGCGGTCGGTGCGCTCGTCGATGCCTGGGGCTTCGGCGCCGCGCGCGACGCGCCCGATACCGCGGCGATCCGCGCCGCGGCGCGCAGCACGCAGCGGCCGGCGCACGAAGCGCTGGAGGCGGACCTGCCGGCCGGCCGCGCGCGCAAGCACGCGCCGCTGCAGCTCGACCTGTGCGGCATCGCCAAGGGCTACGCGGTCGACCGCATGGTCGCGGTGCTGCAGCAGCGCGGCGTGCGCCACGCGCTCGCCGCGCTCGACGGCGAACTGCGTGCGCTCGGCGCGCAGGCCGGCGGCGAGCCCTGGGCGGTGGCGGTCGAAAGCCCCGAGCCCGGCCGGCGCGCGGCGCACGGCGTGATCGAGCTGCAGGACCTGGCGGTGGCCACATCGGGCGACTATCGCCGCTTCGTCGAGCTCGGCGGCGTGCGCCTGGCGCACACGATGGACGCGCGCCGCGCCGCACCGGTGCGCAACGAGGTCGCGTCGGTCACCGTGCTCGCGCGCGACGGCATCAGCGCCGACGCCTGGGCGACCGCGCTGCTGGTCGCGGGCGCCGGCGAAGGCCTGGCGCTGGCGCAGCGCATGGGCCTGGAGGCGCTGTTCATCGTGCGCCGCGAAGGGCGCTGGGTCGAGCTGGGGCTGGGGCGCTTCGCGGCGTGCCCGCCGCTGCGCGGCGCCGCGTGAGCGGATGCCGCACGATCCTGCTGCGGCGGCAGCACCGACGGCATCCCGGCGCTGCTGGCGAGGTGGTCGTGGCGATGGGCGCCGACGGGCAGCATCCGCCTTCGATGATTCCCGGTTTCGTCGGGCGCTGGCGCGGCTGGACGGAGGTGGTGCATGCGGTGCGCAGCGCACCGTCGCGACCAAGTCTCGCCCAACCGCCTGGGCGCCGGGCTGGTCTACCGCCTGCTGAGCAGCGACGGCCGCTTCCGCGTGCCGCCCGGTCCGACGAAGCCGTCGGCGACCCAGTCGCCGGCGTCCGGCGGGCCGAATACGAAATCCTTGCCGGCCCCATGCTGGCCCGGTTGCCGGCAGTGCGGCCGCCCAGCCTGGAGCCGATGAGCCGGGTCCTCGCCGCCGCCGCAGGCCCACCGCCGACACCGGTTCGCGATTGAGGCGTCGCACGGCACCGGGGCGGTCGTGCCGGCGCGGTCGCACCAGCACGGCCGCGCGGGCCTTAAGTCTGCCCTAAGGAATGCCTGCCCACACTCGCGGCGCGTCGTGCGCACGCAAGGGCGGCTCCTTTGAATACACACTCCCAAGCACAGGTGCCGGACCGCGGCGTGCGGCATGAACGCGTGCTGGCGGCGACGATCGGCATCGCGATCCTCGGATTCGTCGCCCTCGCCTTCAGCGTCGCGAGCAGCGCCGCATTCGCCGCCGCCGACCGCGCCCTGGTGCACGCGGCGCACAGCGCCCTGTCCGCACCGGCACTGCGGTTCTTCGAGGCGGTCACGTGGCTCGGCAACGGCGCCGTGCTTGCGGTGCTGTGCGCGTTCGCTGGGGTCGTGCTCGTCGCGCGCGGCGAGCGCGTGCTGGCCTTCGGCCTGGTTGCCGCAGCCGGCGGCAACGGCCTGCTCGGCGCGGTGCTCAAGCGCAGCTTCGCTCGCGTGCGCCCGCCGATGGCCGATGGCGCGTTGCAGCAGGCCCACGGCTGGAGTTTTCCGAGCGGGCACGCCTCCGGCGCACTCGTGACCTTCGGCTTTCTTGCCTATGTCGCGCTGTGCGTGCTGCCGCGCCGCCTGCACGCACCTTGCATGCTGGTCGCGGCCGGCCTGGTGCTGCTGGTGGGCGCCAGCCGCGTCTTCGTCAACGCGCACTACGCGAGCGACGTGCTCGCCGGCTTCGCCAGCGGCAGCGCCTGGTTGCTCGCGTGCATCCTCGTCGTCGGGCGTGTCCGCGGCCGCGCGTCTGAGCCGGGCAGCCTGGGAGGCGTGGGTTCGAGCTTGTCCTCGACCTCGCGGATGCAGGCCGACAGCGCGCGCGTCGGCTCGACGAACCGACCCTGCGGCGTGGGGTCGAAACGGTCGATGCGGACGCCGCGCGAAGAACAGTTGCCGTGCACACCGCCGTTTACCGGGCAGCCCGGCGCCAGCCGCGCCGCCCGCGGCATGACGCCGCCCGGGCAATGCGGGCCGGTCAGGGCACGCCCGGCTGCAGCCCCACGACGACGGTACGCGCACGCACGCGCGAAAACACGCCGGCCGGCACGTCCACGGGAATCGACTTGACCTGGCGCAGCGTGCGCGAGTCGAACACCGCCAGCTGCCCGCCCGATGCACCCATGCTGCGGTCGCCGCGATAACGGGCGCTGACGTAGAAGAAGTCGCCGCGCGCGGTGTACTCGGGGAAGTGCGAGTGGCCGAGCGTGCCCGCGACCTCGAGCGTGCGCACCACCTCGAGCGTGTTCTTGTCGATGAACTGCAGCTTGTTGGCGTTCGGGCCGGTGCCGACGATGTCGACGATCACGTACGGCGCCAGCGGGTGCGCGGCCGGCGACTCGGTCGGCCCGATCACCGGCACGCGCTTGACCACGTCGAAGCTCTCCATGTCGAACACGGTCACTTCGAAGGCCGGGCAGTCGGCCTCGCCGATGTTGGTGCCGATGCCCAGCAGCCGGCCGTTCGAGCGGATCACCGCACCCGAGCCCAGGTGCGGCTTGCAGCCGGCCGGGATCTTGCGCACGACGCGCGCGCTCGGCAGGTCGATCACCGCGTTGAGGCGGTCGTCGTACGACGCCACCACCAGCATCCTGCCGTCGGGCGACAGGAAGGCGTCGTGCAGGTGGCGGCCCACGTCGGTGATCTTGGTGATCGGCAGGTCGCGCGCATCGAGGTCGACGATCCACACCTGGCCCGCCTGCTCGAGCGCCACCACGAACCAGTTGGCGTAGGGCGTCGCGGTGATCATGCCGGCGTCGGCCTCGACCATCCTGCCGTCCGGGTCGACCCCGACCAGCTCGATCAGGCGCAGCGGCTCGAGCGTGGCCGCGTCCATGATCACCATCGTGTGCGGCACGTACGAGCCTGCGGCCACGAAGCGGCCGTCGCGCGACACCGCGAGCGAGGTGCCGTTGAGCCCGGCGCGTACCTTGCGCACCGCGCGCATCGTATACAGGTCGATCTTGTGCACCCAGCCGGCGTCGTCGCGCACGTAGGCCCAGCGCGCATCGGTCGGGTGGAAGTCCATCAGGTGCGGCGCGACGCCGGTCGGCACCGCGCCGACCTGACGGTGCCGGCGGCCGTCGTAGAACAGCACCTTCGCCTCGGGGCCCTGCGCGCGCCGCCCACGCGACATCACCGCCATCAGGTCGTCGATGTGGTCGATGCGGTAGCGCGGCCCCGGCACGGGCGCGTTCTCGTCGGCCGCCAGCACCTGCAGCGACCGGCGCACGTCGTCGAGGCTCCAGCCGGGGCGGCTGCGGGGCTGGGTCGCGATCAGCTCGACCAGCAGCGCGCGGTCCTTCGCCGCCAGGCCGGTGCTCCAGCTCGGGTGCTGCGGCATCAGCGTGGGCGGCTTGCCGCCGAGGATGCGCGCGTCGATGTCGGCGCGCGACAGCTTGGTCTCGTCGCGGTTCAGCGCCGGCGCGATGTAGCCGCCGCGATCGGCGCCGTGGCACACCGCGCAGTACTGCGCATACACGCGCTCGGCCCGGTCCTGGTCGAAGGCCCGGGAAGCGAACGGTGCCGTCGCGACCAGCACCAGCGCCAGCAAGGCACGCAGACTCATCACGCCCTCCTCCAGGCCGGTGCGCCCGCAGCGTGCCGCGCCCGGCCGATCCATCGCGGTGCGCAGGCGCGCGCACCCGTCTGTCCGATTGTGGGCAGGTGCACGCCGCTGCGGGCAAAGCCCGACCGCGCTGGTGCGATGATCCGCCGGTGCGCGTGCCGGCTGCCGTCGTCCGGCAGGCATCGCCGGCGCGCTGCCCGCCCGAGGAGACCGACCGTGACCATCACCATGTATCAAGCCAGCGTGCCCCGGCTGGCGAACCTGCTCGAGAACCTGGCGCGCATCCTCGACAAGGCGCAGGCGCACGTCGATGCCGGCCACATCGACATGGCCAGCTTGATGAACGACCGGCTGATCGCCGACATGTACCCGTTCGCCAAGCAGGTGCAGATCGCCTGCGACAAGGCCCGCAGCGTGGTCGCGCGGCTGGCCGACATGGAAGTGCCGGCCTACAAGGACGACGAGACCACGCTCGCGCAGTTGCAGCTGCGCATCGCGCGCACCGTCGAGTTCATCCGCAGCGTGCCGCCCGAGCTGATCGACGGCACCGAGGACAAGGTCGTCGAGCTGCCGGTGACCCGCGTGCTCACCCGCTACACCGGCATGCAGCTGCTGCTCGGCCATTCGATGCCGAACGTGTACTTCCATGCGGTGACCGCGTACAACCTGCTGCGCCGCAACGGCGTGCCGGTCGGCAAGCGCGATTTCCTCGGCAATCCCTGAAGCGGGGCGCAGCCGGAGCCGCGCCCGGGCTATGCCGGCGATTGACGCAACCGTCTTGCGTTTCGCGGTCCCGGCCGTAGGATGGCCCGCACCCGCCTGCCACCGGCCTGCCAGCCGCCTGCCGCCCGCCTGCTTCAGGCCTGTTCCACCCACGGAGAACCTGCGATGAGCACCGACCCCACCCGTTGCCCCGCCACCCATCTGACCACCGACTTCGGCGCGCCGGTCGCGACCAACCGCGACAGCCTGAGCGCCGGAGCGCGCGGGCCGCTGCTGGCGCAGGACGTGTGGCTGAACGAGAAGCTCGCCAACTTCGTGCGCGAGGTCATCCCCGAGCGGCGCATGCACGCCAAGGGCTCGGGCGCCTTCGGCACGTTCACAGTGACCCACGACATCACGCGCTACTCGCGCGCGGCGCTGTTCAGCGCCGTCGGCAAGAAGACCGAGATGTTCGCGCGCTTCACCACCGTGGCCGGCGAGCGCGGCGCGGCCGACGCCGAGCGCGACATCCGCGGCTTCGCGCTGAAGTTCTATACCGAAGAAGGCAACTGGGACATGGTCGGCAACAACACGCCGGTGTTCTTCATCCGCGACCCGCGCCAGTTCCCCGACCTGAACAAGGCCGTCAAGCGCGACCCGCGCAGCAACCTGCGCAGCGCCACCTACAACTGGGACTACTGGACGCTGCTGCCCGAGGCGCTGCACCAGGTCACGATCGTGATGAGCGACCGCGGCATCCCGGCGAGCTACCGCCACATGCACGGCTTCGGCTCGCACACCTACAGCTTCTGGAACGCCAAGGGCGAGCGCTTCTGGTGCAAGCTGCACTTCAAGACGCAGCAGGGCATCAAGAACCTCAGCGACGCCGAAGCGGCCGAGCTGATCGGCCGCGACCGCGAAAGCCACCAGCGCGACCTGTTCGAGGCGATCGAGCGCGGCGACTTCCCGAAGTGGACGATGTACGTGCAGGTGATGCCCGAGGCCGACGCGGCGAAGTACCGGCTGCATCCGTTCGACCTGACCAAGGTCTGGCCGCACGCCGACTACCCGCTGATCGAGGTCGGCGAGTTCGAACTGAACCGCAACCCCGAGAACTTCTTCCTCGACGTCGAGCAAAGCGCCTTTGCGCCGAGCAATCTGGTGCCCGGCATCGGCGTGTCGCCCGACAAGATGCTGCAGGCGCGGCTCGTCAACTACGCCGATGCGCAGCGCTACCGGCTGGGCGTGAACCATCAGCAGATCCCCGTCAACCGCGCGCGCTGCCCGGTGCACAGCAACCACCGCGACGGCACGGGCCGCGTCGACGCCAACTACGGCGGCGCGCCGCACTACGAGCCCAACAGCTTCGGCCAGTGGCAGGCGCAGCCCGAGTTCAAGGAGCCGCCGCTGGCGCTGCACGGCGCGGCCGACTTCTGGGACGCGCACCAGGACGACGCCAACTACTTCGAGCAGCCGCGCAAGCTGTTCCAGCTGATGAGCGACGCGCAGAAGCAGCTGCTGTTCGCCAACACCGCGCGCGGCATGGGCGATGCGGCCGCGTTCATCAAGTTGCGCCACATCCGCAACTGCCACGCGGCCGACCCGGCCTACGGCGCCGGCGTCGCGCAAGCGCTGGGCATCGATCTGGAGAAGGCGCTGGCGTCGAAGAAGGACGACCCGATGAACGGCAGCCCGCTGGTGCCGCTGCCGGCCTGAGCCCGAGCGGTGCGCAGTAGGCCGGCCCAAGGGCCTGCTGCGCGGGCGCGCATCGGCGGGTTGCTCGCCGACCCGACAGGAAGGCATGGTTTCACCGGCGACTGATCGCGCGGCCCGGGCCTTCGGCGGACTGGGCCGACGAAGATGACTGCCTGAAGGCTGTACAAATCACCAGTATCGGATGGTAAGATGCCGCGGCATCAAACCAACAGCGACCAAACCATGTCCACTGTTGAAGACCTGTTCGAGACAGATCAACCCATCGCAGCACCCAAGCGCCGCTCGGCTGCGCTGCGATACCCGGGCAGCAAGTGGTCGTTGGCCACGGACATCGTCAATCAGTTCGGCGCGCACTACCACTACGTCGAGCCTTATTTCGGCTCCGGCGCGGTCTTCTTCTCGAAGCCCGTCAGCCCGCACGAGCTGATTAACGACATGAACAGTCTCGTCGTCAATTTCTTCAAGGTCTTGCGGGACCGCACGGACGATTTGCTGTTTGCCCTGGAAGCCACCCCCTGGAGCCGCGACGAGTACAACGCAAGCCATGTCCTGACCGGCGACGCGCTGGAGGATGCACGCCGCTTCGTCACGCGCATCTGGCAGGCGCACGCGTCGGACCTCGCCAAGAAGACGGGCTGGAAGAACCGCGGCTCCAAGCAACCGGCACGCGGCATGTCGGTGCGCTGGCAACGCGTTCCTGCCGAGTTGGCCGAGCTGGCGATCCGCCTGAAGGACGCCGAGATCGAAAACCGGCCCGCCGTCGAGGTCATGCAGCGCTTCGCCACGAAGGACACGTTGATCTATGCGGATCCGCCATACCTCATGCAGACGCGCACACAGAAGATGTACGCGAACGAGATGAGCCTCGACGAGCACTTGGAGATGCTCGACGTCCTGTCCAGCCACC
>JAFEFZ010000158.1 GCA_018240325.1 Pseudomonadota bacterium
ATCCGGCTCGACTACGTGGCCACCGCGCGCAGCAAGGGCCTGGCCGAGCGCGTGGTGATCGGCAAGCACGTGCTGCGCAACGCGCTGATCCCGGTGGTCACGCTGATCGCGCTGCAGCTGCCGCAGCTGTTCGGCGGCGCGATCGTCACCGAGCAGATCTTCCGCATCCCCGGCATCGGCTCGCTGCTGATCGACGCGATCCTGCGCAACGACACGCCGGTGGTGATGGCCATCACCTTCGTGCTGAGCGCGCTCGTGATCCTGTTCAACCTCCTGGCCGACGTCGTCTATGGCTGGCTCGACCCCCGCATCAGCTACGCCTGAGCCGAGCCGGCCCGCGCGCAGCGTGTCGCCCTGGGCCGAGGCCTGGCGGCGCTTCAAACGCCACCGGCTGGCCTACTGGAGCCTGTGGGCGCTGGCGCTGCTGGTGGCGGTGGTGCTGTTCGGTCCGCTGCTGTACCGCGTCGGCATCAACGACATCGATTTCCAGGCGCGGCTGGCGCCGCCGAGCTGGCGGCACCCGCTGGGCACCGACGACCTGGGCCGTGACCTGCTGGCGCGCGTGCTCTACGGCGGGCGCATCTCGCTGGCGGTGGGCATGGCGGCGATGCTGATCGCGATGACGGCCGGGGTGATCGTCGGCGCCGTCGCGGGCATCTCGCGCGGCTGGATCGACGCCGCGCTGATGTGGCTGACCGACCTGTTCCTGAGCCTGCCGCAGCTGCCGCTGCTGCTGTTGCTGATCTTCCTGTTCCGCGAGACGCTGAAATCGCTGTTCGGGCTGGAAGTCGGCATCTTCCTGCTGATCGTCGTGGTGATCGGCGGCTTTCGCTGGATGCCGGTGGCGCGGCTGGTGCGCGCGCAGTTCTTCAGCCTGCGCGAGAAGGAATTCGTCGAGGCGGCACGCGCGCTCGGCGCGAGCACGCCGCGCCAGGTGGTGCGCCACATCCTGCCCAACGCGCTCGGGCCGGTGATCGTGGCGGCAACGATCGACGTGCAGGCGGCGATCATCGCCGAGAGCACGCTCAGCTTCCTGGGCTTGGGCTTCCCGCCCGACATCCCGACCTGGGGCCGCATCCTGTACGACGGCCGCGACTACATGGACCTGGCGCCGTACTGGGTGCTGTTCCCCGGGCTGGCGATCTTCCTGACCGTGCTGACCATCAGCTTCATCGGCGACGGGCTGCGCGACGCGCTCGACCCGCGGCGGGTGCTGTGAGATGAAGCGTTCTGCGCCTACCTGTAGCCCGGCGCGCCTGTTCGCCGTTGCACTGAAGACAGTCCTTTGCGCGCCTGTTCTTGGCGCACGAGGCCGCCGACGGGGTGGCCGACTGCGTTCAGCCAAATTCTTATTCACTCCGTCGGCCACCCCGCCGTCGGCCCGGGCAGTGCTGTTCCAGCGCCGCTGTTCAGCCGACGATCAAGGCAAGCGGTGTTTCGGTGTTTGCTGGAGAAGCACTGCGGCTTTGCCTCAGCGGCCCCGAAACGCAGCGCAGGACAACAGGCCTTCCGGCAAAGCGCAACGGGCCGCGAGTGGTGGACAAGTTTCCGATCGCTCGAGAACCGCCCCAACCTCGCCCGCTGACATGCCGCTGCTCGAGATCCAGGGGCTGAAGACCCACTTCAAGACCGACGACGGCTGGGTGCACGCCGTCGACGGGGTGGACCTGAGCATCGACCGCGGCGAAACCGTCGGCGTGGTCGGCGAATCGGGCTGCGGCAAGAGCGTGACCGCCAAGACGGTGATGAAGCTGATCGACATGCCGCCGGGCAGGATCGCCGCCGGCCGGGTGCTGTGGAAGGGCCGCGACCTGGTGCCGCTGCCGCCGCAGGCGATGCGCAAGATCCGCGCGAAAGAGATTTCGATCATCTTCCAGGAGCCGATGACCAGCCTGAACCCGGTGTTCACGGTGGGCGAGCAGATCGCCGAGAGCCTGCGGCTGCACGAAGGCCTGTCGCGGCGCGCGGCGCTCGACCGCGCGGTGCAGATGCTGCAGCTGGTGCGCATCCCCACGCCCGAGCGGCGCGTGCGCGACTACCCGCACCAGTTCTCCGGCGGCATGCGCCAGCGCGTGATGATCGCGATCGCGCTGGCCTGCAAGCCGCAGCTGGTGATCGCCGACGAGCCGACCACCGCGCTCGACGTGACCATCCAGGCGCAGATCCTCGAGCTGCTGGCGCGCCTGAAGGACGAGATGGGCATGGCGGTCATGCTGATCACGCACGCGATGGGCGTGGTCGCCGAAGTGGCGCAGCGCGTGGTCGTGATGTACGCCGGCAAGGTGGTCGAGGAAGCGCCGGTGAAGGAGTTGTTCGCGCACCCGCGCCACCCGTACACCCAGGGCCTGATCCGCTCGATCCCGCGCATCGACCTCGACGCGACGCACAAGACGCGGCTCGAGGCGATCCCCGGCACCGTGCCCCGGCTGATCGACCCGCCCGAAGGCTGCCGCTTCGCGCCGCGCTGCAAGCATGCCGTTCCCGCGTGCCTGCAGGCCACGCCGCCGCTGCGCGAAGCGGCAAGCGGCCACCGCGTGGCCTGCATCCTGGATCTGTAAACGATGAGCGCGCCGCTGCTGCAGGTCAAAGGCCTGAGGAAGCTGTTTCCGGTGCGCGGCGGCTTGCTGCGCCGCGTGGTCGACCACGTGCACGCAGTGGACGGCGTGAGCTTCGAGCTCGCCGCCGGCGAGACGCTCGGGCTGGTCGGCGAATCGGGCTGCGGCAAGAGCACCACCGGCCGCTGCGTGCTGCGGCTGATCGAGCCCAGCGCCGGCGAGGTGCGCTTCGAGGGCCGCGACGTCGGCGCGATGCACGGCGGCGAACTGCGCGCACTGGCGCGCGACATGCAGATCATCTTCCAGGACCCCTTCGCCAGCCTGAACCCGCGCATGACGGTGGGCGCGATCGTCGGCGAGGGGCTGGTGATCCACAGGCTGACGACGAGTGCGCGCGAAACCGCCGAGCGCGTCGCGCAACTGCTGCACACGGTCGGCCTGTCGGCCGACCACATGCGCCGCTACCCGCACGAGTTCTCCGGCGGCCAGCGCCAGCGCATCGGCATCGCGCGCGCGCTCGCGCTGAACCCCAAGCTCGTGGTCTGCGACGAGGCGGTGTCGGCGCTGGACGTGTCGATCCAGGCGCAGGTGATCAACCTGCTCGAAGACCTGCGCGCGCAGTTCAACCTGAGCTACCTCTTCATCGCGCACGACCTGAGCGTGGTCGAGCACATCAGCCACCGCGTGGCGGTGATGTACCTGGGCCGCATCGTCGAGATCGCGCCGGCGCGCGCGCTCTACGCGGCGCCGAAGCACCCGTACACCGAGGCGCTGCTGGCGGCGGTGCCGATCCCCGACCCGGGCATCCGCCGCCGCCGCATCGTGCTCGAAGGCGACGTCCCCAGCCCGATCCATCCGCCCCCGGGTTGCAGCTTCCACCCGCGCTGCCCGCGCGCGCAGCAGCGCTGCCGCGTCGAGGCGCCGGTGCTGCGCGAACTGGCGCCCGCGCACGCGGCCGCCTGCCACTTTCCGAACTGAAACTGCCCCAGAATCGCGCTGCGGAATTTGCCGCTCGAACCAGGAGACAAGCAATGGCCCGATCAGGGATCGACGTGGACGCGCTCATCGACATGTTCGCCGAAGCCACCACCAAGCAGGGCGAGAAGCTGCGCCAGGCGGTCGCCGACGCCACGCTCAAGGCGCTGCAAGGGCGCGAGATGACGCTCGAGAACGTGCGCAAGGTGATCAAGGCGGTGACGCAGGCCGCGTCGGCGGGCGCAGCCAAGAACCCGGCACCGGCGGTGGACGTGGAAGGCATGCTGCGCAAGGCGATCGACGGCATGGATGCGGCGCTGCTGAAGGCGGTGCAGGCGCACCGCACCGCGCTGCAGAAGCTGCTCGACCAGGGTGCCAGCCTGCGCGAAACCCAGGTCAAGGCCGCGCTGGACGGCGTCGAGAAGATGGAAGACCTGTTCTTCGGCGCCGTGGGCAAGGCCGCGCAGGGCGTGGCCGCGCCGCTGCAGGGCCCGTGGCAGCAGGTGCTGAAGACGATGAAGATCGAGGGCAGCGCCACCGGCGCCGGTGCGGCGCAGACGGTGGAAGACCTGATGGGCCAGGCGCAGGGCGCGCTGCGCAAGAGCCGCGCCACCAGCCTGCGCGCCAGCCAGGCATTGGTCGACGGCTACGCGGCGATGGTCAGCGGCGTGCTGATCGGCATGAGCGAAGGCCTGGGCGGCAGCGCGCCGGCACCGGCCAAGCCCAAGGCGGCGCCTGCCAAGACGGCGGCCGCGGCGAAGAAGGCCCCCGCCGCCAAGAAGGCGGCGCGCGCGCGCAAGACGGCGCCGTAGCCGCAGCCGGCTCGAAGCCCGAGCCGGCTCGGGCCGCTCGGGCTGCGGCGGTGGCAGCGGTGCCGCGATCGCGCAACAGCGCGGTCGGCATCGTCAGCCCGGCGGTGCGGGCCGCTGCCGAGCCCCGTTCAGGTCTTCGCCCTGATCGCGCACGCGCAGCTTGCGCCTCGCGAGGCGGATCGATTCGAGCAGCGGCGTCTCGGCATCCGCGTCCACGGCATCCGCAGCGGCCGTCATGCCGGCCCCGGGCCGTGTGCCGATGCGGGCCGCGCCCGCGATCAGCGCCCGCCGCCCCCACCCGCCGCAGCGGCCCAGTCGGGCGGACGCTTCTCGATGAAGGCCTGCACGCCTTCCAGCGCCGCGTGCTGCATCATGTTGCAGGCCATCGTGTTCACCGCGTCGGCATACGCGGCTTCGATGCCGGTCTCGAGCTGGCGGTAGAACAGCGCCTTGCCCAGCGCGATGCTGGCGCGCGGCTTGGCGACGATGCTCGCCGCCAGCGCCTCGACTTCGGCGTCGAGCCGGTCGGCATCGGCCAC
>JAFEFZ010000159.1 GCA_018240325.1 Pseudomonadota bacterium
AGCGCGAACTTCATCGCGATTGCCTACCTGCGCATGTCCAAGCTCAAGCACCTGCCGGCTCACCCGTTCGTATCAGCACCGGCCAAATGAGACCGTCGCGTTCCACACGAAACGACATTGAGCCGACTTCGCCCCCTGGATCAACAGCGTGCGCAGGTAGTCGTCGCCGCGTTTGGTGATGCGCCCCAGGTTCCCTTCGGTTGCTCGAACGGGCACGACGCGAGAGCCACCATGGAAGGACAGACAGACTGCACATCCACAGGCGGGCTTGCGTCGGCGGGTTGTGCCGCGGCCCCAGATGCGAGCCGCACGGCAGGGCTCCATTCGCTCGGCGTGCCTCTGGGCACGGAAGGGGCCCGTCAACGGGGGCGGGCAGGGCGGCAGCCGGCGCCTTGGGGGCGCTCAGGTCTGCGCGTCCAGCGGCTGCAGCATCAGCCGCTCGATGAAGCGGTCGCGCTCCTCGCGCTGCAGTTGCGCGATCGGCGCGGCGATCTGCGACTCGGCCACCACGTAGGCATACAGCGCAAAAGCGCGCCAGCGCGCCTCGGCCACGCCGAAACCCAGCGCCGAGAACAGTTGCGCGATGTAGACGATGCGCGCGCCGTCGGCCTCGTCGACCGACTGCCGCGCCAGCGCGTCGTGCCGCGCCCAGGCCCGGATCGCCAGCTCGATGCGCGCCGCACGCTGCGCCGCACGGCCGCGCACGGGCAGCGAGATCACGTCGCGCAACTGCTCGCGCGGGTCGGGGTGCGCGCGCTCCAGCCGCGCCGTCAGCTGCAGCGTGGCGTGGTCGCGCCACGCGCCCAGCACCCGCCGCAGCAGCTCGTCGCGGTCGCGGAAGTGCCAGTAGAAGCTGCCGCGGGTCACCTGCAGCTGCTGCGCGAGCAGGTCGATGCGCACGCTGTCGATGCCGCGGTCGGCCAGCACATCGGTTGCGGCCTCGATCCAGCGTTCGGGCGTCAGCGCGCCGCGCACCGGTTCGGGCGCGGCAGCGCCGCGGCGGCGCGGGCGGCGGGCGGCAGCAGGGGCGGCAGGCATCGGCAGCGGCAGGCGCAATCGCAGCAGGCAGGACGGCAGCGACGATCGCGCCATACAGCTCTGTACGGAACACGTACAAACCCCGATATACGCCCGTACGTGCATGACCACAATCGCCCCCCTGAACATACAAGCGTGTATGGAGGCGGCGCGGCATGGGCAGATCCTGGCTCGACGATCCCGACTGGCTGGCACCGGCGCGCACGGTGCGCGTCGCCATGCCCGACGGCGGCTTCGTGCTGCGTTCGCCCGAGCCGCTGCTGCCCTACGCGCGCTGCATCGGCGACTGGCTCGAGCGCTGGGCCGCGGCCACGCCCGACGCGCCCGCCTTCGCCGAGCGCGAGCCCAGCGGCGCGTGGCGGCGCCTGAGCTGGGCGCAGGCGCGCGCCGCGGTCGGCCGCATCGCGCAGGGCCTGCTGGAGATGGCGCTCGCGCCGCAGGCGCCGATCGTCGTGCTGTCGGACAACGCGCTCGACCACCTGCTGCTGCTGCTGGCCGGCCAGCACATCGGCGTGCCGGTGTGCACCGTGTCGTCGGCCTATTGCCGGCTGACGCAGGACTACACCAAGATCCACGGCATCCTGAACACGCTCGGCCCGGCGCTGGTGTATGCGTCCGACGCCGCGGTCTACGGCCCGGCGCTGCGCGCCGCGGGCCTGCAGGTGCCGGTGGTGTTCAGCCGCGGCGCCGCCGATTTCCCGGGCGCGATCGAATTCGCGGCGCTGGCGCGCCCCGAGACCGCGGCGGTGATGGATGCCTTCGAGGCGATCACCCCCGACACCCACGCCAAGTACCTGCTGACCTCGGGCTCCACCGGCCACCCGAAGGTGGTGATCAACACCCACCGCATGCTGTGCGCCAACCAGCAGATGATCGCGCAGGCGTGGCGCTTCCTCGAGCACGAGAAGCCGGTGCTGGTCGACTGGCTGCCGTGGAGCCACACCTTCGGCGGCAACCACAACCTGCACATCGTGATGCGCAACGGCGGCACCCTGGTGATCGACGAAGGCCGGCCGGCGCCGGGGCTGATCGAGCGCACGCTGGCCAACATGGCCGAGGTGCAGCCGACGATCTGGTTCAACGTGCCGCGCGGCTTCGAGATGGCGCTGCCGCTGCTCGAGGCCGACCTGGGCCTGGCGCGGCGCGCGTTCGAGCGGCTGCGCATGGTGTTCTATGCGGGCGCGGCGCTGCCGCAGGCCACCTGGGAGCGGCTGCAGGCGCTGGCCCGGCGCGTGCGCGGCGAAGAGGTGTGGCTCACCACGAGCTGGGGCTCGACCGAGACCTCGCCGGCGATCACCAGCGCGCACTGGCGGCTGCCGCGCGCCGGCATCATCGGCGTGCCGCTGCCGGGGCTGGAGCTGAAGTTCGTGGCCGACCCGTCCAACCTGGGCGGCAAGCTCGAGATGCGCGTGCGCGGCGTCAGCGTGTTCCCCGGCTACCGCGACGCGCCGCAGCTGACCGCACAGGCCTTCGACGCCGACGGCTGGTACTGCATCGGCGACGCCGGCCTGCTGGCCGACGATGCGCGTCCCGACAGCGGCGTCGTCTTCGACGGCCGCGTCGCCGAAGACTTCAAGCTCACCACCGGCACCTGGGTGTCGGTGGGCACGCTGCGCGTGCGCGCCGTCTCCGCCTTGGCGCCGCATGCGCAGGACGTGGTCGTCACCGGCCACGACCGCGCCGAAGTCGGCCTGCTCGTCTTCCCGACGCCGCAGGCTGCGGCGCTGCCGGCCGCCGAGCTGCGCGCGCAGGTGGCGGCGGCGCTGCGCAGCCTGCGCGCCGAAGGCGGCGGCACCTCGCAGGCGCCGGCGCGCGCGCTGCTGATGGCCGAGCCGCCCAGCGCCGATGCCGGCGAGATCACCGACAAGGGCTACCTCAACCAGCGTGCGGTGCTGAAGCGCCGCGACGCGCTCGTGCGGGCGCTGTACGCCGGCGGGCCCGAGGTGATCGTCCCAGCAGGAGACCCCCGATGACATCGAGTACCGGCCTGCGCCCCGCCGAGGGCCTGCTCGCGCAGCTGACGATGCTGCGCGCCGAGACCGACGGCGCCGTGGTGCACCTGCGGCTGAACCGCCCCGACAAGCGCAACGCGCTCAACGGCACGCTGGTGCGCGAGCTGCAGACCGCCTTCGCCAACCTGCCCGCGGCGGCGCGGGTGGCCGTGATCAGCGGCGAAGGCGCGCACTTCTGCGCCGGGCTCGACCTGTCGGAGGTGACCGAGCAGAGCGTCGCCGAAGGCATCTTCCACTCGCGCCAGTGGCACGCGGCCTTCGACGCGATCCAGTTCGGCCCGGTGCCGGTGATCGCGGTGCTGCACGGCGCGGTGGTCGGCGGCGGGCTCGAGCTGGCCGCGACCGCGCACCTGCGCGTGGCCGAGGCCGGCACCTTCTACGGCCTGCCCGAAGGCCAGCGCGGCATCTTCGTCGGCGGCAGCGGCTCGGCGCGCATCCCGCGCCTGATCGGCGTGGCGCGCATGACCGACATGATGCTGACCGGCCGCGTGTACGACGCCGCCGAAGGCCAGGCCGCGGGGCTGAGCCACTACCGGGTCGATGACGGCGCCGGCCTGGCCAAGGGGCTGGAGCTGGCGCGCAAGGTCGCGGCCAATGCGCCGCTGTCCAACTACGCGATCACGCAGGCGCTGCCGCGCATCGCCGAGATGGCGCCGGCCGAGGGGCTGTTCGTCGAATCGCTGATGTCGGCGATCGCCCAGGGCGACGAAGCCGCCAAGCAGCGCGTGCGCGACTTCCTCGGCAAGCGCGCCGGCAAGGTGGGCAAGGCGTCATGAGTGCGCAGGGTGGTTCGGTGAGCCAGGGCCTGTACCAGGCCTTCGACGGCGTCTGGATCCTCGACGGCGTGCGCACGCCGATGGTCGACTACCAGGGCGCCTTCGCCGACGCCAACCCGATCGACCTGGGCATCTGCGCGGCGCGCGCGCTGCTGGCGCGCGCCGGCGTCGATGCGGCGCGCGTCGATTCGGTGCTCGCCGGCAACATGGCGCCGGGCGGTTTCGACCAGTTCTACGTGGCGCGCCACGTCGGCCTGTATGCGGGCGTGCCGGTGGAAGTGCCGGCGCTGGGCGTGCAGCGCATCTGCGGCACCGGCTTCGAGCTGTTCCGCCAGGCGGGCGAGCAGATCGGCGCCGGCGTCGCGACGCTGGCGCTGGTGGTCGGCACCGAATCGATGACGCGCAACCCGATCGCCGCCTTCGACCACCGCGGCGGCTTCCGCCTGGGTGCGCCGGTCGCCTTCAAGGACTACATGTGGGAGGCTTTGCACGACCCGGCCGCCGTGTCGATGATCCAGACCGCCGAGAACCTGGCGAAGCAGTACGGCATCACGCGCGAAGCGGTCGACGCCTTCGCCGCCGCGTCGTTCGCGCGCGCGGTGGCGGCGCAGGCATCGGGCTGGCTGGCCGGCGAGATCGTGCCGGTGAAGAGCCAGACCTTCGAGCTGGCCGGCTACAAGCCGCGCCGGCTGAAGCTCGCCGGCAAGGCCGAGCTCGCCGACCGCGACACCCACCCGCGCCCCACGCCGCCCGAGGTGCTGGCGCGGCTGCGCACCGTGTTCGACGGCGGCGTGCAGACCGGCGGCAACAGCTCGGCGCTGACCGACGCCGCCGCCGCTGCGCTGGTGGCCGACGCCGCGACCGCCAAAGCCTGGGGCCGTGCGCCGCTGGCGCGGCTGGCTGCGGCCGCGGTGGTCGGCGTGCCGCCCGAGATCATGGGCATCGGCCCGGCGCCGGCGATCCGCCGGCTGCTGGCCGGCGCGGGCCTGGCGCTCGCCGACATCGCCCGCTTCGAGGTCAACGAAGCGCAGGGCGCGCAGACGCTGGCGGTGGCGCGCGAGCTGGGGCTGGAGCCGGACCGGCTCAACGTGCACGGCGGCGCGATCGCGCTCGGCCACCCGCTGGCCGCCACCGGCGTGCGCCTGACGATCACGGTTGCGCGCCAGCTGCAGGCGATCGGCGCGCGCTGGGGCGTGGCCTCGGCCTGCATCGGCGGCGGCCAGGGCATCGCGCTGCTGGTCGAGAATCCCGACCACGCATGAGCAAGACCCACGTCTACCGCGTCGACGTGCACTTCGGCGACTGCGACCCGGCCGGCATCGTCTACTTCCCGAACTTCTCGCGCTGGATGGACGAAGCCTCGCTCGCCTTCTTCATGGCCTGCGGCGTGCCGCCGTGGCGCGAGCTGGTCAAGCTGCGCGGCATCGTCGGCACGCCGCTGCTCGAGATCAACACCCGCTTCTACCGGCCCGCCACCTACGGCCAGACGCTCGCGGTGCACACCACGATCGAGACCTGGGCGGCCAAGACCTTCACCCACCGCCACGTCGTCAAGCGCGGCGACACCGTGCTGTGCGAAGGCAAGGAGGTGCGCGCCTTCGTCCGGCGCGACGCCGAAGACCCGGACCGCATCCACGCGATCCCGATCCCCGACGACATCAAGGCCCTGTGCCTGTAGCGCCCCCGAACCCATCGGCCCCACCCACCCCAGAAGGAGACGAAGCGATGAACAAGTTCCTGCGTTGCACCCTGGCCGCCGCGGCGGCGCTGCTCGTCGCCGGCGGCGCCGCGGCCGACGTGAACGTCGGCGTGTCGATCTCGCTGACCGGTGCCGGCTCGGGCCTGGGCATCCCCGAGAACAACGCGTTCAAGCTGTGGCCGGCGACGATCGCCGGCGAGAAGGTCAACCTGATCATCCTCGACGACGCCACCGATCCGGGCAAGGCGGTGGTCAACGCGCGCCGCTTCGTCACCGAGGACAAGGTCGACCTGATCCTCGGCGGCTCGGTCACGCCGACCACGGCCGCGATGGCGCCGATCGCCGCCGAGACCAAGACGCCGCAGGTCACGCTCGCGCCGGTGGGCGTGCCGCCCGACCAGGAGCGCTGGGTGTTCCGCCTGCCGCAGAGCTTCGCGGTGATGGCGCACCCGATCGTCGAGCACATGAAGAAGCACGGCGTCAAGACGGTCGGCTTCTTCGGCTACACCGACGGCTACGGCGAGCTGTGGCTGAAGGACTTCAGCGCGCAGGCCGAGAAGGCCGGCCTCAAGGTGGTCATCAGTGAGCGCTTCGCGCGCAACGACACCAGCGCCACGCCGCAGGCGCTGAAGCTGGTGGCGGCCAACCCGGATGCGATCCTGATCGCCGCCTCCGGCTCGGCCGCGGCGATGCCGCACAAGGCGCTGATCGAGCGCGGCTACAAGGGCAAGATCTACCAGACGCACGGCGCGGCCACGCCCGACCTGGTGCGCATCGGCGGCAAGGACGTCGAAGGCAGCTACCTGGTGTCGGGCCCGGCGGTGATGGCCGAGCAGCTGCCCGACAGCCACCCGTCGAAGAAGGCCGCGACCGACTTCGTGACCAGCTTCGAGAAGGCCTATGGCCCGGGCACGCGCAACCAGTTCGCCGGCCATGCGTACGACGCGCGCATCGTGCTCGAGAAGATCCTGCCGGTGGCGCTGGCCAAGGCCAAGCCGGGCACGCCCGAGTTCCGCGCCGCACTGCGCGACGCGATGGAGAACATGGGGCGCACCGTCGTCGCGCACGGCGTGATGCTGTGGACGCCGACCGACCACGGCGGCTACACCAACGAGACCGGCGTGATGCTCAAGGTCGTCGACGGCAAGTTCGTCGTCGAGAAGTGAATCGCCGGCTGACTGCCGTCGAAAACTGACCGGCCCGCGGGCCCGGCGCGAGTCGGGCCCGATCAGCGGCAGGCGTGCGGACGAAGACCCATGGACCCGACGATCGCCGGCATCTTGACCCTCGACGGCCTGACCAACGGCGCGATCTACGCGCTGCTGGCGCTGGCCACCGTGCTGGTGTTCGCGGTGACGCGCGTGATCTTCATCCCGCAGGGCGAGTTCGTCGCTTTCGGCGCGCTCACGCTGGCGTTGCTGCAGACCGGACGCGTGCCGGGCACGGTGTGGTTCCTGCTGGTGCTGGCGGCGGTGGCGACGCTGCAGGATCTGGTCAACGGCGCGCGCCAGGGGCTGGGCATCGCGCCGCTGGCCCGGCAGGCGCTGCGCACGCTGGCCTGGCCGGTGGCGGTGTCGCTGCTGACGATCTGGGCGGCGCCCAGGGGCCTGCCGCTGGCCGCGCAGGCGGCGCTCGCGGTGGCGCTGGTCACGCCCTTCGGGCCGCTGATCTACCGGCTGGCCTACGAATCGCTGGCCGACGCGAGCGTGCTGGTGCTGCTGATCGTGTCGGTCGGCGTGCACTTCGCGCTCGTCGGCCTGGGCCTGTTCTTCTTCGGCGCCGAGGGCTTCCGCAACCCGAGCTTCTGGGACGCGCGCTTCTCGATCGGGCCGGTCACGCTCGCCGGCCAGACGGTCATCATCTTCGCCGCGTCGCTGGCGCTGATCGTCGGGCTGTGGCTGTACTTCGACCGCAGCCTGTCGGGCAAGGCGCTGCGTGCCACCGCGGTCAACCGCCTGGGCGCGCGGCTGATGGGCATCCGCACGGCGGGCGCCGGGCGGCTGTCGTTCACGATGGCGGCCTTCATCGGCGCGCTGTCGGGGCTGCTGATCGGGCCGACGACGACGGTGTTCTACGACAGCGGCTTCCTGATCGGGCTGAAGGGCTTCGTCGCGGCCGTCTTCGCGGGGCTGGCGAGCTACCCGCTCGCGATGGTGGGCGCGCTCGGCGTCGGCCTGCTCGAATCCTTCGGCAGCTTCTGGTCGAGCCCCTTCAAGGAAGTGATCGTGTTCTCGGCGATCCTGCCGGTGCTGCTGTGGCGGTCGCTGCGCGATCCCGATTCCGACGAGCATTGAATCGGCAGTTCGAAATGCCATCACGCTTCACAGACCACCTTCACTCGCTGTTGCCGCGTCCCTGCTATGACAGGCCGCTTGTGTGCGCGGGCCGGCCCGAGACCTGCACTGCAATCCTCATCGGCGAGAACCCCGCGGTTACCACCGGCCTCGACTGGTG
This sequence comes from Pseudomonadota bacterium, assembly GCA_018240325.1. Classification (GTDB taxonomy): domain Bacteria; phylum Pseudomonadota; class Gammaproteobacteria; order Burkholderiales; family Burkholderiaceae_C; genus Rubrivivax. The sequence goes on from JAFEFZ010000159.1 coordinate 7,980, forward strand.
GGCGTTCTGGGACGACTCGACAGGTTTCGATATTGTCCGTTGGAACGAGGCCTATCGCGAAGCACGCCGGGATCAGGGGAAGACGGACCTCTCGCACACCCGCAGGCGCATCGCCCGCCTTCGTGACGCTGGCGTCCTGTGTCTCGAAACGAACGTCTTCATGAACGAACGTCTGGCGGGACATGGCGCCGGCCGCTCCAACGCAGACCTGCTCGATCTGGCAATCGAAACGTTGCCGCACATTTCGGCAGTCATCGCGCATGGACGCATTGCTGAGTCATACCTTGCGTCGCGCAAGAACCTGAGCCGATTCCGTGTCTTCACCACCAAGCACCTTCGCCTTCTTTCGTATGCCGCCGTTGATCAGCTTGCAGCCGATGTGCTTGCCGGGTGACAAGCGATTCGAGCCGACGCCTTTGGCGTGCTCGCTACGGGCTCGCTCCCGTGCGGTTCGGGTGCGGCGATGACCCGCTGGGCCTTCCCCGCCTTCGCGCTGCTGATGATGGCGCTGCCGCTGCTGCCGGTGCCCGACTTCTGGATCACGCAGAGCATCTACATCGCGCTGTATTCGATGGTCGCGCTCGGGCTGGTGCTGCTGACCGGCGTCGCCGGGCTGATCTCCTTCGGCCAGGCGGCCTTCGTCGGCATCGGCGCCTATGCGGCGGCGTGGCTGGCGACGCAGACCGCGCTGCCGCCGCTGGCCACGCTGGCGGTGGGCGTGGCGCTGGCGGTGTTGACGGCGCTGGTGCTGGGGCTGCTCACGCTGCGCATGTCGGGCCACTACCTGCCGCTGGCGACGATCTGCTGGGGCCTGGCGCTGAACTTCACGATGGCCAACATGGAAGGCCTGGGCAAGTACGACGGCATCCTCGGCATCCCGTCGATGCGCCTGTTCGGCGTCGACCTGGGCACCGGCCGCGGCCTGCACCCGCTGGCGTGGGCGATCGCGCTGCTCGCCGCGCTGGCGGTGCTGCGCCTGCTCGATTCACGCCCGGGGCGCGCGATCCGTTCGCTCAAGAGCGGCGCGACGATGGCCGAGGCGATGGGCATCTCGACCTTCCGCTACAAGCTCACCGCCTTCGTGATCGCCGCGGTGCTGGCGGCGGTGTCGGGCTGGCTGGCCGCACACTTCCAGCGCAGCGTCAGCCCGTCGCCGTTCGGCATCAACAAGGGCATCGAATACCTGTTCATCGCGGTGCTCGGCGGCATCGGCCATGTGTGGGGCGCCTTCCTCGGCTCGGCGGTGGTGCGGCTGACCGAAGACCAGCTGCAGGTGCTGCTGCCCAAGCTGCTGGGCACCAGCGGCAACTTCGAGACGATCGTCTTCGGCATCGTGCTGGTGGCGCTGCTGAAGTACGCGCCCGAGGGGCTGTGGAGCTGGCTCGGCCGCTGGCGCAAGCCCACCACGCGCACGCTCGACTGGGCCGGCGCCGAGCCGCTGCCGCAGCGCGCGAAGCCGGCCGCGGGCGAGCGCCTGCTCGACGTGGCGGCGGTGCGCAAGGCCTTCGGCGGGCTGGTGGCGGTGAACGACGTGAGCTTCGGCGTCGATGCCGGCGAGATCGTCGCGCTGATCGGGCCCAACGGCGCCGGCAAGTCGACCACCTTCAACCTGATCACCGGCGTGCTGCCGCTGACCGGCGGTGCGGTGCGCTGGCGCGGGCAGGCGATCGGCGGGCGGCCGGCGCGCGCGATCGCGCGGCTGGGCGTGTCGCGCACCTTCCAGCACGTGAAGATGATCCCCGAGATGACGGTGCTGGAGAACGTCGCGCTCGGCGGCTACGGCCGCACCCGGGCCGGCGTGCTGCAGGCGATGCTGCGGCTGGACCGCGGCGAGGAGAAGCGCCTGTTCGCCGAGGCCGAAGCACAGCTCGCGCGCATCGGCATGGCCGGGCAGCTGCACGAGCTGG
>JAFEFZ010000015.1 GCA_018240325.1 Pseudomonadota bacterium
GCTGCCTTGAGCGCCGCCTCGTAGGCGGGCGCACCGGCATCGACCCAGGCATCTTCGCCGGCGTTGTGGATCTGCACGGCGGCCTTGATGCGCGCCACGTCGCCGCCGCTGGGCTGGCTGCCGCCGTAGAAGGCCACCGCCGCGCCCAGCCACGGCAGCCGCACCGCCAGCAGGTTGGCCATTGCGCCGCCCCAGCAGAAGCCGATCACGCCGACGCGGCCGCTGGCGAAGGGCTGCACGCGCAGCCAGTCGGCGGCGGCGATGAAATCCTCGCGCGTCTTCGGCTGGTCCAGTTTGGCGAACAGCGCGCGCGCCGCGTCCTCGTCGCCCGGCCAGCCGCCGAGCGTGCTCAGCGCGTCGGGCGCGAGCGCGGCGAAGCCCGCGAGCGCCAGCCGCCGGGTCACGTCCTCGATGTGCGGGTTCAGGCCGCGGTTCTCGTGCACCACCAGCACCGCCGGCAGCGGGCCCTTCGCGTCGCGCGGCAGCGCGAGATACCCGCCGATGCGGCCGTTGCCGCGGGGCGAGTCGATCTCGACGCGGCGCGTCGTCAGGCGCGCGTCGTCGGGCCGGACCTGCTGCGCGCGGGCGAAGTCGGGGCTCAGCGCGTGCAGCAGCGCGGCGGCACCGACGCCGCCGCTGGCGTGGCGCGCCGCACCGTCGAGGAAGGCGCGCCGGTCGATGCGGCCGTGCACGTAGTGGTCGAACAGCTGCATCACCTCGGGGGCGAAGTCGCGGGCGCTCAGGCGGGTCATCGGGGGGCGTGCTCGGCAAGGGGTGCAAGCGCAGGGCGCGGCAGCGGCGCGGGATCCGGTGGCGGTCGAAGCGCCGATGCTCAGGCCGCCTTGCGGCCGAGCATGCGCATCCGCGCGAACCACTTGGCCCGGGCGGCGTCGTCGAGCCGATCGACCAGGCCGATCAGCGTTTCGTCCACCGGCGCGATGCCGACGAAGCCGAGCACGTTGCGCTCGAGCGATTTCAGGCTGTGGGCGCGGAAGTAGTAGCGGTACACCAGGGCCGGCATCCCCATCGTCACGATCAGCCGCGCCGATCGGCCCGACAGCCCCTTCTTGCCGAAGCCGCCGTTGCCGTCGTCCTCGAACGCGAACCCGGGGCGGGCGATCTGCTCGAGGAAGCCCTTCAGCAGCGCCGGCATGTCGCCGAGCCACAGCGGGAACACCACCACCAGGTGCCGGGCCCAGCGGATGTCGTGCTGCACCGGCTCGAGCGCCGGCGGCAGCGGCCCCTGTTCCCATTCGGCGGCGCTGCGCAGCAGCGGGAAGTCGAGCCGGGCGACATCGACGCGGCGCAGCTCGTGCCCGCCTTCGGCGGCGCCGGCGGCATAGGCGTCGGCCAGCGCGTGGCACAGGTGCGGCGCACCCGCATCGGGGTGGCCCTGGATCAGCAGGATGCGGCGCGGCTGAGTCATGGAGTCCTCCGGTGGTGCATCGTGCCGCCGCTTGGCACTGCGCGTCTTGCGCCCGCGCAAATCGGTGCCGGCCGGCGCGTGGCTTGCGCCGCTGCTCAGGCCACGACGAAGGAAGCGGCGGCGGTGGCGATCAAGGTGCCGTCCTGGTTGCTCAGCCGCATCTGGGTCGAGCCGATGCGCCCGCCCAGGCGCGTGACTTCGGCGTGGCCGATGAAGTACTGGCCGATGCCCTGGCGCAGGAAATCCACGCGCAGGTCGATGGTGCCCATGCGTGCGAAGCGGTGCATCACCTGGTCGGCGCTCTCGTCGGCGTGCTTCTCGCCGAGCTCGACCATCAACGCGCAGCCGCCGAGCGCGTCGAGCGAGGCCGAGATCACGCCGCCGTGCAGCCGGCCGTAGGCGTAGTGGCCGACCAGTTCCGGGCGCATGTCGATGCGCATGCGCACGTCGCCGGGCTGCAGCGACACGATCTTCAGCCCCAGCACCTGGTTGAAGGTGATGCGCTGTTCCCACAGCTGGACCATGGCGTCGTGCAGGCGCTGCTGCTCGGCGGCGCTGCGGCGGTGGTGGGGGATCGCGGTCATCGGCAGGCAGCAGGTTTCACGTCAGTTGTCGATGCCGCCGGCAATCCACTCGCGGCGCACGAAACGCCTGGCGGCCATCGGCCGGTATCGGCCGTTGCTGTCCTTCGCCGTTGCGCCGAAAGCAGTCCTCGTTCGGGTGCGAAAACGTGGCACACGGGGCCGCCGACGGGGTGGCCAACTCCGTTCAGCCAAATTCTTATTCACTCCGTTGGCCACCCCGCCGTCGTCCCGGGCGGTGGTGTGCCGAGGCCGCTGTTCGCGCGCTGCTCGACGCAGTGGGTGTTTGCTGAAGAAGCGCGCTGGCGGTGCCGGCAAAGCCGACGAGGGGGTGGCCGGCGGAGTGAATAAGAATTTGGCTGAACGCAGCCGGCGCCCCCCTCGGCGGCTTTGCCTCAACGGCCTCGAAACGCAACGAAGAACAGCAGACGTTCCGAGAGACAGGACAGGGCCGCAAGCCGGCCGCGAATGACCGGTCTTCACTTCAAGACTTCGGGCACGACCGCGCGGTGGAAGCCCTGGTAGGGCGCCGTTCCGGCATGGTCGGGCGACGGGTGCGCGGCATCGCCCAGCGGCGAGCCGCCGTCGATCGGCACCGTGATGCCGGTGACGAAGGCCGCGCCCGGCGACAGCAGGAACACGATCACCGCGCTGATCTCGGCCTCGGTGGCCAGCCGGCGCAGCGGCACGTGGCGCTTCAGGTTGCGGATCAGCGGCTTCATCGCCTCCGGGTACTGGTCCATGCCGCTGGAGGCGACCCAGCCCGGCGCGACCGCGTTCACGCGCACGCCGGCGTGCGCCCACTCGAAGGCGGCCGTCTGCGTCAGGTTGGCCATGCCGGCGCGCGCCGCGCCCGAGTGGCCCATGCCCGGCATGCCGTTGCGGAAATCGGCGGTCATGTTCACGATCGCGCCGCCTTCACGCTGCATGCCCTGCAGGAACACCTCGCGCATCATCAGGAAGCCGCCGGTCAGGTTGTTGGCGACCACCGCGTCGAAGCCCTTCTTGCTGATCGCCGCCAGCGGCGACGGGAACTGCCCGCCGGCGTTGTTGACCAGGCCGTGGATCGCGCCGTGGTGCTGCACCCTGTCGGCCACAGCCGCCTTGACCGCGTCCTCGTCGCGGATGTCGAAGGCCACGTGCTCGCAGCGGCCGCCGTCCTCGGCGATCTCGGCCGCCACGCGCTCGAGCTTGTCCGGCTTGCGGCCGCTCAGGATCACGGTGGCGCCCAGGCTCGCGAGTTCGTGCGCGACGCAGCGGCCGATGCCGCTGCCTGCGCCGGTGACCCAGTGCACCTGGCCGGCGAACAGGCCGGGGCGGAACACGCTGCGGTAGCGATCGGAGGCGGCTTGGCTCATGGGTGGGTGCGGCGCTCGGACATGGAAGGGCGCAGGCTACCATCGCCGCGCCTGCTCGAGCCCCGCCGCCCCTGCCGCACCGCCCGGTGAACCCCGCTGCCCGCACCGCCCGATACGAGCGCCTGGATGCGCTGCGCGGCCTGGCGATGGTGTGGATGGCGCTGTACCACTTCGCTTTCGACCTCAAACCACTTCGGCTGGCTCGAGCGGCGCCAGAACTTCTACGCCGACCCGCTGTGGACGGGGCAGCGCACGCTGATCCTCAGCCTGTTCCTCGGCTGCGCGGGGCTGTCGCTGGCCGCGGCGCTGCAAGCCGGCCAGCCGTGGCGCCGCTTCTGGCGGCGCTGGGCGCAGATCGCGGCGGGTGCGCTGCTGGTCAGCATCGGCTCGGCGCTGATGTTCCCGGGCAGCTGGATCAGCTTCGGCGTGCTGCACGGCATCGCGGTCATGCTGGTGCTGGCGCGGCTGGCGGCGCCGCTGCGGGCCGGGTTGTGGCCGCTGGCGCTGCTGTGCCTGCTGCTGCCGCAGTTCGCGGCAGCCCCCTTCTTCGACAGCCGCTGGACCAACTGGGTCGGGCTGGTCACGAAGAAGCCGGTGACCGAGGATTTCGTGCCGCTGCTGCCGTGGCTGGGGGTGCTGCTGGCCGGGCTGGTCGCCGGGCAATGGCTGCTGCGCACGCGCCCGGCGCTGCTGGCCGGGCCGCTGGCGCCCGGCCTGCGGCCGCTGGCCGGGCTGGGGCGATGGAGCCTGAGCTTCTACCTGCTGCACCAGCCGGTGCTGATCGGGCTGCTGCTCGCGGCTCAGGCGCTGCGCTGAGCGGCGCCGGCCAGGTGCCGCGCGACCAGCGCCGGGCGCTGTGCCGCTCAGCGCCAGCCGGGCGCGGTGCCGATCAGCGCCAGCCGGGCGCGGTGCCGA
>JAFEFZ010000160.1 GCA_018240325.1 Pseudomonadota bacterium
GCCGCCAACGGCTGAGCGCGCTGCCCCGCTGGCGTGCGTGATGGCCGGCGGCCGAACCCAGGGAAGCCCTGCGAAACGGGAACGGACCCTGTTTGAGCGATCGGCCGCGCCGGGAAGCGGCGGGGATGCTCCGGCACGCTCTACACCGACCGCGAAGGCCGAGGGAGCGGGGTAGCGTGACGCGCGAGTTCGGCTGCGGAACGCAGCCGGTGTTTGAGCCCGTCACGGTACCCCGCTCCCTCGGCCTTCGCGGTCGAACTCGCGCGCCGCGGCATTCCCGCCGCTTCCCGGCGCGGCCGATCGCTCACACAGCGCCCGTTCCCGTTTCGCAGAGCATCACACCTGGGGCGCCACGTTTCCACGCTCCCGGTAGCCGGGATCGTCGAGCCTCAGTTCAACACCGCGTTGCGCCAGGCGTCGATGAGCGCGTGCGCGAGTGCCGGCCACAGCAGCGTGCCGCCCGAGCGCCACGACAAAGCGAGGAACACACCGACCGGCAAGTGTGCGGCGATGAGTCGCACGGCGACCGTTGCGTGCCAGGGATCGGGCATCAGCGGCCAATGCCACAGACCCCACACTGTGGCGCTGAAGGCCGCCGTGCCAAACGCGAGAGGTCCGGTGACGGCACGAGTGCCCGCGAAACTGTCGAATGCGCCACGAAACGCCACCTCCTCGATCACGAAGGTGACCGGCAGATAGAGCAGGAGGTCACGTGCAAAGCTCGCGATCCTCGCCGGCGCGATCAGCGGCGAGCGTCCCCTTGCCAGCGCCGCAACGGTGATTGCGAGTGCGCCGCAGCCGAGTGCGAGCGCCGAGTAGCCGATACCCGTGCGAAGACGGTCGCGACGCAGGTTGACGAGCGCATAGGCGACGCCGACCGCTCCAGCCAGTGCGCAGAGATCCCAGCCGATGACTGCCGCGCGCGCATGCGCGGCGAGCGCGTGCGCGAGATCGTCACCGGGCAGGATCGCGACGATTGCCGCGATCGCCCAGCCGCGCGCACCGAGCACGAATGGCGGCGCAGCGTATAC
>JAFEFZ010000161.1 GCA_018240325.1 Pseudomonadota bacterium
CGCCGCAGCGCTTGTTCGGCAAACACCCACCGCATCGACCAGCGCGCGAACAACGGTGTCGGCACGCCACCGCTCGGGCCGACGACGGGGTGGCCAACGGAGTGAATAAGAATTTGGCTGAGCGTAGTCGGCCACCCCCTTGTCGGCTTTGCCTCAGCGGCCTCGAAACGCAGCGAAGCAAATCGGGCATCCGCAATGACAGCAACGGACCGAAAGCGGTTGCCGCACTCCTCGCGTTTCCTGCGTTGCGGCTCGCGCGCAGCGCGGTGGCGCAACTGAGATCGTTCGGGGCACCGCGCGTGGGCCGGGACCGCTGCCGTGCGAACATTGCCGCATGCCGACCGCCGACCCTGCGTCCTTCGCCTACCAGCACCACCGGCTCGATGCGCAGTTGCGCGCGCACCTGCTCGACATCGTGGGCGCCGACTTCGCCGGCGCGCTGCAGCGGCTGCAGCGCTGGCACCGCGCGCTCGAACGGCACATCGACATCGAGGACACCCGCCTGCTGCCGCACGTGCCCGAAGGCGCGCGCTGGAACGCGCACCTGTATCGCGTCGAGCACGACCGCATCCGGCTGCTCGCCGATGAATACCTGCAGAAGGTGCGCGCGGCAGCCGCGCGGCCGCCGCGCGGCACGCGCGCGCAGCGCAGCGCCGTGCTGGTGCTGCTCGATGCCGCGCATTCGCTGCGCCACCTGCTTGAGCACCACCACGAGCGCGAGGAGATGGCGCTCGCGCACGAGCTGCCGGCGGCGCTGCAGCAGGCGGCGTGGTCTCGGGCGCGCGCGCCATCCGCCTGACGGCGCGCGGCCGCACCGGGGCGCAGGCCGGCGCCGGATCGGATCGTGGCGGCGTCCCGTCGCGAAGACAGCGCCCGGGGACGCGCCGTGCCGACCCCGGTTTCCTTGGCCCCCGCGTGGGGCTGGCTGGGCGCGGCCCGGCCCCGGGGGTACTCAGTACCCGCGCCCGACTGGCACCAGGTGCGCCAGCGGCGCGCCGGCTGCGAGGGCGCGCACGTTGGCCGCCACCACCTGCGCCGCGCTGTGGGGGTCGGTCTGGGCCGCCACGTGCGGCAGCAGCGTGACCCGCGGGTGCTGCCAGTACGGGTGCTCGGGCGGCAGCGGCTCCTGGTGGAACACGTCGAGCACCGCGCGGCCGACCTGGCCGCGGTCCAGCGCCGCCAGCAGGTCGGCGTCGACGACATGCGCGCCGCGCGCCAGGTTGACGACACCCGCGCCGCGCGGCAGCGCCGCGAAGAAGGTTGCGTCCAGCAGCCCCTCGGTGGCGGGCGTCAGCGGCAGCAGGTTGATCACGATGTCGGATTGCGCCAGCAGCCCGGGCAGCGCCGCTGCGCCGTGCCGGTGGCCGATGCCCGCCGGCAACGCTGCCGCGGCGCGCGGGTGCAGGCTCCAGCCGCTGACCTGAAAGCCGAGCTGCACCAGCCGGCGCGCCGCCGCCAGGCCCATCTCGCCCAGCCCGAGCACCAGCACGCGCAGGCTGTCGGCGCGCCGCTGCGGCCGTTGTTGCCAGCGCCGCTCGCGCTGGTCGAGCGCGTAGTCGAAGAAGTCGCGCTGCAGCGCCAGCGTCGCCCACAGCGCGGTCTCGGCCATCGCCGCGGTCATCGCCGGGTCCACCATGCGCGCGATCGGCACGCCGGCCGGCAGCGTCGGGTCGCGCAGCAGCCGCTCCACGCCGGCCCACAGCGACTGGATCAGCCGCAGCCGCGGCAGCCCGCGCAGGCTGCCGGGCGGCGGGTTGGCGACGACCGCCACTTCGACCGCATCGGCCTGGGCGAGCGCCGCGCCGCGGTCCAGCCAGCGCGCTTCGGGCAGGGCGGCCCGCAGGCACTGCTGCCAGGCCGCCAGTTCGGCCGCGTCGAATTCGCCGCACAACAGGATGTTCATCCGCCGTGCCCCGGATCGGTTCGCCGGCCGGCGGCGGCCGGGTGCCGCGCTGCCGCGTCGTGCAGGCGCGCCAGCGCGACCGCGACGGTCTGCTCGCGTACCGCGCTGCGGTCGCCGTCCAGCTGCAGCCGTTCGGCCTGGATCTGGGGCGCGCCGGCAGCGCCGCGTGCGGCCAGCGCCAGCCACACCGTGCCCACCGGCTTGGCCGGCGTGCCGCCGCCGGGCCCGGCGACGCCGGTGATCGCCGCCGCCAGGTCGACCCCGGCGCGCAGCAGCGCGCCTTCGGCCATCGCGCGCGCCACCGGCTCGCTGACCGCGCCGTGCGCGGCGATCAGCGCCGCCGGCACGCCCAGCAGCTCGGTCTTGGCGGCGTTGCTGTAGCTGACCCAGCCGCGTTCGAACCAGTCGCTGGAGCCGGCCACCATCGTGCAGGCGGCCGCGACCAGGCCGCCGGTGCAGCTCTCGGCGGTGGCGATGCGCCAGCCGCGCGCGCGCAGCGCGTCGGCCAGGGCCCGCACCGCCGGCTCGAAGGGCTTCAGTTCCACAGCCATCTCCCGGCAAGCACGACCAGTACCGTGCAGGCTGCGGCGACGAAGTCGTCGAGCAGGATGCCCAGGCCCTGGCGCCAGCCGATCGCCCCGCCGGGCGGCACCGGCAGCAGCCGGTCGGCCCAGCCCACCGGCCCGGGCTTGACCGCGTCGAAGAAGCGGAACAGCGCGAAGGCCGCCAGTTGCCCGATCGGGCCGGCCGGCGCGATCGCCGCCAGCACCGCCCAGAACGCGAGCACCTCGTCCCAGACGATCGCCCCCGGATCGGCGGTGTGCAAGTGGCGTGCGGTGACCGCGCAGGCCCACACGCCCATCAGCGTGCCCGCGGCGATGATCGCCACCCAGGGCAGCGGCCCGGCCAGCCGATCGAGCAGCACGAAGCCGGCCCAGCCCGCCAGCGTGCCGGCCGTGCCCGGCGCCTTCGGCGACAGCCCGCTGCCCAGGCCCAGCGCGATCAGGTGCGCCGGGTGCGCGAACAGGAAGCGCGCATCGGGCCGCCGCGGCGCGGCGCCGGGCTGCGCAGCGGCGTCGGAGCGTGTCATGTCCGGAAGTGGTCGAAGCCCGAGGCCGCCACTTCGACCGCGCGGCCGTCGGCATCGACCACGCGCAGCGC
>JAFEFZ010000162.1 GCA_018240325.1 Pseudomonadota bacterium
CACCTGCCGGCGCTGGAAGACGGCGTCGATCGCCGGGTCGACCACCGCCACCGGCGCGACCACGCTGCCGGCAATGCCCTGCAGCACCTGGCGCATCGCCAGCTCCTGCCGCAACCTCTCGGCGAACATCTCGGAGTTCATGCCCTGCGCGGCCAGCAGCTCGCGGTTGACGGTGCCGTCGGGGTTGCGCAGCGGCTCGAACTGTGGATCGGTAGTAAACAGACGGTGCAGCTGCGCATCGCTGACGCCCAGATGCTGCTGCGCGGCAGTGGCGGCCAGCACACGCTCGCGCACCAGCCGGTCGAGTACCTCTCGGCGCAACTGCGGCGTGTCGATCAGCTTCACGTCGACGCCGGGCAGCTGCTGGCGCATCCGGTCCACCTGGCTCTGCACCGCCGCATCCCACTCGGCGCGGGGAATACCGTGGCCGTCGACCACCGCGACCTGGGATTCCCTGTCGCTGTTGAAGCCCGAGTACCCCTGCACGCCGAAGAACACGAAGGACGGGAACACCAGCAGCACCAGCAGGCCCTGGAACAGCCGGGTGTGGTTGCGGAAGAAGTCGAGCATGAGCAGCGAAGCGGAAGCGGCAGCAGGCCTGCCGGGCGCCCGCCGCGATCGGCGGGCAGCTGCGCGGTCGCGGGCGCGGCCGCTGTGCGGCTGCCGGCCGGGCGCCGCGCATACGAAGCGCGCATTCTAGCCGCGCGACGCCGCGCGGCCGCCGCCGCAGGATGGTGGGTGCTGAGGGTGTCGAACCCCCGACCTACGCCTTGTAAGGGCGCCGCTCTACCGCTGAGCTAAGCACCCGCGGAAAGGGGATGGCCGGCGCTCAGCGGATCGCGTCGCGCAGCGTCTTGCCCGGCTTGAACTTGGGCACCTTGGCCGACTTGATCTTGATCGCGGCGCCGGTGCGCGGGTTGCGCCCGGTGCGCGCCTGGCGCTTGGTCACGACGAAGGTGCCGAAGCCGACGATGGTCACGCTGCCGCTCTTCTTGAGCGTACCCTTCACGCCGCCGACGAAGGCGTCCAGCGCTCGCGCCGCTGCCGCCTTCGACAGGTCGGCCTGCTGGGCCATGTGCTCGATCAGCTCCGCCTTGTTCATGAACTCGCCCCTTGTCGCCCGGTACCGCTCGGTGTTCGTGGAAGATGCTGCACGGCTCGCGCCGTACGGCCTTGACGAAACCATTAGAGCCGTGCCCTTTCGGCAGTGTCAAGGCCGCCTCGCGGGCATTCTAGGAGCATCACCCCCCCGCAATCGGGGGTCGTCGGCGCGGCCTTGACCGGCCGCAAGCTTCAGCGGCCGCCGATGCGCTGCGCCGCGGCCTGCGGCAGCGGCGCGCGCACGACCAAGGCCACCCCGACCGCAGTCGCGCCCAGGCCGGCCAGCATGGCCGGCGACAGCGGCTCGCCGAACATCAGCCAGGCCATCAGCGCGGTGCACGGCGGCACCAGGTACATCAGGCTCGCCACATGCGTGGCCGCGCCGCGCCGGATCAACAGGTACAGCAGCGAACTGCCGCCCAGCGTCAGCCCGAATACCGACCACAGCATCGCGCCCGCCAGTTCCGGCACCAACCGCACCGGCTCGGTCTCGAGCAGCGCCAGCGGCAGCGTGACGGCGAAGGCGGCCGCGAGTTGGACCAGGTTGGCGATGCGCACGTCGCAGGGGCCGACGAAGCGCTTCTGGTACAGCGTGCCCGCGGTGATCGCCAGCAGCGCGAGCACGCACAGCGCCAGGTTGGCCGGCGTGATCTCGCCGGCGCCGAGCTTGTCGCCCACCACCAGCAGCAGCCCGCCGAAGCCCAGCGCCAGCCCCAGCCACTGGAGCGGCGCCACCGGCTGCGGCGTGCGGCTGGCCCGGGCCACCCACAACGCGGTCAGCACCGGTTGCAGCCCGACGATCAGCGCCGTCGTGCCGGCGCCCAGGCCGAGCTTGACCGCGCTCCACACGCCGCCCAGGTAGCCCGCCTGGATCAGCAGGCCGAGCACCGCCAGATGCAGCAGCTGGCGCCGGTCTTGCGGCCAGGCCGCCCGCGACCAGCCGACCCAGGCCGCGAACAGCAGCACCGACAGCGCAAAGCGCCAGGCCAGGAAGCCCATCGGCGGCGCGTGCGGCATGCCGTAGCGCGCGACGATGAAGCCGGTGCTCCAGATCACGACGAACAGCGCCGGCATCCACGGCAGCGCGCCGTCGCGCGGCCCGTTCATCGGCGAAGGCGCGCGGCCACGGCCGGAGTCACCGCACTTTCGCGCGGATCTCGGGCAGCGCCTTGCGCAGGTAGTAGGCCATCGACCACACGGTGAGCACGCAGGCCAGGTAGATCAGCGCGGTGCCCCAGATG
>JAFEFZ010000163.1 GCA_018240325.1 Pseudomonadota bacterium
GGCCAGGGCGGCCGCCACCACCAGCGCGGCGTAGGTCAGCATGCGGCCGTCGCGGCCGGTGATCACCAGGCCGGCCACCAGCACCACCGATCCGGCCAGCGCCGGCGCGGCAGCCAGCCGCCGCCAGCTCACCGCCGCCAGCGCACGCCGCCACAGCAGCTTGGCGGCGGCCGCGGCCAGCACCGCGACCCACAGCGCCGGCAGGAAGAAGTTGAGCAGGTGCCAGAATGCGTCGAGCGGGCCCATCGGCGGCGGGCGCTTGCGGCGGCTTGACCGGCGCCAAACCGCAGCCGGCGCGCAAGTGCTTGAACGGCCTGCAAATTTTATAATCGCCGCGTGAGCGTCCTGACCCTCGGGCTGAACCACACGACCGCGCCGCTGGATCTGCGCGGCCGCTTGGCGTTCGCGCCCGAGATCCTTCCGGGCGCGCTGCGCGGTTTCGTCGAGCGGGTGCAGGGTTCGCGCCGCGCCGAAGCGGCGCTGCTGTCCACCTGCAACCGCACCGAGCTGTACGTCGCGACCGCCGACGCCGAAGCCCCGCAGGCGCTGCTGCAGCCGGCCGTCGACTGGCTCGCCGCCCACGGCGGCATCAGCGACGAGCGCCTGCGCGACCACAGCTACGTGCTCGAGGACCGCGCCGCCGCGCGCCACGCCTTCCGCGTGGCTGCGGGGCTGGATTCGATGGTGCTGGGCGAGCCGCAGATCCTCGGCCAGATGAAGCAGGCGGTGCGCCAGGCCGATGCCGCCGGCACGCTCGGGCTGACGCTGCACCAGTTGTTCCAGCGCTCGTTCTCGGTGGCCAAGGAGGTGCGCAGCTCGACCGAACTCGGCGCGCACTCGATCAGCATGGCCGCGGCCTCGGTGCGGCTGGCGGCGCAGCTGTTCGAAGACCTGGGGCAGCTGCAGGTGCTGTTCATCGGCGCCGGCGAGATGATCGAGCTGGTCGCCACCCACTTCGCCGCGCGCCGGCCGAAGGCGATCGCGCTGGCCAACCGCACGCTCGAGCGCGGCGAGAAGCTCGCCGGCCGCTTCGGCGCGCAGGCGCTGCGGCTGGCCGAGCTGCCGGCGCGGCTGCACGAGTTCGACGTGATCGTGTCGTGCACCGCGAGCACGCTGCCGATCATCGGGCTGGGCGCGGTCGAGCGCGCGCTGAAGGCGCGCCGCCACCGGCCGATCTTCATGGTCGACCTGGCAGTGCCGCGCGACATCGAGCCCGAAGTCGCGCAGCTGCCCGACGTCTACCTGTACACCGTGGACGACCTGTCGGCGCTGGTGACCACCGCCGGCGAGAAGCGCCAGGCCGCGGTGGCGCAGGCCGAGGCGATCGTCGATGCCGGCGTGCAGAGCTTCGAGCATTGGCTCGACCAGCGCGCCGCGGTGCCGCTGATCCAGGCGCTGAACCGCCAGGCCGACACCTGGCGCGCGATCGAGCTGGCGCGCGCGCGCAAGCGGCTGGCGCGCGGCGAGAGCGCCGACCAGGTGCTCGACGTGATGGCGCGCGCGCTGGCGCAGAAGATGTTGCACGGCGCGCTCGCCGAGCTGCACGGCGCCGACGGCGCGCAGCGCGAACAGGTGGCGCACGCGGTGTCGCGCCTGTTCCTGCGCCGGACCACCCGCAACCCCGAAGGCGAAGGCCGTTAGCGGCGCGCACGCCGCACAGCCGGCCGGCGCCGCGCCGGCGCGGCGTGGCCCGCCGCCGCTGCCCACCCATCTCCAGCCCCGATGACCCCGACCCTGCGCGAACGCTTCGAACGCCTGAGCCTGCGGCTGCACGAGCTCGACGCGAGCCTGGCCGACCCGCAGCTCATGGCCGACCACGACCGCTGGCGCAAGCTGGCGCGCGAGCAGGCCGAAGCGGCGCAGGTGGTCGCACAGTTCCGCCACTGCGAGCAGCGCGAGCGCGACCTGGCTGCGGCGCGCGAACTGCAGGCCGACCCCGAGATGGCCGAGATGGCGGCCGAGGAGATCACCGCCGCCGAGGCCGACCTCGAGCGGCTGCACGCCGAGCTGCAGGCCTCGCTGCTGCCGCGCGACCCTGACGACGAGCGCAACGCCTTCGTCGAGATCCGCGCCGGCACCGGCGGCGACGAGAGCGCGCTGTTCGCCGGCGACCTGGTGCGCATGTACCTGCGCTACTGCGAGCGCCGCGGCTGGCGCACCGAGGTGATCAGCGAAAGCCCCGCCGAGCTCGGCGGCTGGAAGGAGCTGGTGCTGCGCGTGGCGGGCGAGCGTGTGTTCGAATCGCTGCGCTTCGAGAGCGGCGGCCACCGCGTGCAGCGCGTGCCGGCCACCGAAAGCCAGGGCCGCATCCACACCAGCGCCTGCACGGTGGCGGTGCTGCCCGAGCCCGACGAGGCCGAGGAGATCACGCTCAACCCGGCCGAACTGCGCATCGACACCTTCCGCGCCAGCGGTGCCGGCGGCCAGCACGTGAACAAGACCGACAGCGCGATCCGCATCACCCACCTGCCCACCGGCATCGTCGCCGAATGCCAGGACGACCGCAGCCAGCACCGCAACAAGGCCAAGGCGATGGCGGTGCTGCAGGCGCGGCTGCGCGACCAGGAGCGCAGCGAGCGCCAGGCCAGGGA
>JAFEFZ010000164.1 GCA_018240325.1 Pseudomonadota bacterium
ACCATGCAGCGCAGCCGCGTGCCCATCGTCCGGCGGATGCGCGACAACACGGTTCGGTCCAGCAGGCGGTGGGCCAGCGCGAGCCCTGGAGGTGTCGGTTTTTTTTCCAGTCGGCAGGCTGTGGCGCGCCGGCCGGTCTCCCAGGCCAGCCGCGCGAGCCTGCGTTGCAGCGGCGGCAGTGCGGCGATCCGGGCCTGGATGCCCTGGTACAGCTTCTCATAGAAGCGCGGCACGCCGATGAACACGTCGGGCGACACGCCGGCCACCACGTCCATCACGCGGCGCGGGTCGCCCAGCAGGTACGAAGCCGCGCCGCGGCGCATGCCGGCCAGGTTGACCATGCGCTGGAACAGGTTCGACAGCGGCAGCCAGCACAGCAGCCGGCTGCCTGGGCCGACGAAGGGGAAGGCGTCGGCGATGGCGTCGATCGCCAGGCACAGCTGCGCCTGGGTGTAGGCGATGCCCTTCGGGTCGCCGGTGGTGCCGGAGGTGAAGATGATGGTCGCGGTGTCGCCCGGTGCGGGGCGCGGCGCGTCGGCGCCGGCCGCCGTGCCGCCCGCCGCTGCGCCGGCTGCCGCCAGTTGTTCCAGCGGCAACGCGGGTACACCTGCGGGGGCGTCGCCGTCGCTGCCGGGCAGCAGCAGGATCACGCAGCGCAGCCGCTGCAGGCGATCGGGCCGCAGCGCGGCCAGCAGCCCCGGGGCGGTGGTGGCCACGGCCGTGATGTCGGCGGTGTCGCACATCAAGGCCAGCCGCGCCGGCAGGTCGTGGGCGTCCAGGCCGACCACGACGATGCCGGTGCGCAGTGCGGCGTGGTGCAGCAGTTCCCATTCCAGCGACACCGGGGCGATCAGCGCCAGCCGGTCGCCCTTGCGCAGCCCCTGGGCCAGCAGCCCGGCGGCCAGGCGGCCGGCCTGTGCGTGGAAGTCGTGCCATGACACCGGTGCCCAGCTGCCGTCGGCCTGCTCGCAGCAAAACGCGGTGGCCTCGGGCGACGCGGCTACGCGCTCGTCCAGCAGGTCCGGCACGGTGCGGTCGGGCAGGGCCTGGGTCATGGCTGGCGCGCAAGAGCGGATTCGCCCAGGTAGTAGCCCAGCACCGCGTCCAGGTAGCTGTCGATGGCCGGCACCGGCAGGCCGGTGCGCGCCAGCGTGGCGGCGCTTTGATCATTGGCGAAGCCCTGGTCCTCGCCCAGGTAGGCCAGCACCGGCGGCAAAGCTCGCAGCGCCCGCCGTGCGCCCGGCCCGCCGAGCCAGCCGACCGCTGGTATCAACCGCTCGAGCAGCCGGCGGTTCACGGGCTTCAGCCGCGGCAGCGGCCGGCCGGCGCGTGCCCAGGCCTGGCGCACGGCCGCCTGCAGCCGCGGCAGCGCGATGGCCAGCGCCGGCCCCGAGCACAGGTGCAGGATGCGCTGCTCCTGCTGCTCGCTCAGGCTCGACCAGCAGATGGCGGCCGCCACCCAGTCCACCGGCACGGTGTCGAGCCGGGTCACCCCCAGCCCCGGCATGATGCCGAAGGTGCGCGCGCCCGACAGGAACTCGCACAGGTGATAGAAGACCTGGAAGTGGATCACCCGGCCGCTGCCGGTTTCGCCCACCACCATGCTGGGCCGGTGCACGGTGATCGGCAGGCCGGCGGCTTCCTGCCAGAGCACGCGCTCGGCTTCGGCCTTGGCTTCCTCGTAGGTGTTGTGGAAGTCGCGCACCTCGGGCAGCGGCCGCTCGGGCATCACGCCGGGCGTGCGTCCCCACACGCCGACGGTGCTCACCAGGTCCAGCTTGCGCAGCGTGCCGGCGGCGGCGGCGCGCCGCGCCAGATCGAGCAGGGTCCGCGTCGGCTGCACGGCGGTGGAGCGTGCCTGCTCGAGGCTCATGTTGAGCTTGACGCTCGCCGCCGCGTGGATCACGTGGGTGGTGGAGCGGGCCAGGGTGTCGAACCCGGCTTCGCCCAGGCCGAAATGCGGCTGTTCGATGTCGCCGCGCAGGAACTCCAGGCGGCGACTGCGTGGATCCGCTTCGCCGATATCCCAGTAGGCGAGCATCGAAGCCCGTCGCGACTGCAGCTGCGCGTCGTCGCGCGCGCGCACCAGCAGCGCGATCTCGTCGCCGGCGCTTGCCAGCAGCCGCGGCACGACGGCACTGCCGATCGTGCCGGTGGCGCCGGTCAGAAGGATGCGCCGCATGCAGGATCCGGTCGGTGTGCGCTGGCCGAATGCAGCCGTCGGCAGCTGCGGCCCCGCCCCGGGACGAATGCCGGTACGTTGCCGCCGAGTGCGGCAACGTACCGGGCTCGGATCACGATCGCCAGGATGCTGCTGCGCATCTTCACGCGGCCGCGACGGCTGCGGGCCGCCGCGCGGGCGCGGCATCCGCCCCCGGGGCCGCGGCCCGCCAATCGGCGCGCACGAAGTCGGGCCATTCGGGCCGGCTCGGCCGGTTGATGCGCAGATCCTCGTCGCGCAGGCCCAGCCACTGCATGTGCTGCGCCACGTGCCGGCCCAGGTACAGCTTGCGCAGCGTGATGAAGTCCACCACCTGGCCCATCAGCTTCCAGTAGCGGCGGTTGGCCTTGCCTTCGCGGATCAGCGCCGAGAACTCGGGCGCGTAGGGGTTGTAGCCGAAGTTCTTCAGGTCCGAATACATCAGCAGCCAGTTGATCGGGTAGTTGGAGAACACCGGGCTCGCGTGCTTGCCCGAGCGGACCAGGCCGAGCTCGACCACCTTCTTCATGACCGCGTCCTGGTCGTACTTCCAGGCGTGATAGGGCGCCAGGTAGCGCGGAAAGCGCGTGCCCGCCGGCAAGCGCGCCGGGTTCCAGAAGCGTGCCAGCTCCTGCTCGTCGAACTCGCCCGATTCGCGCAGTTCGGGCGGCGTCCAGTCGACCTTCGAGATCGCCAGCCGCGGGAACTCGTATTCCATGCGCTCGGGCAGCGGCTGCCCGGGCGAGTAGCCGGCCAGCACCAGCGGAATGCCCATCTGCGTCGCGGTCTGCAGCGCATTGCCCTCGAACAGCGGCGCATATACGTAGGACACGGTGTGCACCGCGCCGCGCGCCTCCTGGTTCATCAGCAGCCAGCGGAACAGCTTGCGGTAGAACGCCATCGACGGACGGTACACCAGGTGCTCGACGTCGAGCCGGTCGACGGCGCGGCGGATGTTGTCCCACGCGACCGGGCCGATGTCGATGTCGGTGGTGTGCGCCAGCACGCGCAGCCCGTAGTCGTTCTTGAGCTTGTGGATCAGGTACACGCTGTCCTTGCCGCCGGACAGCGGCACCAGGCAGTCGTAGGGCCCTTGCCCGCGGGCGCTGTCCAGCGCCTGCTCGAGATCGCGCTCGCGGGCCTGGCGCAGTCGCTCGGCGGCGTCGCCGCCGGTGGGCTTGTACTCGCGGCAGGGCCGGCACAGGCCGCCGGCGTCCAGATCGGCGCCGGGCACCGCTTCGGGCAGCAGACAGTTTCGGCAGGCGCGCATTCCGTTCCTCCTCGATGGCTCGGCGAGCGCATTGGCGCGCCATTCTTGCACCGCGCCGCAGGCCGCATCCTGCCGCGCGGCCTGCTGCCGATGCCGGCCGCAGGGTGCCTTCGGCGCCGGGGCCGGCGCTTCAGACGGTGGCCGCCGCCCTGGCCGCCTGCGGCTTCGGGGGGCCGCCGGCGCGCAGGCGCTTGCGGATCGGCGCATCGGCCGATTCCAGATCGTGGATGAACGCCTGCCAGTTCGAACTCGGTTGCTCGATCTCGAAGCCGTAGTACAGGCCGGTTGCCGCATCCACCCGGCGCACGATGCGCACCTGCTCGCGGGCGCTGACGTTCGAGCCCAGCTGGATCGTGGCCGTCCCGGCGCAGGGCTGCGCCAGGGGCAGCAGCGTGCGCGCCAGGAACCCGTGGCGCGACCCGTCGATCACGTCGAAGGCGACCGGCAGGGTGTCGCCGGCCTCCAGCGTCGCCGGGCACTTGAGCGAATAGCGCCGGAAGCGGCGCACCTTCTGCTGTGCGGCATCGGCGCCGGCGCGCGGCAGCACGCGGCTGTACTCGCGCTCCGGATAGATCGCGCGCAGCAGGGTCCGCTGGCGGTCGTCGAGCCGGGCGAACACCTGGGTGCGCCGGTTGAAGAAGTGGTCGAGCAGTTCCGGCGTCATCACCGGATCGTTGCTGGTGTGGTAGCGCCGCACCGGGTAGCGGATGTTCGGCAACGCGACCTGGGTGAAATAGTGGTGCAGGTCCTTGTGCGGCGCTCGGCCTTCGTAGGCGCGCGCGAACACCTCCGGTGCGCCGTGCAGGTCGAGGGTCGCGCCGATCGCCGGCGCACCGTTGACGAAGTCGTAGCTGCTGACCTCCTGCGCCTGCAGGCGCCGGAAGAACAGCAACGCCTCGTACATCTCGATGTGCTTCGGGTTGACGGCGATCACGAGGTGCCGGGTGTCGAAGTAACGAATGCAATATTCGTACATGAACTTCAACAATGGAAACAAGATCTTTCCGCCGGTGCTGCGGAAGTCGGGCCGTATCGCCAGCGCCGAGATCTCGGCGATCCGACCCGGCAGCGCGCGCACCTCGCTCAGGTCGAACACGGCCTGCATCGGAAAGCCGAGCACCCCCTCGCGGATGATCGACAGCGTGCCCACCACCTCGCCGTCGAAGCGGGCGCACAAGGTGGTGGTGGTCGGCAGCGCGTGGTAGGGCGTGACCCGCATGCCCGACGGGTCGGGCGTCATGAAGCCGCTGCCCACGTACGCGTCGTGCAGCAGCGCGAAGCAGGCTTCGAGTTCGGCGCAGCCGGACGCGATGCCCAGCTGCAGGCGCGGGTCGGGCGCGGGGTCGCAGTCGACCATGCGCCGCAGCAGCCTGAAGCGGGTCTCGCGCGGCAGCCGCCCGACAGCGGTGCGCGCCAGCCGATGCAGGCCTGCCGTGGGTTTGCGATCGCGTGGGTCGGTGCGCATAGACTCTCCTTCGGGTTGGGCCTCCGTGCCTGGCCGGATGCCGCCTTCGTCAGATCGGCATCGTTCGCCGCCCCTTGAGGCCTGCCGGCCGCGCGGCGCCGGCTGCCGCGCCCGGATCCGCACATGCTGTTCAATGAACCACGAAGAAGGCAGCCGAAGCGGCGGTTGATCCCGGCCGGGCCCGGCATCCGGCTCGCTAGCATTGCCCGATGCACCTCGACTGGCCAGGGTTGGCGCGGCGCCGGGCTGCGGCATCCGATGCCGGCGCAGCAGCCGTGAGCGAAGATCGTGCCCCTCGAGAAGGCCGCGGCCAGGCACCGGCGGCGGACAACCGGCGCGCGGTGGTGCACCCGGTCATCTTGCAGGGCATCCACAAGCACTACCGGCTGGACGACGTCGACGTGCCGGCGCTGCAGGACATCCAGCTGGTGATCCTGCCCAACCGCTTCACCGTGATCGCGGGGCCGTCAGGCAGCGGCAAGACCACGCTGCTGAACCTGATCGGCTGCATCGACCGCGCCGATTCGGGCACGCTGGTGGTGGCCGGGCGGCAGGTCTACACGATGGACGACGACGCGCTGTCGGACTTCCGCGCGCAGCGGCTGGGCTTCGTGTTCCAGAACTTCAACCTGCTGCCGGTGCTCACCGCCTACGAGAACGTCGAGTACCCGCTGGTGATGGCGGCGATGGCGCCTGCGCAGCGCCGGCAGCGCGTGCAGGAGCTGCTCGAGGCGGTCGGTCTGGCCGCCCACGCCGCCAAGCGGCCCGGCCAGATGTCGGGCGGGCAGCGCCAGCGGGTGGCCATCGCCCGCGCGCTGGCGCGCCGGCCGGGGATCGTGCTGGCCGACGAGCCCACCGCCAACCTCGACAGCCGCACGGGCGCGGAGATCATCGAGCTGATGCGCCGCATGCAGCGCGAGCAGCAGGTGTCGTTCATCTTCTCGTCGCACGATGCGCAGGTGCTCGAGGCGGCCGACGACATCGTGCGCATCCACGACGGGCGGATCGTGGCGGTCGAGCGGGACGTGAACCGGCCGTGAACGCGCTGCTGCTCGCCTGCCGCAACCTGCTGCGCAACCGGCGCCGCTCGCTGGTCACGCTGTTCGCGATGGCGCTCGGGCTGACGACGGTGCTGCTGTTCGGCGGCTACGTGCGCGACATCAAGTACGCGATGCAGACCGACTTCGTGATGCGCAGCGGCCACCTGCAGGTGCAGCACCGGGACTACTTCCTGCGCGGCAGCGGCAATCCTGCCGCCTACGGCATCGAAGGCTACGAGGCCGTGATCGGCGCGATCCAGGCCGACGACGTGCTGGCGCCGCTGGTCAAGGTGGTGACGCCGGTGCTGCAGTTCGGCGGCATCGCCGGCAACTTCGCCGCCGGTGCGTCGCGCACCGTGCTGGTGACCGGCATCGTCGCGCAGGAGCAGAACCGGATGCGTTCGTGGAACGACTTCGGGCTGAACTTCGCCATGGTGCCGGTGCCGCTGGTGGGTACCGGGCCCGACGACGTGGTGCTGGGCGTGGGCGTGGCACGGGTGCTGAACCTGTGCGCTGCGCTGAAGGTGCCGGGCTGCGACGACGATGCGCGCGCCGAGCCTGCGCAAGGCGCTGCGGTGCTGCCGGCAGACCTGCAGGACCTGGCGGCCGCCACGCAACCGGCCACAGGGCCGGCGACCGGCGCGCCGCAGATCGAGATTCTCGCCAACGGGCCGAAGGGTGCGCCGAACGTGGCGACCGTGCGCCCGATCCGCGCCGAATTCCAGGGAGTCAAGGAATTCGACGAGGTCGCCGTGATCGCGCACCTGCCGC
>JAFEFZ010000165.1 GCA_018240325.1 Pseudomonadota bacterium
CGCCGACTACCCCCTCGTCGGCTTTGCCGGCACCGCCAGCGCGCTTCTTCGGCAAACACCCACCGCATCGACCAGCGCGCGAACAGCGGTCTGGGCGTACCGCCGCCCGGGCCGACGGCGGGGTGACCAACGGAGTGAATAAGAATTTGGCTGAACGGATTTGGCCACCCCGTCGGCGGCCCCGTGCAGCACGTTTTCGCACCCGAACGAGGCCTGCTTTCGGCGCAGCGGCGAAGGACCGCAACGGACCGGCCAGCCACTAAACGCCCGGCAATTCATACGCCGAGAGTCACGCTGCGCACGATGGGGCAACAGAACTGAAGGCATGATCGCGCGGTGGAACTGCCCCCCTTCGGTTTCGTCTGCGTGCACGAGCGGCTGCTGGCGGACGGCATCGCGCACGAGGCCGAGTGGATGGCCGAATCGGCCCGCGGCGCGCGCGCGGTCGCGCATCTCTGGCAGGGCACGCCCGGCTGGGTGGTGCCGCGGCGCACCACCGCGCTGCCGTCGTGGCCGGCCGTCTCGGCGCGGCACGGCAGCGCGCTGCAGGTGCGCCGCTCCGGCGGCGGGCTGGTGCCGCAGGGGCCGGGCATCTGGAACCTGAGCCTGGCCTGGCCCGCCGGCGATGCGACGCCGGCCGACATGCACGCGATCTACGCCGCGCTGTGCGGCGCGCTCGCCGCGGCCTTCGCGCGGCTGGGCGTCAGCGCCGCACCGCAGGCCGTGCAGGGCTCGTTCTGCGACGGCCGCTGGAACCTGGCGGTGCACGGCCGCAAGCTGGTGGGCACCGCGCAGGCCTGGCACCGCTTCGGCCGCGTGCAGGTGGTGCTCGCGCATGCACTGGTGATCATCAGCGCCGACCCGGCCGAACTGACCGACAGCGCCAACCGGCTCGAGGCCGAGCTGGGCCAGGGCGCGCCCTACCGCGCCGACGCGCTGACCAGCCTGGCGCGCGAAGTGCCGACCCTTCCCGATCTCGAGGCGCGTACGCTCGAGCTGCTGGCCGAACAGTTCGCGCGGGTCGTGCCGCCGCGCGAGGCTTGATCCGTCCCTGGCGGGCCGCCCGCCCGCTCCCTGCACCACTGCCGAAGGAGATCCCCGATGGTCCTGCTCGAATTCGCGATGGCCCCGCACGGCCAGGGTGAAAGCCTCAGCGCCCAGGTGGCGCGCATCCTCGACGTGATCGACCGCAGCGGCGTCCGCTACCGGCTGACGCCGATGGGCACGATCCTCGAGGGCGACTGGGACCAGGTGATCGGCGTCGTCAGCGCCTGCTTCCGCGAACTAGAGCGCGACTGCAGCCGCATCGGCGTGAACCTGAAGGTCGATTACCGCAAGGGGCCGGACAGCCGGCTGGATTCGAAGATCGCGAAGGTCGAGCAGCAGCTCGGGCGCAAGCTGCATACCTGAGCCGGCCGCGGGCCGGGTGCCACCGGCCGCCGTTGGCGAGTAGAGTCGGCCTGCCCGGCGCCGGCTGCCGCTGCGCGGCACGCCGGGCCTGGAGACGGCATGGAACAGCAACAGCGCGAGCACATCAGCGCCGTGATGCGGCTGGCCGAAGACGCGCTGCCGCCCGGCATCGAGGCGCCCGATCCGCTGATCGCCCAGAGCTGGCTGCGCTGCGTGCGCGAGCACCGGCTCGACCCGGCGCGCATGCAGCAGGCGGTGATCCTGCCGATGCCGCGCGTGCGCGAGCACCAGGAGCGGCTCGACGAGTTCCTGCGCATCGCGCGCCACGGGCTCGAATCGCTGTACCGGCAGGTGGCCGGCCTCGGCTACTGCGTGCTGCTGACCGACGCGCGCGGCGTGACGGTCGATTTCATCGGCGACCTGCAGCTCGACGCGGCGCTGCGCCGCGCCGGGCTGTACCTGGGCAGCGACTGGAGCGAGCATCACGCCGGCACCTGCGGCGTCGGCACCGCGATCGCCACCGGCAGCGCGCTCACCGTGCACCAGGGCGACCACTTCGACGCCACCCACATCCCGCTGACCTGCACCGCCGCGCCGGTGTACGACCCGCTGGGCCGGCTGCAGGCGATCCTCGACATCAGCGCGCTCAGCGCGCCGCAGGCCAAGAGCAGCCAGCACCTGGCGCTGCAACTGGTGCGCGTCTATGCGCAACGGGTGGAGAACGCCAACTTCCTGCGCTGCTTCCGCGGCGACTGGGTGCTGAAACTCCACCCCAGCCCCGAATTCATCGAGATCAGCCCCGACCACCTGGTGGCGCTGGACGCCGCCGGGCGCATCGTTGGCCACAACCGCGCGGCGCAACTGCTGCTGCAGGCCGAGCACGGCAGCTGCGTGCTCGGGCTGCCCTTCGAGCAGTTGTTCGACGCGCGCTTCGACGAACTCGGCCGCTTCATGCGCGCGGTGCCCGGCGAGCGGCGCACGGTGGCGCTGGCGCACAGCGGCCGTGTGCTGTTCCTGCACGCGGTGCCGCCGCCCGCGCGCTGGGAGCCCGCGGCTTCGGCCCCCGCGCCGGCGGCGGTGCCGCAGCCGCTGGCCGATCTGTCGGGCGGCGATGCGGCGCTGGACCGGGTGATCGCGCGCGCCGCGCGGCTGCTCGACGCGCCGGTCAGCGTGCTGATCACGGGCGAGACCGGCAGCGGCAAGGAAGTGCTGGCCAAGGCCATGCACCAGGCGAGCCGGCGCGCACGCCGGCCCTTCGTCGCCGTCAACTGCGCGGCGATCCCCGAGACGCTGATCGAGAGCGAGCTGTTCGGCCACCTGCCGGGCAGCTTCAGCGGCGCCGCCGCCAGGGGCAAGCGCGGGCTGATCGACGAGGCCGACGGCGGCACGCTGTTCCTCGACGAGATCGGCGACATGCCGCCGGTGCTGCAGACGCGGCTGCTGCGCGTGCTGGCCGAGCGCGAGTTGCTGCCGGTAGGCGCGACGCGCGCGCACCCGATCGACGTGCGCGTGATCGCCGCGACCCACGCCGACCTGCGCGAGCGCGTGCGCGAGGGCCGCTTCCGCGACGACCTGTACTACCGGCTCGCCGGCGCGCACCTGGCGCTGCCGCCGCTGCGCGAGCGCCGCGACCTGGGCTGGCTGGTGCACAAGATGCTGCGCGGCCAGCCCCAGCCGCTGCAGTTGTCGGCCGAGGCCGAGCACTGCCTGCGCACGCACGCCTGGCCCGGCAACCTGCGCGAGCTGAAGAACGTGCTCGACTACGCCGCCGCGATGGCCGCGGAGTCGGGCGTGATCGGCCTGGCCGAGCTGCCCGACACGCTGCTGGCGCGCGACGCCGCCCAGGCCGCCGCGCCGGCGCTGCTGCCCCAGGCGCAACTGCTGCTGCAGTACCTGCGCGCGGCGCGCTGGAACGTGAGCGCGGTCGCGCACCAGCTCGGCATCAGCCGCATGACGGTGTACCGGCGCATGCAGCGCTGGGGCATCCGGGCACCCGGGCACGACTGACGCACGCCCCGGCGCCTGCGGGTCGTACCCGCGCCGGTGCGCGGCGAACGCGCCGCACCCGCCGCCGTGCGGCTACATGCGCGCCGGAAGCGCCGTTGCCAGGCCCGGGAAGTACCAGAGGATGACGAGCATGACCACCATGAGGAAGAAGTACGGCAGGCAGGCGCGGGCAATCCAGGTGATCTGCTTGCCCGTCATGCCCTGCAGCACGAACAGGTTGAAACCCACGGGGGGCGTGATCTGCGCCGATTCCACGGTGATCACCAGGAAGATGCCGAACCACATCGGGTCGATCCCGGCCGCCTGGATGATGGGCAGCACGACCCCCATCGTCAGCACGATGGTCGAGATGCCGTCGAGGAAGCAGCCGAGCACGATGTAGAAGACGGCGAGCGCCACGATCAGCATCGCGGGCGACAGCTGCAGGCTGCCCACGAACTGCGCGAGCTGGCGCGGCAGGCCCATGTAGCCCATCGCCAGCGTCAGGAACGCAGCCCCGGCGAGGATGAGCGCGATCATGCAGTACAGGCGTGTCGCGCCCATGAGCGCATCGCGGAAGGTCTGCCACGTCAGCGACTTCTGCCAGGCCGAGAGCACGAGCGCGCCCAGCACCCCGATGGCGGCGGCCTCGGTGGCGGTGGCGACGCCCGTGTACATCGAGGCAATCACCGCGACGATCAGCAGCACCACCGGAATCAGGTGGCGCGTCTCGGTGAGCTTTTGCAGCAGCGTCAGTTCGGCGTCCGCCTTGGGCACCTGGTCCGGATGCCGCAGCGCCCAGACCATGATCCAGCCGCTGAACAGTGCCGCCAGCAGCAGGCCCGGCAGCACGCCCGCCATGAACAGCTTGGCGATCGACAGCTCGGCCGAGACGCCATAGATGATGAGGATGATCGAGGGCGGGATCAGCAGGCCCAGGGTGGCCGGCCCCCCCAGCGTGCCGATGACCTGGCGCTGCGGGTAGCCGCGGCGCGTCAGCTCCGGCAGGTTCATCTTGCCCACGGTGACGCAGGTGGCGGCCGACGAGCCCGAAACGGCGGCGAAGATGGTGCAGCCCGCCACGTTGGCGTGCAGCAGGCGCCCCGGCAGCTTGTTGACCCAGGGCGCCAGGCCGCGAAACATGTTGGCCGAGAGGTTGGTGCGATACAGGATCTCGCCCATCCAGATGAACAAGGGCAGCGCGGTCAAGGTCCAGCTGCTGCTCGAACCCCAGATGGTCACCGCCATCGCGTCGCCGGCCGCGCGCGCGGTGAACAAGGCCATGCCGAACCAGGCCACGCCCGCGAGCGTGAGCCCGACCCAGACGCCGCCCGCCAGCAGCGCGAAGAGCACCGCGAGCAGCGTGGCGCTGGCGGCGATCTCACTCATGGTGCGCATCTTCCTGGCTCGGCGCGACGCGCTTGCCTTGCAGCTCGAGAACCAGCTCGTCGCAGAACGCGATGAAGAACACCAGCGTGCCCAGCGCCATCGGAATCTGCGGGATCCACATCGGCGTGGCGTCGATGCCGACGGAGATGTCGTTGATCTCCCACGACTGCCACACGAGGTACGCCGAATAGAAAGCCAGGAAGCCCGACAGCAGGGTGGCAATCGACAGGGCCAGCAGCTCGAGTGCCTTGCGGGCACCGCCTTCGAGCGCACCGAGCAGCAGCGTCACGCGGATGTGCTCGCCCTTCTTGAGGGTGGCCGCGAGCGCCATGAACCCGGCACCGGCGGTCGCGTAGCCCGCGTAGGCATCGCTGCCGGTGGCGGAAAAGCCGAACAGGCGGCTTGCGATCGTCAGGCTCACCATGGCGAACACGCCGATCATCGACAGCCCGGCGAGCACGGCGCTTGCCTGGTACAGCCGGTCGAGCCATTTGCGCATGCAGCCCTCCTCCCCGATCCCGGCCCGATGCCGGACAGCGGCGGCGGCGCGGCCGCCGCTGCCGCCGTCGGCCCGAGCCGCCTCAGGCGCCTACTTCTTCGATGCCTCGAACGCGGCCAGCACCGCCTTGCCGTCGGGCCCCGCCTTCTCGACCCACTCCTTGACGACGACGTCGCCGACCTTGGCCAGGCCGGCCATCAGCTCGGCCGACGGCTGCTCGATCTTCATGCCGCCCTGCCTGAGCACCTCGATCGAGCGCGTGTTGACCTCTTCCGAAGCCTTCCAGCCGCGCTGCTCGGCCTCTTGCGCCGCCTTCAGCACGGCATCCTGCTGGGCCTTGCCGAGCGCGTTGAACGCCTTGGCGTTGACGGTGACGGCGTTCTTCGGAATCCAGGCCTGCACCTGGTAGAAGTACTTCAGGTTCTCGTAGAGCTTGTTGTCGGCGCCGGTCGCGCTCGACGTGATCAGGCCCTCGATGACGCCGGTGGCCAGGGCCTGCGACAGCTCGGCCTCCTGGATCGTGACCGGCTGCGCGCCGACCAGCTCGCCGATGCGGGCCGTGGTCGGCGAATACACGCGCCACTTCAGGCCCTTCAGGTCGGCCACCGAATTGATCGGCTTGTTCGAGTAGATGTTCTGCGGCGGCCAGGCGACGGCGTAGAGCAGCTTCTGGCCCTGCTTTTCCAGGATCTTCTCCAGGTAGGGCTTCTGCGCCTGGTACAGCTTGAAGGCCTCGCTGTAGTTCTTGACCAGGAACGGCAGGCCGTCCAGGCCGAACATCTGCGCCTCGTTCTGGAAGCTGACCAGGAAGAACTCGCCCATCTGCGCGTTGCCGGTCTGCACGGCACGCTTGATTTCGGGCATCTTGAACAGCGACGCGCCGAAGTGCGGCGTGATCTGCAGGCTGCCGCCCGTTGCCGCCGCCACGTCCTTGACGAACTGCTCGTTGTTCTTCGAGTGGAAGTTGATCGCCGGGTAGGCGGTGGCGAAGTCCCACTTGGTCTGCGCTGCCGCCTGGGAAACGAAGCCCAGGCCTGCTGCCAATGCCGCAATTGCACACAAGTCTCGACGTTTCATGGGAGCCTCCAAAGTCAGTTCATGAACCGCAACGCGCCCAGCTCACGGCGTCCGCATCGGTTCGGCACACCGGCCGCAGTATCCTGCGAGGGCTTGAAGATAGCCCGGCGTTGAACACGGTCCCCTAGGTACTTTCGACAATACCGGCTTGATTGTCGGACGCATAGTGTTGGTTTGTTGAACACTCGACATTGAAGTGTCAATGATCGCGACCCGATGCAACTCAGGCCGCCTGATGCGCGTACACCGCCAGCACCATGCGCTCCGACTGCGCCAGATAGGCCTCCAGCTCGCGTGCCGCGACGCCGGCCTGCCCCTCGACGAAGAGCTGCACCAGCCGGGCGTTGTAGTCGACGAAGGGCGCGTGCAGGTACTCGGGGTCGTCGAGCAGGCCGAAGGTCAGGCGCAGCACGGCGGCGACCTGCTCGAACAGCGCCGACAGGCGCTGGCTGTCGCTGAGCGCGACGATGGCAGCATGAAAGCGCATGTTGGCCGAGCCGACGCGGCGCCAGTCGCCGGCGTCGCGCGCGGCGACGGCGCTATCCACCGCGTCGCGCATGCGCTTGTGGGCCGGGTGCATCGGCCAGGACTTCTCCAACGCCTGGCATTCGATGATGCGGCGAACGCGGTAGATGTCGATGATGTCGGCAATCGTCGGCACCACGACCGAGACCCCTCGGTTCGGCGCGTGCCGCAGCAGCCCTTCGGTGA
>JAFEFZ010000166.1 GCA_018240325.1 Pseudomonadota bacterium
CACACGGCTCCCCCGAGCCCCCTCCGAGAGGGGGCTCCAGCATGACAGTCGGGCCGGCCTTGCGGCCGGCGCAAGCCGCCTGCGTGCGGCGGACGCACGGGAGGTACGACGGTCCGTCGGCCGGCAGGCCGACTCGTCAAACGAACTGGAGCCCCCTCTTGGAGGGGGCTCGGGGGAGCCGTGCATATGGGCCGTCAGGTCCAAAGCGGCCTGCGGCCGCTTTGGACCGATGGCCGCCGCCGCAGGCCTGGCGGTTGATGCGCCGCGGGTCGCGCAAGGCGCGGCGGGGCAACTGAAGCCATGGCCGTGGCGCATCCCGATCTGAGCCGCGCTGCCGGGGCCGACTTGCCGGCGGACCCTGCCGACGGCGGTGGCCGACAAGCCGCGTCGTGGCGCTGGCCGCTCGGCTTGCTCGCGGCCTGGGGCCTGGGTTGGCTGCTGCACGCGGCGCTGCGCGCCGCCGGCACGGCGCAATGGGTTGCGGCCGCCGCGGGCCTGGCGCTGGTGCTGCTGCTCGCACGCCGTGCCGCGACGCCGCTGCGGCGCAGCGTGGTGGCGCTGGGCTATCCGTTGTCTTGGCTGGCGGCCGGCACGGCCTTGCCGGGCTGGGCCTGGGGCGCGGCGCTGGCGGCGCTGCTGCTGCTGTACCCGCGGCGCGCGTGGCGCGATGCGCCGCTGTTCCCGACGCCGGCCGGCGCGCTCGACGGCCTGGCCGCGGCCGCGCCGCTGGCCGCGGGCGTGCGCGTGCTCGACGCCGGCTGCGGCCTGGGCGACGGCCTGCTGGCGCTGCGGCGAGCGTATCCGCTGGCGCAGATCGAGGGCATCGAGTCGAGCCTGCCGCTGCTGCTGGCGGCGCGGCTGCGCTGCCGCTTCGCGCGGCTGTGCGGCGGCGATCTGTGGCGCTGCGCCTGGAGCGGCTATGCGCTGGTCTACCTGTTCCAGCGCCCCGAGAGCATGGCGCCGGCCTGGGCCAAGGCCTGCGCCGAGATGGCGCCCGGCAGCCGGCTCGCGAGCCTGGAGTTCGCGGTGCCCGGCGTGGCGCCCGAGGCGCGCCTGGCCTGCGCCGGCGGCCGGCTGCTGTGGCTGTACCGGGTGCCGCCGCCGGACCGGATCTCAAGTGCGGCCACGCCGCGCCGATAA
Source organism: Pseudomonadota bacterium (assembly GCA_018240325.1). Lineage (GTDB taxonomy): Bacteria > Pseudomonadota > Gammaproteobacteria > Burkholderiales > Burkholderiaceae_C > Rubrivivax. Next base: position 1,141 of record JAFEFZ010000166.1, read on the forward strand.
GCGAGCCAGCGCCGGATGCGGCCGCACCCAGCGTGCGCCGCCGCCGGCACCGCCCCGCCCGCCTTCGCAAGCTGCCCATGTTCGTCCTGATCGGCTGGATCGTCGCGCTGGCCGCCGTGTTCGGCGTGTTCATCGCGCACGGCGGCAACATCGCCGTGGTGCTGCACGCGCTGCCCTTCGAGATGGCGGCGATCGGCGGCGCCGCCTTCGGCGCCTTCATCGCCAACAACCAGCCCAAGGTGCTGAAGGCCACCGCGCGCGGCCTGGGCCAGTGCTTCAAGGGCAGCAAGTACACCAAGGCGCGCTACATGGAGCTGATGGCGCTGCTCTACGACATCCTGCAAAAGGCGCGCAAGGAAGGCTTGATGGCGATCGAGAAGGACGTCGAGGAGCCGCACGCGTCGCCGCTGTTCCAGAAGTACCCGACGGTGGGCAACGACCACCACGTGGTCGAGTTCGTCACCGACTACCTGCGCATGATGGTGTCGGGCAACCTCAACGCGCACGAGATCGAAAGCCTGATGGACAGCGAGATCGAGACCCACCACCACGAGGCCCATGCCGCGGTCGGCGCGCTGCAGCGCCTGGCCGGCGCGCTGCCGGCCTTCGGCATCGTCGCGGCGGTGCTGGGGGTGGTCAACACGATGGGCTCGGTCGGCCAGCCGCCGGCGGTGCTGGGCGGCATGATCGGCTCGGCGCTGGTCGGCACCTTCCTCGGCATCCTGCTGGCCTATGCCTTCGCCGAGCCGCTGGCCGGGCTGCTGGAGCAGAAGGTCGACGAGGCCGGCAAGGAACTGCAGTGCATCAAGACCACGCTGCTGGCGAGCATGCAGGGCTACGCGCCGCAGGTGGCGGTGGAGTTCGGCCGCAAGGTGCTGTACTCGACCGAGCGGCCGAGCTTCGCCGAGCTCGAAAGCCACGTCAAAGGCAAGAAGTGACGGCTCCCGATACACCGCTTGCGACGGCGCGGCGCAGCGGGCTGGTGCTGCGGATCCGGCTTGGCCGGGACGCTGGCGCCTCCCACCTGGGAAAGCCCGTAGCGGGGCTCTCTTTCTCTCGGTCGGGTATCGGCCCGAAGCGGCCTGCGGCCGCTTCGGGGCGACAGCGGTCGGTGCAGGCTGGGTGTTCGATGCGCCGCGGGTCACGCGATGCGCGCTGGAGCCGCTGACATGGCGGGGGATGCCAAGAAGCTGCAGCCGATCATCGTCAAGCGCGTCAAGAAGGGCGGCCACGGCCACCATGGCGGCGCGTGGAAGATCGCCTACGCCGACTTCGTGACCGCGATGATGGCCTTCTTCCTGCTGATGTGGCTGCTGGGCAGCACCAGCGAGGGCGACAAGAAGGGCATCGCCGACTACTTCCAGGCGCCGCTGAAGATCTCGCTGCTGGGCGGCGGCTCGGGTGCGGGCGACGCGTCGCACGTCGTCAAGGGCGGCGGCGAAGACCTGTCGCGCAGCGCCGGCCAGGTCAAGCGCGGCGACGTCGAGGCGCGCCGCAAGACCGTCAACCTGCAGGCGCTGAAGGCCGAGCAGACGCGCGCCGAGCGCGCACGCCTCGAGCAGCTGAAGCAGCAGGTCGAGCAGCGCATCCGCGGCAACGCCCGGCTCGCGGGCATGAGCTCGCAGATCCGGCTGGACATGACGCACGACGGCCTGCGCATCCAGATCGTCGACGAGCAGAACCGGCCGATGTTCGCCAGCGGCAGCGCGGTGGTGCAGCCGTACATGCGCGAGCTGCTGCGCGAAATCGGCGCGGTGCTGGCCGAGGTGCCGAACCGGCTCACGCTCGAAGGCCACACCGACGCCGCACCCTTCGCCGGCGGCGACGGCGGCTACAGCAACTGGGAGCTGTCGGCCGACCGCGCGAACGCGTCGCGCCGCGAACTGCACGCCGGCAGCCTGCCCGACGACCGGGTGCTGCGCGTGCAGGGGCTGGCGGCGAGCCTGCCGCTGCAGCCGCAGGAGCCGCTGGCCGCGGCGAACCGGCGCATCAGCATCATCGTGATGAACCGCGAGGCCGAAGACCGCGTGCTGAGCAGCGCCGTCGTCGAGCCCGAGCCGCAGGCGCCGGCCGAAGCCGCCGGCACCGGCCGGCTGCCGCTGCTGCCGCGCTGAATCCCGGTACCGGGGATGCGCTAAGCTCCCCGGGAACGGGAGGATGGCGATGATGGTCGGGCGTGCACTGCAATGGAGCCGCTGGTTCGTGTTGATCGCGGTGGTTTGCGCGCTCGCCGGCTCGATCGCGCTGCTGGTGTACGAGGCGATCGTGATCGTCGGCGACGTCGCCGCGACGCTGCACATGCGCCCGGTGACCCCGAAGCTCGCCAAGACGGTGGCCGTGGGGCTGATCGAGGCGCTGGACGTGTTCCTGATCGCGATCGTCGCGCAGGTCATCAGCCTGGGCCTGTACGTGCTGTTCATCGACGAGACGATGCCGCTGCCGCGCTGGCTGCGGATCGGCGACCTCGATGATCTGAAGAGCCATCTGGTGAGCAGCGTGATCGCGGTGCTGGCGGTGCTGTTCATGCGCGAGGCGGTCGCGTGGGACGGCAGCCGCGACCTGCTCGGCTTCGGCGCCGCCCTGGCACTGGTGATCGCGGCGCTGTCGCTGTACCTGGCGGTCAAGGGCAAGCACTGAAGTCCGCTGCGGCGCGCGCGGCCGCGTAACAAGCGCCGGCTTCGGCCTTCTTTTCGGGCTCAAGTCGGCCGGCGCTGCCGGCAGCATGGCCGGGCCCGCTGACGACGGCGGGCCCGAACCCCATGGCCGACACCCAGGACCGCCGCCTGCCGGCTTCCGAACGCAAGCTGCGCAAGGCCCGTGCGCAAGGGCAGATCGCGCGCTCGCGCGACCTGGCGCACTTCGCGGCGGTGGGCACGGTGCTCGGGCTGCTGATCGCGTTCGCGCCGCGGCTGCTGCAGGCGCTGCAGCAGTCGCTGGCCGCCGGGTTGCGCTTCGACGCCGCAGCGCTGGCCGATCCGCTGGCGATGCCGGGGCGGCTGGCCTAGGGCCTCGCGGCCGCGTTCGGGGTGGTGCTGGTGCTGGGCGCGGTGATGTTGCCGGCGGCGCTGGCCGCGGGCGTGGCCGCGGGCGGCTGGAACTTCAGCTGGCAGGCGCTGGCACCGAAGCCGGAGAAGCTCGACCCCTTCGCGGGCATCGGCCGGCTGGTGTCGGGCCGGCAGGTGGGCGAGGCCTTGAAGGCCTGCACGCTGGCGTTGATCGTCGGTGTGGTCGGCGCGCTGTTCCTGCGCGCGCGGCTCGACGACTTCGCCGCCACGCTCGGGTTGCCGCTGCCGCTGGCGCTGGGCCGGC
>JAFEFZ010000167.1 GCA_018240325.1 Pseudomonadota bacterium
ATCGAAATACCGTCCCGTGGACATGTGGACAGGTCGGCAAGCGACCTGCCCACATGCCCACCGGACTCCAGCTACGAGGGGGGTCATTGTCAATGTTGCGTTCCACACGAAACGACGAGGGGCCGCGAACGCGGCCTGCCCGATGTTTTCCGAGGCCTCGTGCCTCGGCCTCATTGAAGCAGCGTGTTGGCGAACACGTCGCGGCAGGTGGCGAGCGGTTTTCCGAGGCCTCGTGCCTCGGCCTCATTGAAGCGTCGCCCTGCGGCTCGGTGTCGCCCTGCGGCTCGGGTTTTCCGAGGCCTCGTGCCTCGGCCTCATTGAAGCATGCCGGGCACCGACAACAAGCTGAGTCGCACCTAGTTTTCCGAGGCCTCGTGCCTCGGCCTCATTGAAGCCTCAGCGTCGGGTGCGTGTAGCCTGCGGCGGCCGAGCGCGTTTTCCGAAGCCTCGTGCCTCGGCCGCGTCGAAGCTTGCTCCGCGCGGACACCGGGAACTCGGCGCCGCGACTTCCGCAGCCTCGTACCGCTGCCCCGCTGCATCGTCCATCCACAGTGCCGCGCGGTGCAGCGGCGCTGTGCCGCTGCCCCGAAGTCCGTACACTGGGTGCCCTGCACGACATCCGCACGACGATGTCAACTCCGATCCGCTTGGCCCACGGGGCCGCGCTGCTGCTCGCCGGGTCAGCCGCCGCCGCGGCGCCGGCGCCCTACGTGGTCTTCGATCACTCGTCCGCAGCACTGATGAGCCCGGCCGAAGCCGCCGCGATCTGGAAGGCGCAGATCGACGACAGGCAGCGCGCGCGCGTGCGCAAGCTCTACCCGGTGTCGAAGTGGGGCTTCGTCAGCCAGGTCGAAGGCGGCTTCACCGCCGACAAGACCTGCGTGGTCACCGCGCGCGCGATGATGGTGCCGCGCAGCCTGGGCGGCCGGCTGGTGTTCGCGCCGAAGGAATCGGCCACGACCTTCGCCGCGCAGCCGGGTGCTGCCGCCGCGCAGTGCCGCGCGATCGCGTCGGAAAAGCTGGCCGAGGCGGTGCACGCGCTGCTGACCACGCTGATCACGCCGTGATCGGCGGCCGCGACGCCGCCCGGCCGGCCCGCGGCTGCCGGTGATCGGCCGCCGATGCCGAATCCCGACCACCTGATCGTCCTGGCGGTCTTCGCCGTCGTCTACCTGGGCATGATCCTGGGCGGGCTGCCGCACCTGCACCTGGACCGCACCGGCGTCGCGCTGCTGGGCGCGATCGCGATCGTCGGCTTCGAGGTGATGACGCCCGAGGCGGCGGCGCAGGCGGTGCACCTGCCGACGATCCTGCTGCTGTTCTCGTTCATGGTGATCTCGGCGCAGCTGCGGCTGGGCGGCTTCTATGCGCACGTGACCCGGCAGATCGCGGCGCTGCCGCTGGGGCCGGCGGCGCTGCTGGCGGTGGTCGTGGCGGCGGTGGCGCTGCTGTCGGCGGTGTTCTCCAACGACGTCGTCTGCCTGGCGGTGGCGCCGGTGCTGGCCGACGCCTGCCTGCGCCGCCGGCTCGACCCGGTGCCCTTCCTGCTGGCGCTGGCCTGCGCCGCCAACATCGGCTCGGCGGCCACGCTGATCGGCAACCCGCAGAACATGCTGATCGGCCAGCGGCTGGGGCTGGACTTCGGCGCCTACCTGCTCGAGGCGGCGGTGCCGGTGGTGCTGGGCCTGGTGCTGCTGTGGCTGCTGCTGCTGCCGTCGCTGCGCCAGGCGCCGCAGCCGGCACCGGCGCCGCAGCCGGCGCCGCCGGCCGGCGACGACCAGCCCTTCGACCGCTGGCAGACGGCCAAGGGCCTGGCCGTCGCGGCGGCGCTGGTGGCGGTGTTCCTGTTCACCGGCTGGCCGCACGACGTGGCGGCGCTGGTGGGCGCCGGCGCGCTGCTGCTGAGCCAGCGCTTCCATTCGTCGAGGGTGATGGGGCTGATCGACTGGGAGCTGCTGATCCTGTTCTTCGGCCTGTTCATCGTCAACGGCGCGCTCGAGCGCACCGGGCTCACGGCGCAGGCGGTGCAGGCGCTGGCCGATGCCGGCGTGCGCCTGGGTGACCCGGCGCCGCTGTTCGCGGCCACGCTGCTGCTGTCGAACCTGGTGTCCAACGTGCCGGCGGTGATGCTGCTGCTGCCGGCGGCCCAGGGCGCGCACGCGGGGCCGACGCTGGCGCTGGTGAGCACGCTGGCGGGCAACCTGCTGATCGTCGGCTCGATCGCCAACATCATCGTCGTCGACGCGGCGCGTCGCCAGGGCATCGTGATCGGCTGGAAGCGCCACGCGCGCACCGGCGTGCCGGTGACGCTGGCCACGCTGGCGGTGGCCGCCGGCTGGATCGCGTGGCGGGCTTCGGCCTGACGGCGCCGCTGCGCCCGCGGCCGCGCGGCGCGCATCGGCGCTCGCCCCGATAGCCGCAGGTGTCCCGCATGCGGTAGCCTTGCGCCTTCGCGCACGCGGCCGCACCGGCACTCGAGGTGCCGCGCGCGCTGCGGCCGGATCAACTGGAGGACACGATGATGACGAAGCTGTTGAGCCCGGCGATGCGCCAGGCCGGCATGGATGCGGTGATGCGCGGCGCGGGCAAGTTCACCCGCTTCCTGCCGATCTCGCAGCCCACGCTGATGGTGGGCCCGGGCTCGAGCGGCCGGCTGGGCGAGGCGATCGCCGGCATGGGGCACCGCAAGATCCTGATCGTGACCGACGCGATCATCGCCAAGCTCGGCCTGCTGGGGCCGCTGACGAAGGCGCTGAAGGCGGGCGGCGCCGACTACGTGGTGTTCGACCGCATCACGCCGGACGCGCCGATCCCGCTGATCGAGGAAGGCCTGGCCTTCTTCAAGGACCACGACTGCGACGCGATCGTCGCCTTCGGCGGCGGCTCGGCGATGGACGCGGCCAAGCTGATCGCGATCGCGGCCCGCAACCCGAAGCCGCTGCGCGATCTGGCCGGCTACTTCAAGGGGCTGCGCAACCCGGTGACGATCTACGCGGTGCCCACCACCGCCGGCACCGGCTCGGAGGTGACGGTCGCCGCGGTGATGTCCGACCCCGAGCGCAAGCAGAAGCTGGTGGCGATGGACACCCGCGTCGTGCCGCGCATGGCCGCGCTCGACCCGGCGCTGATGGCCGGGCTGCCGCCGGCGATCACCGCGGCCACCGGCATCGATGCGCTCACGCACGCGGTCGAGGCCTACATCGGCCGCTGGGCGACGCCCTACACCGACGGCATGGCGCTGGCGGCGGTGGGCCTGATCTTCGAGAACCTGCCCCGCGCCTACCACGACGGCCGCGACCTGGTCGCGCGCGAGAAGATGGCGCTGGCCTCCACCTATGCGGGGCTGGCCTTCACCCGCGCCAACGTCGGCTACGTGCACGCGATCGCGCACCAGTTCGGCGGCCTGTACCACACGCCGCACGGCCTGGCCAACGCGATCATGCTGCCGCTGGTGCTCGACTACTCGGCGCCGGCGGTCATCGAGCGGCTGGCGCAGCTGGCGGTGCGCGCCAAGCTGGGCCACGAACGCGAGAGCGACGAAACCCTGGCCGCGCGCTTCATCGACGGCGTGCGCGCGCTCAATGCCGAGCTCGGCATCCCGTCGACGCTGGCCGACCTGCGCGAGGCCGACATCCCTGATCTGGCGCGCGCCGCCTGCAAGGAGGCGCACCTGGGCTATCCGGTGCCGCGCTACCTGGACGAGGCCGGCTGCGAAGCGCTGATCCGCCGGGCGCTGCCGCAGGAGCCTCGTGCCGCCGCCAAGCCGGCCAAGCGCGCGAAGGCGCCGGTGCGCCGGCCGCGCAAGACGGTCGCCGCCTGACGCCCGAGTTCGTGGCCGGCACCCCGGCCCGAATCGAGATCGTGATTCCCTGCTGCCAACCCACCCGAACCCGCACTGAGGAGACCCTGTCGTGAAACGTGTCGTGACCGTGACCATGAATCCGTCGAAGGGCGACTACGCCTTCGAGACCACCTTCCTCGGCGAGCGCTTCTCCGTGCGCCGCCTGGGCGCCGACGGCAATTCGACCAAGGCCTGGGAGCTGCTGCGCCGCAACCAGGGCGAGGCCGACGCGATGGGTCTGGGCGAGGTCGCCGACCATTGCGACGTGGGCGGGCGCACCATCACCAACCGCGCCACGCAGCGGCTGCTGAACGTGGTCACGCGCGTGCCGGTCACCACCGGCGCCACGCTGCGCCGGCTGCTGCAGGTGCGCGCGGTGCGCCACGTGCAGAAGGAGCTGGGCAACTACTTCAACAACAACCTCGTGCTGTTCCTGTCGGGCATGCGCAACTACGACATCGCGGTGGCGCTGTCGGACTACACGCGCAACCTCAGCTTCGCCGACCCGGTGCTCCAGGCCGGCTCGCCGCTGTTGCTGACTTCGCTCAACCAGCTCGAGCTGTACGCGCGCGGCAACGAGTTCGTCGCCGGCTCCAAGCCGTGGCGCATGCTCGAAGGCTCGCTCGCAGCGCTGAAGAACAAGCGCGTGGCGATGGCGCTGGCCAAGGCGCACGTGGTCGTGGGCACCTACGACGAGATCCGCGCCGTCGGCGACGGCAACAACCTGGCCGGCAAGACGATCATCACCTCGGCGGTCAACGACGACCAGCTCGAGTTCTACCGCAAGTGCCGCGTCAACCTGGTGATCGACGGCTCGCCGAACATCTTCGACCGCGTGGTCAGCATCGCCACGCTCGAGGCGATGATGCTGGCGTCGCTCGGCCGGCCGGCGACCGAAGTGTCGGACGACGACTTCACCGAGATCATCGACGAGCTCGACCTGAAGCCGCGGCTGCTGCACCCGACCGGCAGCTTCCGCAACATGCGCCGC
>JAFEFZ010000168.1 GCA_018240325.1 Pseudomonadota bacterium
ACCGCGAGCCACGGTGCCGGCGCCAGTGCGTGCAGCAGCGGCAGCCCTGCCAGCAGCCCGAAGAACAGGCCCAGCAGCACCACGCCGGCCCGGCGCGACACGCCGCAGCCCACATGCGCCAGCGGCGCCTGCGCCGGCAGCTTCAGCCAGGCCCAGCCCACCATTCCGGCGACGACGATCGCGCCCACCTGCCCCAGCGCTGTCGGCAGCGCCAGCGTCAGCAGCGCCGCCGCGATCGCGAGCGCCGCGCGCGGCCGGTCCGGGCACAGCGTGCGCGCCATGCCCCACACCGCCTGCGCGACCACCGCCACTGCGACCACCTTCAGCCCGTGCACCGCGCCCGACGCCGCGAGCGCGCCATGCCCGGCGATGCCCCAGCCGAAGGCGATCAGCGCCAGCGCCGACGGCAGCGTGAAGCCGCACCACGCGGCGAGCGCGCCCAGCCACCCGGCCCGCTGCATGCCCAGCGCGATGCCGACCTGGCTGCTCGCCGGCCCGGGCAGGAACTGGCACAGCGCGACCAGGTCGGTGAAGCTGCGGTCGTCGAGCCAGCGGCGACGCTCGACGAACTCGGCGCGGAAGTAGCCCAGGTGCGCGACCGGGCCGCCGAAGGACGTCAGGCCCAGCCGCAGGAACGCCAGCAGCACTTCGAAGGCGCTGCCGGGTCCCGGCGACGGCGGGGCTGCGGCCTGGCCCGGCTGCTGCGCCGCGGATGCTGGGCGGGATTGCTTCATTGGTGGGACCTGGCGGAGCCGTTCGGCCGCCGGCGACGCATTGCGGCTCGCGGCACTCCCGGCATCAAAGCCCGACTTCGACCATGCGCAGCAGGCGTGCGGCGAGCTGCAGCCGGTGCGCGGCATCGGCGCGCCGCAGCGGCCCCTCGATACACAGCAGGGCCAGGCCGTGCACCGCCGACCAGGCCAGGTACTCGGCGCCCGGCCTCCTCCCAGCCGCCAGCGCGCCCGCCTGCACCATCGCATCGAGTGCATGGCTCAGCAACTGGAACGGGCCCATGCCGGTATCGCCCACCGGCCGGGCGTCGTCCGGCCAATCGGTGGCCCGCGCATCGTCGCCGAAGAACGCGGTGCGGAACAACCCGGTCTCGCGCTGCGCGAAGGCCAGATAGCCCCGGCCGACGGCCGCGAGCATCGCGCGCGCCCGTTCGGACGGATCGGGCAGCGCCTCGGCCGGCGCGAGTTCGGCCTCCATCGCGCGCGCGACCTCGGCCAGCGCGACGCCGCGCACTGCATCGAACAGCGCGCGGTGGCTCGCGAAGTGGCGGTACGCGGCGTTTGGCGCGACGCCCGCGCGGCGTGTCGCCTCGCGCAGCACGATCGCCTGCGGGCCGCCCTCGCGCGCGAGGTCGACCGCCGCGCCGAGCAGCGCGCGGCGCAGGTCGCCATGGCGGTAGGTGTCGCGGGCAGAGGGTGGCACGTCGATATCCGACCGATTCTGTTGGTTTTGCCGCAGGATCCGAACCCGGAGCGGTTTGGCGTTCATCATAAGTGTACGGCGTCCACAATCGCGTTGTCAGATGGGCGCCGAGGCCGTTTGCGGCGGTCCTGCGGCCTGCGCCGCGATCCCCTGTTCCCTCACCGGAGTCACGCCATGACCCATCCCAACACTATCTGCCTCTGGTACGAGCGCGACGCCGAGGAGGCGGCGCGGTTCTACGCAGCGACCTTTCCGGATTCGCGCGTCGGCACCGTCTACCGCGCGCCGGGCGACTATCCGTCGGGCACGCAGGGCGACGTGCTGACGGTCGAGTTCACGGTGCGCGGCATCCCCTGCGTCGGGATCAACGGCGGGCCGATGTTCAAGCACAGCGAGGCGTTCTCGTTCCAGATCGCGACCGCCGACCAGGCCGAGACCGACCGCTACTGGAACGCGATCGTCGGCAACGGCGGCCAGGAGAGCCAGTGCGGCTGGTGCAAGGACAAGTGGGGCGTGTCGTGGCAGATCACGCCGGTCGCGCTGCTGCAGGCGATCGCCGATCCCGACCCGGCCGCTGCCAAGCGCGCGTTCGCGGCGATGATGGAGATGGGCAGGATCGACATCGCGGCAATCGAGAAGGCGCGCGCCGACCACTGAGCCAAGCGCCGGCGCGCGCGTCGCGACACGGCCGGTGGGCGCTTTCTTCGCCCCCCGCCTTCAACCAGGAGAGATCATGCAATTCGTTCCCTACCTCAACTTCGACGGCAATTGCGCCGAGGCCTTCGCCTTCTACGCCAAGGTGTTCGGCGGCACCGTCGTTCATCAATCGACGTTCGCCGAGATGCCGCCGCAGCCCGGCATGCCGGCGCTGCCTGATGCGGCCAAGCAGCGCGTGATGCACGTGCACCTGCAGATCGGCAACCAGGCGCTGATGGCGTCCGACACGATGCCCGGCGCCGACGCGACGTGCGGCGGCTATGCGAAGCCGCAGGGCCTGTACGTCTCGATCGGCGTCGGCAGCGTCGCCGAGGGCCGGCGCGTCTTCGATGCGCTGGCCGAGGGCGGCCAGGTGACGATGCCGTTCGACGCGACCTTCTGGTCGCCCGGCTTCGGCATGGTCACCGACCGCTTCGCAACGCCCTGGATGGTCAACGTCTCGACGCCGGCCTGAAGCGCCCGCCACTTGAGCGGCGGCGGTGCGCCGCGCGGGAGCCGCCTGCCGACCGATGCGCACGCCGTTGCGACCGCTCGCGCGGCGCGAGGCCGGGTCTTGCATGCCCGGCCTCGCCGCTTCCACCGAGCCTGCGGTGAAGGCGGCACAGGCCCACGAAGGCTGTGCGCGGCGACGGCGGCAGGCTCCCGCGACGCCCCCCCTAGAATGCCGCCCGTGCATCGCTGGCTGTTGATCCTGTTCTTGCTGCTGGCCCCGATCCAGTTCGTCTGGGCGGCGGCCGCTCCCTATTGCGGCCACGAGGCCGGGACGCAGACGAACAAGCACTTCGGCCACCACGAGCATCGGCATCAGGCCGACGGCAAGGTGGCGCCGGCGCACGGCGGCGATGCCGACGCCTCGGCCGCGTTCCACGCCGACTGCGAAGCCTGTCATCTCGGTGCTTCGGCCGCCGTGCCGATGCCGGCCGTCCGCATCGGTCTGCTGCTGCCGCCGCCGCCCGCGATGGCCGCCATGCCGCGCCTGGACTCGCACATCCCGCCCGAACCCGAACGTCCCGACTGGACCGACTCTGCCGCTGCCGCGCGATCCGGCGGCGGCGTCGAGTTCGGCATGCACCGCTCCTGACCGCACCGACCCCGCCCCGGCTCGCCTCCTGTCGCAAGACCATGAGGACGATCCGATGCGATTCCCCTGGCTGGTGCTGGCCTGCGTGCTGGCGACCCCTGTTTTCCCGACTGCGCACGCCCAGGGCGCCGCGCCGCTGACCCTGGCCGACGCGGTGCGCCTGGCGCAGGCCGCAAACCCCGCCGTGCGCGCACGCGAAGCGCAGCTGGCTGCCGCCGAAGGCACACGCCGCGAGGCGCGGGCGCTGCTGTTCAACAACCCGGAACTCGCGGCCGAAGGCACCCGGCGCCGCTTCGTGTCGCCCGACGGCAGCGCCCACGAGTGGAATGCCGGCATTGCCCAGGTCTTCGAGACCGGCGGCCAGCAGGCGCACCGGCGCAATGCGGCCGAGGCCGCGCTCGAGGCACTGCAGGCCGAGATCGACGACGCGCGCCGCCAGGCCGGCGCGGCAGCCGCGCTGCGCCATGGCGCGGTGCTCGCGGCGAAGCGCCGCGAACAGATCGAGCAGCGCGGCGTCGAGCTCTTCGACAGCACGGCCCAGGCGATCGACCAGCGCCGCGCCGCCGGCGAGGACACCCGGCTCGACGCGAACGTGGCGCGCATCGAGGCGGAACGCGCGCGCAACGCACACGGCGTCGCGCGCGAGCGGCTGCTCGACGCGCGCGCCGAGTTGGCCGCGGTGCTGCAGCTGCCGGCGCCGGCGCTGCCTGAAGTGGCCGGCACGCTCGACCCGCCGGCCGCGTTGCGCTACGACCTGCAGCGCCTGCTCGATTCGATGGCGGCACAACCGCGGCTGCGCGCGCTGGGCGGCCGCGAGGACGCGGCGCGCGCGCGCCTGGCCGTCGAGCGCGCGGCACGCTACCCGGACCTGAAGCTCGGCCTGTTCGCCGGCCGCGAAGGTGCCGGCAACGCGCGCGAGAACCTCGCCACGCTCGCGCTGTCGCTGCCGCTGCCGCTGTTCAAGCAGAACGATGCGGCGATCGGCCAGGCCTCGAGCGACGCCGCGCAGGCGCAGATCGATCGCGCCGCCGTGGTGCGCGACACCGAGGCGCAGGTGCGCCGGCTGTGGTTGCGGCTGGGCAGCCAGCGCGAGCGCGTGGAGCGCCTGCAGCGGACGATGGCGGCCGCCGCGGCCGACAACCGCCAACTGGCCGCCAAGTCGCGCCAGGCCGGCCAGATCGGCCTGCTCGACCAATTGCTCGTCGACCGCCAGACGATTGACGCCGAACGCGAATTCAACGACGCGCTCGCCGAGTACCACGCGACCCGCATCGAACTCGAAACGGCGGCCGGCTGGCCGCTGGAAGGATCCGCTCCATGAACCCGCTCCCCACGACACCCGCCGGCCGCCTGCGCCTGGCCGCCCTGGCCGCCGCGGTTGCGGCCGCACTCGCCCTCGCCGCCTGCAGCAAGGGCGACGCCAGGGCTGCTGCCGGCGAGCAGCACGCCGAACAGGCGGGCGCGCAGAAGGACGAAGACCACGAGGCAGGCGAGCACGCGCTGGCGCTGAGCCGCGACGAAGCCGAACGCGCCGGCATCCGGGTCGAGCCGGCCGGCACGCAGGCCGCCGCTGCAACCGTGGTGGTCACCGCGACGATCCAGCCCGACCCGGACCGGCTGGCCCGCGTCGCGCCGCGCATCGAAGGCCGCATCACCGCGGCACCGGCCAAGTTGGGCGAGCGCGTGCGCGCCGGGCAAGTGCTGGCCACGCTGGACAGCGTGGCGGTCGGCGAGGCGCACGCGGCCTGGGCGCAGGCGCAGGCCGAACTGCGCATCGCCGAGGCCGACCTCGAGCGCGCGAAGCTGCTCGCCGCCGACGAGATCATTGCGCGCAAGGATTTCGTGCGTGCCCAGGCCGAGCGCGACAAGGCAGCCGCCACGCTGCGCGCCGCCGCGGACCGGCTGCGCCTGCTCGGCGGCCGCCCGGGCGCGGGCGGCAGCACGTCGGGCTTCGTGCTGACGGCGCCCTTCGCCGGCACGGTGATCGCGAAGAAGGCCACGCTCGGCGACCTGGCCGGCCCGAGCGAGCCGCTGTTCACCATCGCCGACCTGAGCCGCGTGTGGATCCAGGCCGACCTGCCTGAAGCCGCGCTCGCCAAGGTGCGGGTCGGTGCCCGCGCCACGCTCGGCGTGCCGGCGTACCCCGGCGAAACCTTCGACGGCCGCGTCGGCTACGTCGGCGCCGTGCTCGACAAGGACACGCGCACCGTGCCCGCGCGCATCGAAGTCGCCAATGCCGACGGGCGCCTGAAGCCCGAGATGTTCGCCACCGCCGCGATCGAGGCGGCCGGCGGCACGGCGGCCCAGGCGGCGCAGGCGATCTCGCTGCCCGACGCGGCGATCGTGCTGCTGGAGGGCCGGCCCACCGTGTTCGTGTTCGACGCCGGCGCCTACGAGCCGCGCGAGGTCGACCCGGGCGAGCGCTTCGGCGGACGCACGCTGCTCAAGGGCGGCGTCCAGGCCGGCGAGCAGGTCGTGGTGGCGGGGGCCTACGCGCTGAAGGCGCGCAAGCTCAAGTCGCAGCTCGGCCACGGCCATTGAGGGAGCCCGCACCATGCTCAATGCCATCGTCGATGCCGCACTGCGCTACAAAGTGCTGGTGCTGGTGGCCTTCGCCGCGCTGGTCGGCTTCGGGCTGCACGCGTTGCGCACCGTGCCGGTCGATGCCTTCCCCGATGTCACGCCGGTGCAGGTGAACATCTACACCGAGTCGCCCGGCGTCGCCGCCGAAGACATCGAGCGGCTGCTGACGGCGCCGATCGAAGGCGCGATGGCCGGCCTGCCCGGCGTCGAGGTCGTGCGCTCGGTGTCGCTGTTCGGCCTGTCCTACGTCGCCGTCTACTTCAAGGACGAGGTCGACATCTACTTCGCGCGCCGGCTGGTCGGCGAGAAGTTGCAGGAGGTGAAGGAGCGGCTGCCGCAGGGCTACGGCGAGCCGGTGCTCGGGCCCAACAGCTCGGGGCTGGGCCAGGTGTTCTGGTACACGATCGAGGACGCCGAGGGCAAGCTCAGCGCGATGGACCTGCGCACGCTGCACGACTGGACCGTGCGCCCGATCCTGCGCACCGCGCCGGGCGTGGACGACGTCACCACCTGGGGCGGCCACGAAAAGCAGTACCAGGTGCAGATCGACCCGCGCCGGCTGGTCAAGTACGGCCTGAGCATGAGGGAGGTGATCGAGCGCCTGGCGGCCAACAACCGCCAAGTCGGCGGCCAGTACCTGAACATCGGCGCCGAGCAGGTCCTGGTGCGCGGGCTCGGGCTGGTCGGCAATGCCGAGGACATCGGCGCGATCGTCGTCGCCGAACGCGGCGGCGCGCCCATCCACGTGCGCGACGTCGCCGACGTGAAGGAAGCACCCGCGGTGCGCTTCGGCGCGGTCACGCGCGAAGGCCGCGAGACGGTGCTCGGCATCGCGCTGGCGCGCGTCAACGAAAACGCCGCCACCGTGGTCGAAGGCGTCAAGGCCAAGCTCGCGGTGGCGCAGGCCGCGCTGCCCAAGGGGGTCGAGCTGAAGGCGGTCTACGACCGCAGCGAGATCGTCGCCAAGGCGCTGGCCACGGCCGAGCGCTCGCTGATCGAAGGCTCGGTGCTGGTGGCGATCATCCTGTTCCTGTTTCTCGGCGAACTGCGCTCGGCCGTCGTCGTCATCGTCACGCTGCCGATCGCGATGCTGTTCGCCTTCGTGCTGATGAAGCAGGTGGGCCTGTCGGCCAACCTGATGTCGCTGGCCGGGCTGGCCATCGGCATCGGCATGATGATCGACGGCGCGATCGTGATGGTGGAAAACGCCTTCCGGCTGCTGGCGCACGCGCGCGCGTCGGGCCGGCCGGTGAACCGCACGCACCTCGTGCTCGAAGCCGCGCGCGAGGTCGCGAACCCGATCGCGTTCGCGATCCTGATCATCATCGTCGTCTTCCTGCCGCTGTTCTCGCTCACCGGGCTGGAAGGCAAGCTCTTCAAGCCGATGGCGCTGACCATCACCTTCGCGATGGCCGGCTCGCTGCTGCTGTCGCTGACGCTG
>JAFEFZ010000169.1 GCA_018240325.1 Pseudomonadota bacterium
CCGCCTGCCGGCACGTCCGCTGCCGCACCCGCCGCCACACTCGCGGGCGAACCTGTAGCCGAATCTGCCGCTGCAATCGCCGCCGCCGCAGTCGCCGCAGTCGCCGCAGTCGCCGCAGTCGCCGCAGTCGCCGCAGTCGCCGCAGCCGTCGCAGCCGTCGCAGCCGGCGGCTGCACGATCAGCGTCGCCTCGAACGGTTGCGTGCCGTCGTCGACGTCGCGCAGGAGCAGGTTGAATTCCACGGCTGCCGAGCTTAGGCGCAGCCGCAGTGCGCCGCGGGCGCATTTGCGTGGCTTTCGCCCGGGGCCTAACGGCTTGTCACCAAATACCGCAGCGCGGCTTCGGTCGGGTGCGAACGCAGACCCTGTGCGGCGTGCTCGGGCGGGCTGCGCCGCCCGGCCTGTACGATGCGCAACCAACCCGGCCATGCCAGCGGGCCGATGCCGCAGCAGGGCCCGGCGACGCGGCCACGCCGATCCGTGGTCTCACCGCAGGGCACGCGCAGCCGATGTGCCGGCGTGCCGCCGTACGGCGGCTGCTGGCCCGGCGGTCGTCTCGTCCCGGGTCTGCTCATGCGTCCACACCCCAACCCCGCTCACCCCGCCGGCAGGCGTGCCGCCGGCCCCCGCCGGTGCGGGTGGCGGGCCGCAGCCGTCGCCCTGGGCCTGGTGCTGGCGGCCCACCTCGCCCATGCCCAGCGCGGCGCGGCCGCGGCGCCCACCGCGCCGGCGAGCGCGCCCGCACCGATCGTGCTGGTCGACCTGCCCGCGCGTGCGGAGGAAGACCATCGCCTCGCCGAACTCGCCTCGGCCCGCACCAGCGACCCCGAGGCCGTCGTGCAGCTCGAGCAGCGGCTCGCCGCGCTCGGGCGGCTGGTCGACGAGCGGCTGCGTGCACAGCGCAGCCAGAACCTGCGCCGGCTGCCGGTGATCCGCCTGGAGAGCCTGGCGCGCCGATGGGCCTTCGAGGCGCGCCGCTTCGACGCCTGGCAGGCGGACATGCAGGCCGCGTTCGCGCCCTACCTCGAGGATGCGGCCCGGCTGGCCGCCCGCCGCCGCGATTGGGAAGCCACGCGCGCCGCGACCGGCGGCGCGGCGCTGCCGGCAGCACTCGCCGGCCGCGCCGAGGCCATGTTGGCCGAACTGAAGGCCGCCGAGCAGGCGCTGGCGCCGATGCTGGCCCGTCAGATCAAGCTCGGCCAGCGAGCGAGCGTGGTCGAGTCGCGCATCCAGGCCGGCAGCGCCGACGTGACCGCGACGATCGCCGAGATCGACCGCCGCCTGCTGCACATCGACGCGCCGCCGCTGTGGTCGGCGCAGGCGGCCGGCGCCGGCAGGGAGTTCGAGTCTGCCTGGCTGGGCCTGGGCGACGAGTTGCGCTTCGCGCGGGAGTACGGCGAACACGGCCCGGCCGAGCATCTGGCGCTCGGCCTGGTCCAAGGGCTGCTGCTCGTGCTGCTGGCCTGGCTGGTGGTGCGCAACCGCGTCGTGCCGGCATCGCAGCGGATCGCGGGCGGCGACGATGCCTCCGCGCGCGTGCTGGCGCGCCCCGTATCGGCCTGGCTGCTGCTGTCGATGCTGGCGGCGCTGGCCTTCGGCACCGGCGCGCCGCTGATCGCGCGCGAAATCGCGATGCTCGTCGCGCTGGTGCCGATGCTGCGGCTGCTGCCGCCGAGCAGCCTGCTGCGCTATGGGCGTGCGCCCTTCGTCGCGATCGTAGCGCTGTACCTGCTGCAACGCCTGGGCCTCGGCCTGATGGGCAGCAGCTACCTGTACCGGCTGTACCAGCTCGGCCTCGCCGCGCTGATGCTGGCGCTGGGCGTGTGGCTGCTGCGGCGGCAGCGGCGTCGCGGCGCCGCGCCGGACGCGCCGCCGGCGTCGCCCGCTGCGGGGGCGTTTGCCGCGGTCGCGGCCGTGCTGGCGCTCGTGGCCGCGGTCGCCAACCTGCTCGGCAACGTCTCGCTCGCCGAGATGCTGGTCGCGGGCGTGATCGACAGCAGCTACTTCGCACTGCTGATGCACGCCGGCGTCGTGATCGCGGTTGCGCTGCTGAAGCTGGTGCAGCAGTTGCCGGCCGTCGCGCGCCACGCCTGGCAGCGCGACCACGGCGCGGAACTGACACGTCTGGCGGCACGCACGCTGGCCGTGGCCGCGTTCATCGGCTGGGCCGTCTACACGCTGGACGTGTTCCGCGTGCTGCGGCCGGTGCGCGCCGCCGCCGAGGATCTGTTCTCGCACGCGTTCCGTTTCGGCGCGATCTCGATCAGCCTGGGCCACGTGTTCGTCTTCGCGCTGTCGGTGCTGGTGGCGATCGGCGTCGCGCGCGTCACGCGGCTGCTGCTGCGCGACTACCTGCTCGACCGCGAAACGCTGCCGCGCGGCGTCGGCAACAGCGTCGCGTCGCTTGCCTACTACGGCATCCTGCTGCTGGGCTTCCTGGTGGCGTTGTCGGCCACGGGCTTCGAGGTCGGCCAGCTGGCGATCGTGTTCGGCGCGCTCGGCGTGGGCATTGGCCTGGGCCTGCAGAACATCGTCACCAACTTCGTCGCCGGGCTGGTGCTGATGTTCGAGCGGCCGATCCGCCCCGGCGATGCCGTCGACCTGGCGGGCGTGTCGGGCGAGGTGCGCGAGATTGGCATGCGCGCGACCATCATCCGCACCTTCGACGGCGCCGACGTCGTCGTGCCCAACGGCACGCTGACGGCGGCCAACATCACCAACTGGACGCTGCTGGACCGCCGCCGCCGCATCGAAGTGGCCGTCGGGGTGGCCTACGGGTCGGATCCGCCGCGCATCCTGGCGCTGCTGGTCGAGACGGCGCGCCAGACGCCGGGGGTGATGCATGAGCCGCAGCCGATCGCGCTGTTCGTCGGCTACGGCAACAGTTCGCTGGACTTCGTGCTGCGCGCGTGGACGCGCGACTTCGACCGCTCGGTGATCGTCGGCAGCGAGCTGCGCACGCGCGTGCTGCAGGCGTTGAACGAGGCCGGGGTCGAGATCCCGTTCAACCGGATCGACCTCAACCTGCGCAGCGTGTCTGCGGCGGCCGGCAGCGCGCTGCGCTCGGCCACACCGGCCGCGCCGGGCCCGCAACCGCCGCGCGATGGTGCGCCGACATGACGCCCGGCGCGCAG
>JAFEFZ010000016.1 GCA_018240325.1 Pseudomonadota bacterium
AGCGAGCGCGGGCCGCGCTGGCGCGCTGGAACGCCCACGGCATCACGGGCCTGGTGCTCGCGGGTGTGGTGCTGGCCGTGCTGATGGTGCCGCGCCTGCTCGACCTGGCGCTGCGTGACCCTGCGGTCGAAGCCGCCAAGTGCGCCGCGCTGCTGCTCGCAGGCGCTGCGCTGCGGCTGTCGTGGCGCGCGGCCGGGCGGGTGGTGCAGGGCTTCTTCCTGGGCAACGTGTTGCCGATGACCGTGGTGGCCGGCCAGCTCTACATCGACGCGCCGCTGCGCCTGTGCAATGCCTATCTGCTGGACGACCAGCAGCGCCTGGGCCGTTGGCTCACCGGCCTGGCCGCATTGCTCGCGCTCGCATGGCTGGTGCAGGTTGCACGGTGGGCGACGGCGCCGCGCCCCGTCGACGCTGCGGGGCCGGATGCACCGGAAGCGCCAGGCCCGTGCACCCGCAAGGAAAACCTGGTCGGGGTGAGAGGATTCGAACCTCCGGCCTCTACGTCCCGAACGTAGCGCTCTACCAGGCTAAGCTACACCCCGAGGTGCCGTGCATCTGCACGTGCTGGCCGGGAGCCGTTCAGAACGAACGGTGGACCGACCGAACACACAATTCTAGCAGGGCCTCGCGCGCCGCCGACCGCGGCAGCCGCTGCAGGCAGGTTCGCGCCTGCTCGGCCTCGACCTCGGCCATGGCCCGGGTCGCCTCGATCGCGCCGGTGCGCCGCACCACGTCGACGATCTGGTTCAGCCCCTGCACTTCGCCGTGCTCGATCGCGTGGCGGATCAACGCACGCTCGGCATCGTTGCCGCGCTCCATCGCGATCAGCAGCGGCAGCGTCGGCTTGCCCTCGCGCAGGTCGTCGCCGACGTTCTTGCCGAGCGCGTGCGGGTCGCCCTCGTAGTCGAGCAGGTCGTCGACGAGCTGGAACGCGGTGCCGAGCGAGCGCCCGAAGTCCGCGCAGCATTCCTCCAGATCCGGCGCGGCTCCGCCGATCACCGCCCCGAGCCGCGCGCTGGCCTCGAACAGCTTGGCGGTCTTGTAGCGGATCACCTGCAGGTAGTCGGCCACCGCCAGATCGGCGTCGTGGATGTTCATCAGCTGCAGCACCTCGCCCTCGGCGATGACATTGGTCGCATCGGCCAGCACGTCGAGCACGCGCATGCGGTTGACCGAGACCATCATCTGGAAGGCGCGCGAATACAGGAAGTCGCCGACCAGCACGCTGGCCGCGTTGCCGAACATCGCGTTGGCGGTCTGCCGCCCGCGGCGCAGCGACGATTCGTCGACGACGTCGTCGTGCAGCAGCGTCGCGGTGTGGATGAACTCGACGATCGCCGCGAGCTCGTAGCGCTCGGGGCCTTCGAAGCCCAGCGCCTCGGCGAACAGCAGCACCAGGCGCGGGCGGATGCGCTTGCCGCCGGCGCTGATGATGTAGTGCGAGATCTGATCGATCAGCGCCACGCGCGATGCCAGCCGGACGCGGATCACCTCGTCCACCTTCTGCATGGCCGGCGCCATCGGATCGGTG
The DNA here is from genome assembly GCA_018240325.1 of Pseudomonadota bacterium. Taxonomy (GTDB): domain Bacteria; phylum Pseudomonadota; class Gammaproteobacteria; order Burkholderiales; family Burkholderiaceae_C; genus Rubrivivax. The sequence continues at coordinate 1,532 of JAFEFZ010000016.1, forward strand.
CGCGGCGCGGTGGCGGCAGGGGGCAAGAGCACGTCGCAAGGGGTGGCTGGGCAGGTCGGGGATTATAGGAATCGCGCCCGGGGCCGCAGCCGCGCCGGCGGCGCATGCTTCGATGCGCGCGCAGCCTGCCGCGAAGCCCGCGTACGCATCCTTCGAGCGCGCAACGCGCGCATGCTAGAATTCCAGATTCTGCGCCCAACGTGACCGCGCCCGCAGGGCGGCGTTGCGGGGTGCACAGGGGCAGCCTCGGCTGCCCGCGGCGGCGGGTCGGCAGGGTTGTCGATCGTGCGGCACGCGGGTGCGGCGCTCCCGGCGAACCAAGAGTAAAGGACGGTCATGTACGCGGTCATCAGCACCGGCGGCAAGCAATACAAGGTTGCAGCCGGCGAGAAGGTCAAGGTCGAACTGCTCGCGGCCGAGGTCGGCCAGGAAATCGTGATCGACCAGGTGCTGGCCGTGGGCAGCGGGGCCGATCTGAAAGTCGGCACCCCGCTGGTCGGCGGTGCGAGCGTGACGGCCACCGTGGTCGCCCACGGGCGGCACCCCAAGCTGCGCATCTTCAAGATGCGCCGGCGCAAGCACTATCGCAAGCAGGCCGGCCACCGTCAGGGCTACACCGAGCTGCAGATCAGCGCGGTCAACGGCTGAGACCGCGCCCAGCGCAACACCAGAGGATTGCACCATGGCACAGAAAAAGGGCGGCGGCTCCACGCGCAACGGCCGCGATTCGAAGCCGAAGATGCTCGGCGTCAAGGTCTACGGCGGCCAGCAGATCAGCGCCGGCGGGATCATCGTGCGCCAGCGCGGCACGCAGTTCCATGCAGGCCGCAACGTCGGCATGGGGCGTGACCACACGCTGTTCGCGCTGGTCGACGGCCGGGTCGACTTCGACGTCCGCGGTGCGCTGAACCGGCCCACGGTTTCGGTCGTCCCGGCCTGATCGCTGCCGGCGTCGGGATCGAAGCCCCGGCGTGCCGGGGCTTCGTTGTTTTCGGGGTGCGCGCTGCCGTCGGGCCGATCCAGCCATGAAGTTCGTCGATGAAGCCGTGATCGAGGCCGCCGCCGGCCACGGCGGTGCCGGCTGCGCGAGCTTCAGGCGCGAGAAGTTCATACCCTTCGGCGGCCCGGACGGCGGCGACGGCGGCCGCGGCGGCAGCGTGCGTGCGGTGGCCGACCGCAATCTGAACACCCTGATCGACTACCGCTACGCCCGCCGGCATGTCGCGCGCAACGGCGAATCCGGTCGCGGCGCCGATTGCAACGGCGCCGCCGGGCCGGACATCGTGCTGCGCATGCCGGTCGGCACGATCGTCACCGATCTCGACACCGGCGAGCAGGTGGCCGAACTGCTCGAGCCCGATCGGCCGGTGCTGCTGTGCAAGGGCGGCGACGGCGGCTTCGGCAACCTGCACTTCAAGTCGAGCACCAACCGCGCGCCGCGGCAGAAGACGCCGGGCTGGCCCGGCGAGCAGCGGCGGCTGCGGCTGGAGCTGCGCGTGCTGGCCGACGTCGGCCTGCTCGGCCAGCCCAACGCGGGCAAGTCCACGCTGATCGCCGCGATCTCCAACGCGCGGCCGAAGATCGCCGACTACCCGTTCACCACGCTGCATCCGAACCTGGGCGTGGTGCGCGTCGGGCCGGAGCGCAGCTTCGTCGTGGCCGACATCCCGGGCCTGATCGAAGGCGCGGCCGAAGGCGCCGGCCTCGGCCACCATTTCCTGCGCCACCTGCAGCGCACCCGGCTGCTGTGGCACGTGGTCGACCTGGCGCCCTTCGACGACGCGGTCGATCCGGTGAAGCAGGCGCGCGCGATCGTCGCCGAGCTCAAGAAGTACGACCCGGCGCTGCACGCCAAGCCGCGCTGGCTGGTGCTGAACAAGGTCGACCTGATCCCGGACGGCGAGCGCGAACGCAGGGTCGCCGAATTCGTGCGTCGGCTGCGCTGGAAGGGCCCGGTCTTCGCGGTGTCGGCGCTCGCGCGCGAAGGGCTGCAGCCGCTGCTGCACGCCACCTGGGCCGAGGTCGCGCGGCATCAGGCGCCGGTGCCCGAGCCCGATCCGCGCTTCGACCGGGGCGAAGCGATCGGCGGGGCCGGGCATGGCTGAAGCCTTGCGCCAGGCGCGGCGCATCGTCGTCAAGGTCGGCTCGAGCCTGGTCACCGACGAAGGCCGCGGCATCGACGCAGCCGCGATCGGCAACTGGTGCCGTCAACTGGCGACGCTGGCCGCGCAGGGCCGCGAACTGGTGATGGTGTCCAGCGGCGCAGTGGCCGAAGGCATGAAGCGCCTGGGCATGCGCCGGCGCCCGAAGCAGCTGCACGAGCTGCAGGCCGCCGCCGCCGTCGGGCAGATGGGCCTGGCGCAGATGTACGAGACCCGGTTGCGCGAGCACGGCCTGACGAGCGCGCAGGTGCTGCTGACCCACGCCGACCTGGCCGACCGCGAGCGCTACCTGAACGCGCGCTCGACGCTGCTGACGCTGCTCGAGCGCCAGGTGATCCCGGTGATCAACGAGAACGACACCGTGGTCAACGACGAGATCAAGTTCGGCGACAACGACACGCTCGGCGCGCTGGTGGCGAACCTGGTCGAGGCTGACGCGCTGATCATCCTGACCGACCAGCGCGGCCTGTACGCGGCCGACCCGCGCAAGGATCCGGCCGCGCGCTTCATCGACGAGGCGGCTGCCGGCGACCCGACGCTCGAGCAGATGGCCGGCGGCGCCGGCAGCACGATCGGCCGCGGCGGCATGATCACCAAGGTGCTGGCCGCCAAGCGCGCCGCGGGCAGCGGCGCGAGCACGGTGATCGCCTGGGGCCGCGAGCCCGACGTGCTGCTGCGCCTGGCCGCCGGCGAGTCGATCGGCACCGTGCTGCTCGCGGGCACGCCCAAGCTCGCGGCGCGAAAGCAGTGGATGGTCGACCACCTGCAGCTGCGCGGCGCGGTCGTGGTCGACGACGGCGCGGCGGCCAAGCTGCGCGGCGCCGGCAAGAGCCTGCTGCCGATCGGCGTGGTCGAGGTGCAGGGCGAATTCAGCCGCGGCGACGTGATCGCGGTGCGCACCCTGGTCGGCGTGGAGCTGGCGCGCGGGCTGGCCAACTACTCGAGCGCCGAGTCACGCCTGATCGCACGGCGACCCTCGTCGCAGATCGAGGCGGCGCTGGGCTACGTCAACGAGCCCGAACTGATCCACCGCACGAACCTGGTGCTCGCCTGAAGCGCGAGCCCCGCGGTGCGGCCGCCGGCGCCTCAGCGCTCGTCGACGGCCGGATCGGCTGCCGGCATCGCGCTGTCGGGCCGCATCGTGCCGCCACAGGGTTGCGCCATCGACTCGTGATCGTGCCGGCGCGGCCGCATGCCGCTGCGCAGGTAGCGGTTGTGCGGCTGGGTGCGCGGCAGGAAGCGCGCGAGTTCGGTCAATGCGCGCTCGTAGACGCCGCGCTTGAACTCGATCACCACCTCCAGCGGCACCCAGTACTCGTTCCAGCGCCAGGCGTCGAACTCGGGGTGATCGGTCGCCCGCAGGTTCATGTCGCTGTCGCGCCCGATCAGCCGCAGCAGGAACCAGATCTGCTTCTGGCCGCGGTAGTGGCCGCGCGACTCCTTGCGGATGAAGTGCTCGGGCACCTCGTAGCGCAGCCAGTCGCGCGTGCGCGCGATGATCTGCACGTGCTCCGGCCTCAGGCCGACTTCTTCGTGCAGTTCGCGGAACATCGCCTGCACCGGCGTTTCGCCGTGCTTGATGCCGCCCTGCGGAAACTGCCACGAATGGGTCCGCAGCCGCTTGCCCCAGAAAACCTGATTGCGCGAATTGAGCAGTATGACGCCGACGTTGGGCCTGAATCCATCTCGGTCGAGCATAATCGACCCCCGATTTCTACCTTGGAATCATTATTGCATCGGCACCGCGCGCGTGCCATGCCCGCGACCTCCAGCCCTGCCGATGCCGGCCCTTGACGCCGGTGTCGCGCCGCTTTGCCCATGAAGGCCAGCCAGTTCTTCGTCTCCACCCAGAAGGAAGCCCCCGCCGACGCCGAGGTGGTCAGCCACCGGCTGATGCTGCGCGCAGGCCTGATCAAGCGCCTCGGCGCCGGCATCTACAACTACCTGCCGATGGGCTTGCGCGTGATCCGCAAGGTCGAGGCGATCATCCGCGACGAGATGAACCGCGCCGGCGCGGTTGAACTGCTGATGCCGGTGGTGCAGCCGGCCGAGCTGTGGGTGGAGTCGGGCCGCTTCCAGGCCTACGGGCCGGAACTGCTGCGCGTGAAGGATCGCCACGGGCGCGACTTCGTGATCCAGCCGACCAGCGAAGAGGTGATCACCGACATCGCCCGCCAGGAGCTGCGCAGCTACAAGCAACTGCCGAAGAACTTCTATCACATCCAGACCAAGTTCCGCGACGAGCGCCGGCCGCGCTTCGGCATCATGCGCGGCCGCGAGTTCACGATGAAGGATGCCTACTCCTTCGACCGAGACCAGGCCGGCGCGTTGCGCAGCTACCAGGCGATGTACGACGCCTACTGCCGCATCTTCGACCGCTTCGGGCTGAAGTACCGCGCCGTCGCAGCCGACACCGGCGCGATCGGCGGCGATGCGTCGCACGAGTTCCAGGTGATCGCCGACACCGGCGAAGATGCGCTGGTGTACGCCACCGGCAGCGACTACGCCGCCAACATCGAGCTGGCCGAGGCGCTGCCGCTGATCGCGCATCGCCATGCGCCGCGGCACCTGCTGGCCAAGACGCCCACGCCCGACCGCAGCACCTGCGCCGAGGTGGCCGAGCTGCTCGGGCTGCCGCTGGCGCAGACGGTCAAGTCGCTGGTGCTGGCCACCGACGAGCGCAACGCCGCCGGCGATATCGTCGCCACCACGGTGTGGCTGCTGCTGGTGCGCGGCGACCACGAGCTCAATGAAGTCAAGGCCGGCAAGATCGAAGGCCTGCGCGGCGGCTTCCGCTTCGCCACCGTCGCCGAGATCGAATCGCACTTCGGCTGCCAGCCGGGCTACCTGGGGCCGATCGGCACCACGCGGCCGGTCAGGATCGTGGCCGACCGCACCGTCGTCAACATGAGCGACTTCGTCTGCGGCGCCAACGAGGCCGACTTCCACTTCACCGGCGCCAACTGGGGTCGCGACCTGCCCGAGCCCGACCTCGTCGCCGACATCCGCAACGTGGTCGCCGGCGACCCGTCGCCCGACGGCCACGGCACCCTGGCGATTCAGCGCGGCATCGAAGTCGGCCACGTGTTCTACCTCGGCACCAAGTACAGCCGGGCGATGAACGCCAGCTTCCTGGACGAGACCGGCAAGCCGCAGTTGTTCGAGATGGGCTGCTACGGCATCGGCGTGACCCGCATCCTCGGCGCCGCGATCGAGCAGGGGCACGATGCGCGCGGCATCGTCTGGCCCGACGCGATCGCGCCCTTCACCGTGGTGGTCTGCCCGATCGGCTACGACCGCGTGCCCGCGGTGCGCGATGCCGCCGACCGGCTGCACGACGAGCTCGCCGCGCTCGGCGTCGACGTGCTGCTCGACGACCGCGGCGAACGCCCGGGCGCGATGTTCGCCGACTGGGAGCTGATAGGCATCCCGCAGCGCGTGGTGCTGTCCGAGCGTGGCCTGAAGGACGGAATGGCCGAAGTCCAGGGCCGGCAGGAGCCCGAGGCCGTGAAGCTGCCGCTGGCCGGCCTGGCGGCGGCGGTGCAGGGGCGGCTGCGCGCGTGACGGCGCGAGCCGCCCGCCTGCCGCCGCCGCGGGGCAGCCGCAGGGCC